>NZ_CP133777.1:638571-957856 GCF_034347385.1 Actimicrobium sp. CCC2.4 | reverse complement strand
CCTTCGACTTCAGGGGGACGCTGCGCTTGCGGTGGCGGCGGTTGCCGCATCGCGGCCGTCATTTTCTTGCGCACTGCGTAAATCACCAGCAGCACCAGTACCAGCCAGGCGAGTAATTTCATGTCAGCCCCCGGTGCAACACGACCTCGAACACGAAGCGACTGCCGACATAGGCCAGCAGCAGGGTCACGAAACCGGTCAGCGTGAAGGTCAGCGCGGTCCTGCCACGCCAGCCGCGCCAGTGACGTCCGGCCAGCAGCACGCCGAACAGTACCCACGACAACAGTGTGAAAATCGTCTTGTGATCCCAGGTCAAGGCCTTGCCGAACAGCTGCTCGGAAAACAGCAGGCCCGACAGCACCGTCAGCGTGAGCAAACCGAAACCGATCGCAATCAGGCGGAACAGCATTTTTTCCATGGTGAGCAGCGCCGGCAAATGCGCGATGGCGGACGCATACCAGCCTCCCTTGCGCTCACTGAGCGGGCCACGGCGCGCGTGCAGATATGATTCCTGCACCGCCATCAGCACCGCATGAAAAGCCGCCGTCGTCAGCGTGCTGTACGCCAGCATCGCGACGGCCACATGCCACGGGAACAGCGCGGTCTTGCCGTCCAGCGCCACCACATTGCCCGGAAAAACTATCGGCAGCAACACGGCCACGGCAGCTACCGGCAGCATCAGTACACGCATGCTGTCGAGCGCCATGTTGCGGTTTTCGACCCAGTACACGGCGACCGAAATCCACAGTGCGGCCGACAGCATTTGTGCAAAGCCGAGTCGCAGTGAATCCTGCACCACCACGTCCGACCACAAACCCAGACCATGCAGCGTCCAGGCCAGCGCGACACCGCCGGAAATCGGCAGGCGCCAGCGCGTCGGCAGAAAAGCGCAGCTCGCGTACAACAGCGCGGCGGCTATGAAGGAGTAATTTTGCATCGCCAGAGTTTACACCAAGCCGGTGGCGCACTGCGTCACCAACCCAACTCAATCAAGCGAACGGCCCGCCGTGATCCGGTGTTTTTTCAGTTTGTCGTACAAGGTTTTCCGGGGCAGGCCGAGCCGTTCGGCGGCCAGCGCCACGCTGGCATCGGTCGCGGTCAATGCTGCCGTGATCAGCATGCTTTCGTAGGCATCGAGCAAGGTTGTCAGATGATGGCTACCGGCATCGTCCGCATCAACCACGGCGCTGCCCTCGAGAACACCGAGCACCAGCCGCTCGGCCACATTGCGCAGTTCGCGCACATTCCCCGGCCAGTCGCGCGATTGCCAGTGCAACAGTTGCGCCGTACTCCAGAGTGGCACCGGCCGCTGGTGCCGCAGCGCCGCGGCCTGCACAAAATGCGCCAGTAACAGCGGGATATCTTCGCGTCGTTGCGCCAGCCGCGGCAAGCCGATGCTGACCACGCTGAGGCGGTAGTACAGGTCTTCGCGAAACGCACCGCTGGCGCTGAGCTGCAACAGGTCAGCCTTGCTGGCGGCGATAACGCGGCAGTCGAACGGTACCGGCTCGTTGCCGCCGAGTCGTTCGAGCTTGCGTTCCTGCAGCACGCGCAGCAATTTGACTTGCAAATTGAGCGGCATGCTTTCGATTTCATCAAGGAATAGCGTGCCGCCATCGGCATATTCAAGCTTGCCGATACGGCGCTTTTGCGCGCCCGTGAAGGCACCGGCTTCGTGGCCGAACATCTCGGATTCGAATACCGATTCCGGCAGCGCGCCGCAATTGATCGCCACAAAATGACCTTTGCGCTTGCTGGCCGCATGCAGCTGGCGCGCGACGACTTCCTTGCCGCTGCCGGTCTGACCATTGATCAGCACGTCGACCGACGTCGGCCCGAGCGAGGCGACCAGCGTGCGCACCCGTTCGATTGCGGCAGATTGGCCGAGCAGCGGCGGCAGACCGGGCTGCTGCAACCACGCCGCCTGCAGCCTGCGGTTCGCCAGCACCAGATCGCGCTTTTCTTGCGCGCGCCGCACCGCGGCCAGCAGGCGTCCGGCAGCGAACGGCTTTTCGATGAAGTCGTAGGCACCGGCGCGCATCGCCTCGACGGCCATCTCGACATCGCCGTGACCGGTCACCACCACCACCGGCAAATCAGCATCGATGGCCATCACCTGCGCCAGCAGTTGCAGACCGGAGCGGCCCGGCAAACGCACGTCGGTGACCAGTACCCCGGCGTAATCACGCACCAGCAAGCCATCAGCTTGTTCGGCACTGGCGCAGGGCAGTACGGTGAAGCCACCGAGTTCGAGGGTCTGGCCGGTGGCCAGTCGCAAGGCGGCTTCGTCTTCGACCAGTACGACGTGATTGGAGCTCATCCGGCGCTTTCGGTAGCAGTAAATAAGGGCAATCGCAACTGGAATTCGGCGCCGCCTCCGGGCAGGTTATGTGCCGACAATTGCCCGCGCATCGCCTGCACGATAGACGATGAAATCGCCAGACCGAGGCCGAGTCCCTTGCCGCTTGGCTTGGTGGTAAAAAACGGCGCGAACAATTGTGCGGCGACGTCCTCCGGAATACCACGACCGGAATCGCGCACGCAGACCAGCGCGTGATCGCCATCGCGCACCACGCTCAACGCAACATGGCGCGGTGGCGCTTCTTCGACGGCATCGAGCGCATTGCGCAGCAGATTGATCAGCACTTGCTCGAGGCGTACCGCGTCGCCGGTAATCTGCAGCGGCACGGCGATATCGAGTTGCAGCACCACGCCGAGCCGGTCGAACTCGGCTTGCAACAGCAACGCCGAAGCATGCACCGATGGCGTCAGTTCGACCAGCGCGACACTGCCGTGGCTCTTGCGCGCGAAGCCTTTGAGCTGGCCGATGATGATGCCCATGCGCGCACTGGCCGCACTGATATGCAACAGGTTGGCACTGGCCTGGGCGGGCTGGTCACGCTCCAGAAAGGTCACCGCATTGTCGGCAAAGGCGCGGATCGCGGCCAGCGGCTGGTTCAGTTCATGCGTGACGCCGGCCGCCATCTGGCCGAGCATCGCCAGCTTGCCGGCTTGCACCAGCTCGTCCTGAGTGGTGCGCAACAATTGTTCAGCGTGTTCGAGGCGGGCGTACTTGTCGCCGAGGTCACGGTTCGCTTGCAGCAGTTCGCCGGTACGCAAGGCGATTTGCAGATCGAGTTCTTCGGCAGCTTGCTGCAATGCCTGACGCGATGCCTGCCGTTCTTCGAGCCGGCGGCGACGCTGATGACGCGCCCACAGCGACAGCATCGCGCTCAGCAACACCAGCGCGACCGCACCCGACCACAGCAGCGCCGTGCGCGTGATGCGCGCCTGCGCCGGAAACAAGCGCAATTGCCAGCCGAGTCGCCCGACCGGACGCGCCACGGATTGGTCGTAACCCTTCCGGCTGGCTGCCGGCAGGCTGGTGATCGGCGTGATGGTCTTGCCAACGTATTGCAAAGTGGCTTCGATTTTGTCGCGCGCGGCGGAGTCGACCGGTGCCAGGCTGCGGTACTGCCAGGCCGGCCGGTTGCCAAGAAAGACTACGCCATCCTTGTCGGCCAGCACGATCGGTTCGTCGCTGGTTTGCCAGGTGCGTTCAAATTCGTTGAGGCTGATTTTGACGGCAAGTACGCCCAGCGGCGCTTTGCCTTCCCCACCCTGCCCGCTTGCAAGCACCGGCTGCGCAATAAAATACCCCGGCTCGCTGGTGGTGCTGCCGATGCCATAAAAGCGCCCGGCCCCGCCATCAATCGCGTCGCGGAAGTACGGCCGGAAAGCGAAATTACGACCGATGTAATTCTGGGCATCGTTCCAGTTACTCGCCGCAATCGTCAGCCCCTGGCGATCCATCAGGTAGATGGCGGCGACACGGGCCTGCCGCTGGACGGTTTGCAGCGTCCGGTTGACGCGCGCCACGGTGGCCGCGTCGGCAGGTTGCAGCAAGGCCGCCGTCAGATCCGGATGGACCGACAGCGCGAACGGCAGCGTCTCGAATTTTTCCAGCATTGATTGCAGGTCCAGCGCGATGATCTGCAACTGGCGCTCGCTCTGACGGTCGATATCGCTGCGCGCCATGCGCGCAGCCAGCCAGTAGGTCAGGCCGACAAGAAGCAGCGAAGCGGCGACCGCCAGCCACAGCCGGCGCCGGTGCACCTGCACGTGCAACAGCGCCATCATCAGTCGACCGCAGCCATCCTGATTTCATCGCTTTGATGGCGCTGCTGCTCTTCCATCACCAGTTGGCCCAGTTCACGCTTGAGGGCATTGAATTCGGCCGATGACGGATCGCGCAGACGGGGCAAGTCGACCAGGATGTCGCGCTTGACGGTGCCCGGACGATACGTCATCACGACGATGCGGTCGGCCAGATAGATGGCTTCCTCGATGCTGTGGGTGACGAACAGGATGGTTTTTTTCAGCTCGGCCCAGATGCGCAGCAATTCATCCTGCAACGTGCGCCGGGTCAGGGAATCCAGTGCACCGAACGGCTCGTCCATCAGCATGATCGGCGAATCGAGTGCCAGCACGCGGGCAATCGCGACACGCTGGCGCATGCCGCCGGACAGGTCTTTCGGGAAGCGCTGGCGGAAGTCCTTCAGGCCCAGTGTTTCGAGCAGTGCCAGCACACGCGGTGCGATGTCGGCCTTGGGCATACCCTTGATTTCGAGGCCGAAGGCGACGTTTTGCTCGACCGTCATCCACGGGAACAGCGCGTATTCCTGGAACACCATGCCGCGGTCCGGACCTGGTCCGGTTACCGTGGTGTCACCGGTGACGATGGTGCCCGAGGTCGGCAGCGCAAAGCCGGCAACGGCATTGAGCAGTGTCGACTTGCCGCAACCGGACGGCCCGAGCAGGCAGACGAACTGGCCGCTCGGGATCTCGAGATTGATGTTTTGCAGCGCGATGACGTCGTGGTCGACGGTCGTGAAGATCTTGTTGACGCCGCTGATGCTGATGGGGGATGCACTCATTTCAATTCTCCAGACCACGATGCCAGCGCAGCAAATGATTATTCAGGCGGGTGACCGCGAGATCGATGACCAGGCCTAGCATGCCGATGCTGATCATGCCGGCGATGATCTTGTCGGACCAGAAGTATTCGCGCGCTTCGAGGATGCGAAAACCCAGACCGTTATTGACGGCGATCATTTCGGCCACGATCACGACGATGAAGGCGGTACCGATACCGATCCGCACGCCCGACAGGATGTACGGCACGGCCGCCGGCAACATCACGCGCAGGAACAGCGTGCTCTGGCTGGCACCGAGGTTGCGGGCGGCGCGCAGATAAATGCTGTCGACATTGCGCACGCCGGCGATCGTGTTGATCAGCACCGGGAAGAACGCGCCGATGGCGATCAGGAATACTGCCGGTGGATTACCCAGGCCGAACCACAGGATCGACAACGGAATGTAGGCAATCGGCGGGATCGGCCGCAGCACCTGCATCAACGGATTGAGCCAGGCATAGACCCGCTTGCTGGCGCCCATCGACAGGCCCAGCGGCAGGGCCAGGCCAGCGCCGACCAGGAAGCCGACCACGACGCGGTACATGCTGTTGAAGGTATCGATCAGCAGTTCACCGGAGAAGGCCCACTTGAGCCAGCTGCCGGAGTCGGCTGAATACGGCGTCAGCGGCAGCAGGTATTCGAACCATTTGTGCAGTACCGCGTACGGTGACGGCAGCACCAGCGCATTGACCCAGCCCATCGAGGAACAGGTTTGCCAGATTGCGATGGCAACGACAGGCACGATCAGCCCGGTGACGGCTTGACGCCAATTGAAATTCGTCATGACGCTGCTCTTATTTGACGTTCAGGGATTTTTTGGCCAGATCGAGCAAGTCGGTCTTGACGAAATCCTTGGCCACCGGCGGCTTGGCCATGCGGCCGACGCCGTATTTGTACATCGTATCGGTGGTGATCTGGATATGCTCGGGGGTGATATCGAATGAGTACGGCGAATTGCCGATCGCGTCATTGAAATCTTCCTTGCTGATCTGGCCCTTGAAGATGGTTTCGGTGACGTACTTTTCAGCCGCGCCCTTGGTCTCGATGAAGGTCTTGGTGGCTTGCACGAAGCAGCGCATGAACTTCTCGGCGACCGGACGGTTTTCCTTGTAGAACTTCTCGGTCATCACCAGCGTACGCACCGGCTCGCCGATCGGCGTGTCATACGGCTTCATCACACCGACGCCGAAACCCTTGTTGATCGCCTGTGACGACTGCGGCTCGGTCTGCATGATCGCGTCGAGGTTCTTGCCCAGCAGCGCCTGATTGAGGTCGGGATAGGCCAGATAAATCAGCTGCACATCCTTGCCCGGCGAATCCGATGAGGTCAGGCCATTCTGGCCGAGCTCGGCCGCCAGCAGGACTTCCTGGATACCGCCACGGGTGACGCCGACTTTCTTGCCTTTCAAATCCTTGACCGATTTGATGCCGGCATCCGGACGCGCGACCAGCTGCGCACCGCCCTTGGCGAAACCGGCCACGATGTAGATCGGTGTGCCATTGGCGCGACCGGCAATCGCCGCTTCGGAAGCGGTCGCGCCAACATCGAGTTCACCGGCGATGATGGCCTGCATCACGTCGAGGCCTTTGGCGAAGGTGCGCTCTTCAATCTTGATACCGCACTGCGGCGCGATTTCCTTGATGTACGACACGGCGCCGAAATGCGCGAGCTTCAGATTTCCCAGACGAATCACTTCCTGCGCCTGCGCGGACAAGGCGGTGCCGGCGATGGCGACGGCAAGACAGAGTTTCGGGAACATTGTGGTGGACATGCTGGTCTCCTGTTGATTGAATTGTACTCAGCGTAATGCAGGGTTCGTGCCAGTGCCGTGACCGGGTGTCCGGGCGCGCCGCTGCAAGGGCGAGCATACGGGAAGCAGCTGAGTTCAGGCGGGAATCCGCACACAAGCCAAAGATATCGTCCGGATTCTCGCACTGGCAAAGCCTGTCGTGGCGTCAGTCGCATCAGGTAAAATGCCGCCAACCCGCGCGACATGCCGCGCCCTCTCACCGCAGTCCTTTTTTCGATGGCCCTCCGATGCTAGACAACCTGACCCAACGCCTTGCCAAGGTCGTCAAGACCATGCGCGGCGAAGCCCGCCTGACCGAAACCAATACCGCCGAGATGCTGCGCGAAGTGCGCCTGGCATTGCTCGAAGCGGACGTCGCCCTGCCCGCGGTGCGCGAGTTCATTGCCAAGGTAAAGACCAAGGCGATGGGCGAGGAAGTGATCGGCTCGCTGTCGCCGGGCCAGGCACTGGTCGGCGTGGTCCAGAAAGAACTGGCGGCGATGATGGGCGGCGACCTCGGTCCGGAAGCCTCGCTGCTGAGTTTTGCGACCCAGCCGCCGGCCGTGATCCTGATGGCTGGTTTGCAAGGTGCCGGCAAGACCACCACGGTTGGCAAGCTGGCCAAGTTCCTGAAAGAAAAGCACAAGAAAAAGGTCCTGACGGTCTCGGCCGACGTCTATCGTCCGGCCGCGATCGGGCAGTTGCAGACGGTGACGGCGCAAGTCGGCGCGGACTTTTTCCCGTCGCTGACGACCGACAAGCCGGTCGATATCGCGTTGGCGGCGCTCGACTTTGCCAAGCGCCATTATCACGATGTGCTGATCATCGACACCGCCGGCCGCCTCGGTATCGATGCCGAAATGATGGCCGAGATCGCTGCGCTGCATGCTGCCGTCAAGCCGATCGAAACCCTGTTCGTCGTCGATGCGATGCTGGGTCAGGATGCGATCAATACCGCCAAGGCCTTCAACGATACCTTGCCGCTGACCGGCATCGTGCTGACCAAGCTCGATGGCGATGCGCGTGGCGGTGCGGCGCTGTCGGTGCGACACATCACCGGCAAGCCAATCAAGTTCGCCGGTACTGCCGAAAAGCTCGACGGTCTCGAAGCTTTCGATCCGCAGCGGATGGCCAACCGCATCCTCGGCATGGGCGACATCCTGGCGCTGGTCGAAGAAGCGCAAAAAGGCGTCGACATGGCTGCCGCGCAGGACATGGCGCAGAAGATCAAGTCGGGCGGCCGCTTCGACCTGAACGACTTCAAGGCACAGCTCGGACAAATGAAAAAAATGGGCGGTATGGCCAGCATGATGGACAAGCTGCCGGCGCAATTCCAGCAAGCCGCCGCCGGTGCCAACATGGGCAATGCCGACAAGCAGGTGCGCCGCATGGAAGGCATCATCAATTCGATGACCAAACAGGAACGCGCCAAGCCGGAACTGATCAAGGCCACCCGCAAGCGCCGTATCGCCAACGGCGCCGGCGTGCAGGTGCAGGAAGTCAACCGGATGCTGGCGCAGTTCGACCAGATGCAAACCATGATGAAAAAACTCAAGGGCGGCGGCATGATGAAAATGATGCGCAGCATGAAAGGCATGATGCCGGGCGGCGGAATGCGCTGACGCCAGCGCAAGATCAACTTACGGTCACCGTCACGCCCTGGACAGCAGGACTGCCCGGGGCCGATCGAATCATCAGGCAAGTGGCGCTAGCCAAGGGTTTCCGCCACGAACACCCCTCAAAATAAGCGCTACAAAGTCTCAAAAAATGCTTGCGCGGCCGGAAAATCCCCACCACTATGAGCGCTGCGTGAAACGGCGCATCGACCGAAAAAAATTCGTGAAGGAGCTTTGAAGATGGCAACAGCAAAAAAACCCGCAGCCGCTGAACCAGCTGCAGCAGTCAAGGCAGTAGCGGCCAAAGCCGCCGTAAAAAAAGTCGCCGCCAAGGCGCCCGCAGCCGCCAAGCCGGTCGTGGCGCGCAAACCCAATGCCGCCTTCATGAAACCGATGACACCCTCGGCAACACTGGCTGCCGTCGTTGGTGCCGATCCGCTGCCGCGGACCGAAGTGACCAAAAAAGTCTGGGAATACATCAAGAAAAATGCCCTGCAAGATGACGCCAACAAACGCATGATCAATGGCGACGCCAAGCTGGTCGCTATCTTCGGCGGAAAAAAACAAGTATCGATGTTCGAGATGACCAAACTGATTTCAGATCACCTGAAATAACATGGCAGGTGTTCGACGACAAAATGCCCGCAGCTCGCGGGCATTTTGCTTTTGGCGGACCGGCTGGTTCAATCCATGAAATCGTCGTACTCCATTTGCGCATAAGCACCGATCTGCTTCCATGGCAACGCGGCGTCCGCCGTGGCCGGCTGCAATTCGAGCACGGTGCGACGCGTGATGCTGCCATCGGTTTTGCCTGATTCCACGATCAGCGCGACCTGCTGCCGGTTCGACCAGAGGACCCGGTTGTACCAGCCATTGCGCGACTCTTCGCGCCACTCGGTACCTGCGACGGTGGTCACGCGTTTTGACAAGGGCATCGCCTTGACGGCTTTTTCCGAGACCATCGCAGCAGCGTTATCCCATGAACCATCAAACCCGCTGACGCTGTATTCCGTTGGCGGTACGAACACGACACGGCGCTCGCCGCGATCGACGTACTCGGCGCGGATCGCTCCGGTGGCGGTGCGCGTCAGGTGCTGGGTCGAAGTTTCAAAATCAAAGTGCTTGTGGCCGGCGTGTGCCGCGGCGTGCTCCTGCGCCTGTGCAGGCAGAACGCGCTCCATCCAGACATGACCGGGACGACGGATCAGGATGTTACGGAACTGTCGTGTTTCGGTGACACCGGCATGCGATACGAACTTGCTATCGTAAGTTACGGTGGCATCCAGCGACGGCAATTCTGCCGCGCCGGCCGACATCGTCGCGGTGAGCAGCAACAGTGCTAGAGGAAAATTTTTCATTGGAATCCAAAAATGGAAAAAGTGGCAGCGCCAGGCGCTGCCACCATTGTGCTGCGATCAGGATTACAGACCGGCAGCGCTCTTGACCAGCGTGAACACTTTCGTGTTGTCGATCGTGCCCTTGAATATTTTGGACCCGGCACCGGCACCGTAGAGCTGAACATCGCCGCCGCCGTGGCTCTCGCCACCGTTCGAGGTCCGGATCGCTGACTCCTGCTGGTAATCAAGTCCTTCGACAATACTGGTGTCAACCGTCACGCGGGTGTCCTTGCGATTGGGACCGTTACCAAACACCAGCGTCGAATACGGTACGCCATCGGCATCGAGACTCGGCTTGCCGGTCTGGTAGCTGATGTTGTTGCCGAGAATAGGACTGCCCCGCTTGCCATAGCCGTTAAAGGCCATCGTGTGATCATGGTCGGCGGTGACCACAATGAGTGTGTTGCTCAGGTCAACCGTGGCCAGTGCTGCCTTGATCGCATCGTCAAAGGCGATGGTGTCGACAAGTGCCCGGCGGGCATTGGTGGCATGCAGTGCGTGATCGATACGACCGCCTTCGACCATCAGGAAATACCCTTTCGAATTCTTTGACAGCAATTCGATGGCCTTGGTGGTCATCTGCGCCAGGCTGGGTTCCACGGCCGCATTGCGGTCGGCGTCATACGACATGTGCCCTTGCACCAACGCTTGATCAAACAAGGCGATCAGCTTGCTGCCCGGGGTCGTCGGTGCGGCATTCAGGCTGGCCAGATCGCTGGCAAACGTGTAGCCCTTGCCTTGCAACTCGGCGACCAGGTCACGTCCGTCGGGCCGTCCGCGTGGCGTCGTACCGGCCACATACGGGCGCCAGTAATAACTGATTCCGCCCATCATGACGTCAAGACCGGCACCCAGCTTCGTATTGAAACCGCTACCACCCGGGACTGCCTGGCGGGCGATTTCATACTCGGCATCGCGATGGCAGGAATGGGCGTAGGTCGCCGCTGGCGTGGCGTGTGTCAGGCGTGCTGTGGTCACGGTACCGGTGGCTTTGCCCTGCGCGATGGCGTACTCGGTCAGCGTCATCACGGCGGTGCCGTTGCCGGTGGCGGCGCAATTGGTGACGGCGTTCGAGACGTTGGTGGCGACATCCTTTGAAGGCGCTTTGGCGATGGTATCGCCGCTCATCGAAATGACGTCATTGCGCTCTTTGACACCGGTCATGTATGCCGCCATCGACGGCGCACTGTCGGTGGTTTGTGCATCCAGCGAATAGGTCTTGACGCGGGCGGTGTACGGCATCGTGTCCATGCCCAGCGAACCGGATTCGCTGTATTTGTAGATCCGTGCGGCGGTCTTGGTGACCGGCCCCATGCCGTCACCAAGGAAAAAAATCACGTTCTTGGCTTCGCCAGCGGCCATGGCCGGGGCAGCGAAGACGACAGCCAAACTTGCGGCGACACTTGCGGCCATCGCGCTGAGTACCAGTTTCTTGATCATGTTGTTGTTCTCCGTGATGTCGTGATCAAAGTCCGGCCGCTGATTTCATCAGCGTAAAGACCTGCGTGTTATCGAGCGTGCCGTGGAACGTGTCGGCACCGAGGCCCATCGCACCGAGGAATACGTCGGCTCCGCCATGCGTTTCGCTGCCGGCAGGTACCCGCACAGCGGCTTCCTGATGATAGTTTTTGTCGTAGACCTGCGCGTCGGTCAGATCCACCGTCGTGCTGCGATTGGCCTGGATACGATTTTCGCCGTTGCCGAATACCAGCGTGGTGAAAGGCTTGCCGTCAATGTCTTTGGCAGGCTTGCTTGGATCGGTGTAGGCGCGCATCAGGCCGAGGATGCCGGGATTGGTATCGGTGGTCTTGCCGGTCAATGCGGCATAGCCGTTCATGACCATCGTGTGATCGTGGTCAGCGGTGACGATGATGAGCGTATTGGCCAGTGTCGGGTCCGTCAGGCGGACCTTGGCAATGGTGGCCTTGATCGCGTCGTCGAATGCCTTGGCATCCTGCAGGGCCTTGCGCGCCAGTGTCGGGTGCAGAGCCTGATCGATCCGGCCGCCTTCGACCATCATGAAGTAGCCCTTCTGGTTTTTCGAGACGATGTCGAGTGCCTTGCCGGCCATTTCGGTCAGGCTGGGTTCCTTGGCAGGATCGCGGTCCAGATCGAAGTTCATGTGGCTGGCGGTGAACAGTCCCAGCAATTTGGTAGTGGTCGCCGGCACGCCATCGAGTCCGGCCTTGTCGGTAATGTAGGTATATCCCTTGCTCTTCATTTCGACTGTCAGGTCACGGGTGTCGCTGCGTGACGAGCCGGTTGCCGCGCCTTTGGCCTGAAAATTTTGCCAGCCGCCGCCCAGCACTACATCAACGCCATCAGCGCCAAGGGCGGTGTTGTAACCGGAACCGCCCGGCACCAATTGTGTGGCGATCGTGTTTTCAGCATCGCGATGACAGACGTGTGCGTAAGTCGCGGCAGGCGTCGCATGCGTGACGCGTGTGGTCGTGACGACTGCCGTGCCGCGGCCGGCCGCTTTCGCCAGTTCGAGCAATGTCGTGACCGGCGTTCCGTTGCCGCTGGTCGGGCAGGTACTGTCGGCACCGCTCAGATAGGCTTTGCCATTGGCATCGGTCGGATGGGTATCGGCGCTCGATGAGATGACTTCGTTATTAGTTTTGACACCTGTCATGTAGGCCGCCATTGATGGCGCACTGTCGGTGACTTGGGCATCGTTCGAATAGGTCTTGACGAAGGCGGTGTCCGAAAACTGGTCGATGGTCAGTTCGCCATCTTCACCGACTGCATAAATCCGCGCGGCGGTCATTGGCACCATGCCATAGCCGTCGCCAAGAAACAGGATCACATTTTTAGGGGGGGCGATGGTGGACGTTGCCGAAGTACCGCAGGCGGTCAGGCCCCAGGCAGAGGCAATCAGCAAGCCAATCAAACGAATGCGCATGGTTCACTCCTTGTTGAAAACCAGGAGTGTAGGCAGTGTGCATGACAGCTTGATGACAATCCAACAAGGCGGGATTCCGGGGCAGATCAGACGCTTTTAAACTCCCATCCGCGCCAGGCGGACAGTACGGCATTCGGATATTCGGGACGGCCGCGACTGCCGTTGTAGCGTCCCAGTGCGAGGTAGAGATCGCCGCGTTCCATGTCGACATACATGCGCAGGATAGAACAGCCGTAGCGCAGATTGGCCTGCATGTTGAACAGCTTGCTGCGATCACTGTCGCCGATCACGCGCGACCAGAATGGCATGACCTGCATGTAGCCGTGCGCACCGACCGGAGAAAGTGCGTACTTGCGAAATGCCGATTCGACCTGGATCAGGCCGAGCACCATGGCCGGATCGAGACCGGCACGACGCGCTTCATACCAGACGGTTTCAAGGAATTCGATACGGACCTGCGTATCGGGCAGCTTCTTTTTCAGGCGCTCGGACATCTCACCGCGCCAGTACAGGTACTGAATACGCTCCTGGATATCGGCGAAACGCATTTTCATCGGACGGGATTCGGTGATGGCACGGGATAAGGCCAGTCGCACGGAATCGGCCATCGCCTCTTCTTTCTGGTTGCCCGCCTGCGCACTGCCAGCGATCAGCAGCAGGGCCAGCACCAGCAGTCTCAGCATCGTTTTCATGTCGTCTCCGTCGTTGAACCCCGTTGGACTTATCCTGTGCCGCCCGTTTTATTACGTCGGTAAGTGGCGACACCGGACAGAACGTTCCGCCGGTCCAGCGGCAGAACTAGAGGCTACTAGGCCAGCAAACGCGCCTGAACGAAGGCCACGGCATCCGCTATGTCGACGGCCGTGGCAGCTGTTTCGCGCCGCCCCTGGTATTCGAGCTTGCCATCCTTGAGGCCACGGTCGCCGATGACAATGCGATGTGGCACGCCGATCAGCTCCCAGTCCGCGAACATCGCGCCCGGGCGTTCACCGCGATCGTCGAGGATCGCATCAATCCCTGCTGCCAGCAAGTCAGCCAGCAAGGTGTCGGCGGCAGTCTTGACGGCCTCGTTGCGATCGTAGCCCATCGGGCACAGCACGATGTCGAACGGTGCGATCGAGACCGGCCAGATGATGCCCTTGTCATCGAAATTCTGTTCGATGGCGGCACCCAGAATACGCGTCACACCGATGCCGTAGCAGCCCATCTGCAGCAATTGCGGCTTGCCGTTTTCATCGAGAAACGTCGCTTTCATGTCTTCCGAGTAGCGTGTACCCAGCTGGAAAACGTGACCGACTTCGATGCCGCGCTGGATCGCCAGTACGCCCTTGCCGTCCGGCGAGGCATCACCGGCGACGACGTTGCGCAGATCGTAGCTGACCGGCTCCGGCACATCCCGGCCCCAGTTGACACCGGTGAAATGGAAGTCGACCGCATTGGCACCGCAAATGAAATCGCTCATGTGGGCGACGCTGAAATCAGCAACGACATGCACCGGCTTGACGGTATTGATCGGACCGAGATAGCCAGGCGGCGTGCCAAAGTATTCGATAATTTCGGCTTCGGTCGAGAAGCGGTAACCGGCCAGTCCGGGCACCTTGCCGGCCTTGATTTCGTTGAGGTCATGGTCGCCGCGCAGCAGGAGTAGCCAGACTTGCTTGTCGACGATGACACCGTCAGTTTCGGTATCGACTGTCAGGACCAGCGATTTCACTGTCTGTTGCAGCGGTACCGCCAGCAGTGCCGCAACGTCCTCACACTTGGCTTTGCCCGGGGTCGCTGTCTTGATCAGTTCCTGTGCCGGCGCAGCGCGCGGTGTGGCAATAGGCGCGGCTTCGGCGGCTTCCATGTTGGCGGCGTAATCGGAGGTTGGGCAATAGACGATGGCGTCTTCGCCGGTATCGGCAATGACATGAAATTCATGCGAACCGGAACCGCCGATGGCACCGTTGTCGGCCGCCACCGGACGGAAGCCCAGGCCAAAGCGCGTGAAGATCCGCACATAGGCATCGAACATGATCTGGTACGACTGCTTCATGCCGGCCGGATCGCGGTCGAACGAGTAGGCATCTTTCATCGTGAATTCGCGCCCGCGCATCAGGCCGAAACGGGGCCGGCGCTCATCGCGGAACTTGGTCTGCACATGATAAAAATTGACCGGCAACTGACGATACGACTTGATCTCGGTGCGGGCGATGTCGGTGATGACTTCTTCGGAGGTCGGCTGGATGATGAAATCACGGCCATGACGGTCTTTCACGCGCATCAGTTCGGCACCGTATTCCTGCCAGCGACCCGTCTCCTGCCACAGCTCGGCCGGTTGCACGACCGGCATCAGCAATTCGACTGCACCGGCACGGTTCATTTCTTCGCGCACGATCGCCTCGACCTTGCGGATCACGCGCAGTCCCATCGGCATGTAGGTATAAATTCCGGAACCGAGGCGCTTGATCATGCCGGCTCGCATCATCAGTTGATGGCTGACGATTTCGGCGTCGGCAGGAGCTTCTTTAAGGGTGGAAATAAAAAATCGGGAGGCGCGCATGACGGTGAATTCTTTTTAAAAAGAGAGGGTTATAATCGGTTCCAATTTTAAAGGATTAGTTGGCCGATGCGCCTACTCTTCGCACATTACGCAGCATTTGAGTTGATCGGCTGCCGCCGCAAGACCGTGGCAGACAATTTTTCTTGAGCGCTGCAGGCGCGAATCAGAGAACGGCGTACCGGACCGCAGAAAGTTTCGAGGTGCACTAATGCTTGATCGTGAAGGCTTTCGCCCGAACGTCGGCATCATTCTGCTCAACACCCACAATGAGGTGTGGTGGGGAAAACGGGTACGCGAGCACTCGTGGCAATTTCCTCAGGGCGGAATCAAATACGGCGAAACACCCGAGCAGGCCATGTTCCGCGAACTCGAAGAAGAGATCGGGCTTCGTGCCGAGCATGTCAAGATAGTCGGCCGCACGCGCGACTGGCTACGCTATGAGGTGCCCGACCGCTTTATCAAGCGCGATATTCGCGGTCACTATCGCGGTCAAAAACAGATCTGGTTTTTGCTGCGCATGGTCGGACGCGATTGCGATGTCAACCTGCGACTGACCAGTCATCCCGAGTTCGATGCGTGGCGCTGGCATGAGTACTGGGTGCCGCTGGATGTGGTCATCGAATTCAAGCGCGATGTCTACCAGCGTGCGCTGCAGGAGCTGTCGCGCTATCTGTCGCGTCCGCTGATCGATGCGCCGGCACGTCCGCCGCACCGTCACCAGCGCCAGGACATGATCAGCGACGACGAGCCGCAACCAATGCCCGCTGCGCCCCAACCTTCCGACCATGAATGAAGTCGACATGACCATGAACCACACCTGGCGCCGCGGCGCTACCATCGCCGCGACAGTCGTCGTGCTGCTGGCGCACGCCGGCGCACACGCGCAGGCAAACTTCGATGAAGAGTTCGACGACACCGGCAAGACCTGGCAGGAAATTTCAGTCAAGCTGCCAAAAGTACCGGACATGGCTACGCTGCTGCCGTTCGATGTGAGCGCCACCGCAACCCAGACATTCTCGATCGCACCCGCGACGCTCACCGTCGGTGCCGATGGCGTGGTGCGTTACGTGATGGTGGCGCAAAGCAGCAGCGGCGCCCTCAATATCAGCTACGAAGGAGTGCGCTGCGCGTCGCTGGAAAAGAAGCTCTACGCGTTCGGTCGCCCCGATGGCAGCTGGTCACGTTCACGCAAGGATGCGTGGGAGCCGATCAGCGGCAATAGTGCCAACCGCCGGCATGCTGCGCTGGCACAGGACTATTTTTGTGACGGCAGCACCGTGGCCGGCAAAGCCGGCGATATCATCGCGCGCCTGAAGTCCGGCAAATCCATCATCCGGCACCTGGCGCAATAAGTCCGTCGCTTGAACTCAGAGCAGCACCATGTTATCGCGGTGAATCAGCTCGGGCTGCTCGACAAATCCCAGGATGGACAGAATCTCCGACGACGGGCGTCGCATGATGCGGCGTGCCTCGGCACTGGTGTAGTTGGTCATGCCGCGCGCAATGGCCTTGCCGGACTGGTCGACGCAGGTGATCACTTCACCGCGGCCGAACTCGCCATTGACTGCCACCACGCCAATCGATAACAGGGACTTGCCTTCCGTGGTCAGCTTCTTGACCGCGCCGTCATCGAGCACCACCTTGCCGGCTGTTTGCAAATGATCGGCCATCCATTGCTTGCGCGCCGTCAGTTGCGCTGTCTGCGCCTGCAACTGGGTGCCGATGGATTCTCCGGCTGCCAATCGCACCAGCACGTTGTCTTCGCGCCCCGAGGCGATCACCGTGTGCGCTCCCGATGTCGCTGCCCGCCGCGCAGCCAGTATCTTGGTCAGCATACCGCCGCTGCCGATGTTGCTGCCGGCACCGCCTGCCATCGCTTCCAGTGCGATGTCACCCGCCTTGCCGTGCTCGACGAAACGGGCTTGCGGATCCTTGCGCGGATCCGCCGTAAACAGGCCGCGCTGATCGGTCAGGATGATCAGTACATCGCCTTCGATCAGGTTGGCCACCAGCGCGCCCAGCGTGTCGTTGTCGCCAACCTTGATCTCATCGGTGACCACGGTATCGTTTTCATTGATGACCGGCACCACCCCGAAGCGCAATAACGTGAACAGTGTCGAGCGGGCATTCAGATAGCGCTCCCGGTCGGCCAGGTCGGCGTGCGTCAGCAGCACTTGCGCGGTGCCCAGGCCATGTGCGCGAAAGCTGGTTTCATAGACCTGTGCCAGACCCATCTGGCCGACCGCAGCGCAAGCCTGCAATTCGTGAATTCCGGTGGGCCGCTTGTCGAAACCGAGGCGCTGCATGCCTTCGGCAATCGCCCCGGAACTGACCAGCACAACCTCTTTGCCGAGCGTCCGCAGCTGCGCAATTTGCGCGGCCCAGTTCGCGATGGCGGCGTGATCCAGTCCCTTGCCATCATTGGTGACCAGCGAAGACCCCACCTTGATGATCAGGCGTCTGGCTTGCTGCACCAGTGATTGCGGTTGTATTGTTGCTGTCATCGCTCATCGTTCAAAAAACCACCTGCACATTGCCGAACGCGGCAGGCGTAAAAAAAGCGCGAGAACAACTCGCGCCGGGGATAGCCCTGAAACTCAGTCCATGACCTTGAAGCGGGGATCGTCCGGATCGATCGATACGATCTGGCGCGCCTCTTCGGACATCTGGGTTTCTTCAGCGCGGTATTCGAGTGCGCGCTGTTCGGCCAGGTAATTGTAGATCGCAATGACCAGCTCCGGACAACCGTCGTGGTTCAGCGCAGAAATTTCGAAGGTCGGACCTTTCCAGCCAAAGCGCTTGACGAAGTCCTTGACGCGCTTGCTGCGCTCTTCTTCCGGCACGACATCGAGTTTGTTCAAGACCAGCCAGCGTGGCTTGTCGAACAGCGATTCGTCGTACTTCTTGAGCTCCTTGACGATGGCCTTGGCTTCCTTGACCGGATCCACTGTATCGAAGGGGGCCAGATCAACGATGTGCAACAGCACGCGGGTGCGCTGCAGATGACGCAGGAACTGGATACCCAGCCCGGCGCCTTCGGCCGCACCTTCGATAAGACCCGGAATATCGGCAATCACGAAACTCTTTTCGTGGCTGACGCGTACTACCCCCAGATTCGGATGCAGGGTCGTGAACGGGTAATCGGCGATCTTCGGACGGGCATTCGATACCGCAGAGATGAAGGTCGACTTGCCTGCATTCGGCATACCGAGCAGGCCGACATCGGCCAGTACTTTCAGCTCAAGGCGCAGCTCGCGTCGCTCGCCTTCCTTGCCGTCGCCTTTTTGGCGTGGCGCACGGTTCGTCGATGTCTTGAAATGGATGTTGCCCCAGCCGCCTTCGCCACCCTTGGCGAGCATGGCTTGCTGGCCGTGTTCAGTCATGTCAGCGATGACTTCGCCGTTGATGTGATCGATGATCAGGGTACCGACCGGCATGCGCAACAGAATATCGTCCGCGCCTTTGCCGTAACAATCCGCGCCGCGGCCGTTTTCGCCATTGCGCGCTTTGTGCATTTTGGAGAACCGGTAGTCGACCAGCGTGTTGATGTTGCGATCTGCAACTGCCCAGATAGTGCCGCCCTTGCCGCCGTCACCACCGTCTGGCCCGCCAAACGGCCTGAACTTTTCCCGACAAAAGGAGGCGACGCCGTTGCCGCCGTCACCAGCAATGACTTCGATTTTTGCTTCGTCGATAAACTTCATGATGTCCCGCCATAAACTAAAAAGGCTCTACCGGTGGCAGAGCCTCTTGATTGAAGGCTTGCGCCTTGCTTGATGCTGGATGCTACTGCTTAAAAATTAAGCAGGAACGACAGTTACGAACTGACGCTGGGTAGCACCCTTAACCAAAAATTGAACCTTGCCCGGGATCAGCGCGAACAGGGTGTGATCCTTGCCCATGCCGACGTTTTCACCAGGATGAGTCTTGGTACCACGCTGGCGAATGATGATGCCGCCTGCATTGATAGCCTGGCCGCCGTAAACCTTGACGCCTAAGCGCTTTGATTCCGAGTCACGACCATTGCGCGTAGTGCCGCCGCCTTTTTTATGTGCCATTTGAAACTCCTTGGATTCTGGTTATCTGATCAACGAAGCTGATTAGCCGTTGATCGAGACGATTTGCAACTCGGTATAGTTCTGGCGATGGCCTTGGTGCTTCTGGTAATGCTTACGACGGCGCATCTTGAAAATCTTTACCTTGTCGTGTCGACCATGCGACAAAACCGTCACCAGGACCGTAGCACCTTCAACCAAGGGCGCACCAAACTTAATGGTTTCGCCAGAGCCCACTGCGAGCACTTGATCAATGGTGATTTCGGAACCTATGTCTGCCGGTATCTGTTCTACTTTAAATTTTTCGCCAGCGACAACTTTGTATTGCTTGCCACCGGTTTTTATGACCGCGTACATATGAAACCTCATCAATTATTAAGGGACTTTTTCTCGTTGAATTCGTTGCACGACACGCGAAATGCTACACACGGATTCGGGAAAACCGCAAATCATACATGATGTTTCCAGCCCGGTCAAAATTCAATCCGGAAGAAGCTGACTGGCGCACCCGCCGCCGCGTCACACGGAGCGCCGCCAGTGCCGGTCCCATGTCATCGTATAATCGGGGCAATTTCCGATACCTATCAGGCCTACCTTGTTCGCAGCCCAAGTTTCCGCAACCCGACCTCCCGTCACGCAAGTCATTGCCAACGACATGGAAGCCGTCAATCTGGTGATTCGCCGGCAGCTCCACTCGGAGGTCGCGCTGGTCAATCAGATTGCCGACTACATCATCAGCGCCGGTGGTAAACGTATCCGGCCGGCACTGGTTTTGCTGATGGCGCGGGCTTTTGGCTATACCGGCACACACCATCACGACCTGGCAGCCGTCGTTGAATTCATCCATACCGCGACGCTGCTGCACGATGATGTCGTCGATGAATCATCACTGCGACGCGGACGCCAGACCGCCAACGCGCTGTTCGGCAATGCGGCCTCCGTTCTAGTCGGTGACTTCGTGTACTCACGTGCTTTCCAGATGATGGTGTCGGTCGATGACATGCGCGTCATGCGTATCCTGTCGGATGCTACCAATGTGATCGCCGAGGGCGAAGTCCTGCAACTGCTGAACATGCACGACCCGGACGTCACCGAAGAACGTTACCTGCAAGTAATCCGCTCGAAAACCGCCAAGTTGTTCGAAGCCGCCGCCCAACTCGGCGCGCTGGTCGCCGGCGCCTCCGGGGATGACGTCGAAGCCGCGGCCGAATACGGTCGTTCGCTCGGCACCGCATTTCAGCTGATCGATGACGTGCTTGATTACTCGGGCAACGCGGACGATATCGGCAAGAACGTCGGCGATGACCTACGGGAAGGCAAGCCAACGCTACCACTAATCCATCTGATGCATAACGGCAGCACCGAACAGCGCGCACTGGTCAGAAGCTGCATCGAGCAGGGCGATGAACAGCATTTCGATGCCATCCTGGCAGCCATCAGCAGCTCTGGCGCACTCGACTACACCCGCGGCGAAGCCGAAAAAGCGGCAGCGCGCGCCAGCCAGGCGATTGCCGGATTGCCCGATAGCCAGTACAAAACTTCGCTGCTAGACTTGTGCACGTTCGCGGTAGACCGCAACCATTGAGCCAAGTCAGTTTCAAGCGACACGAGGTGTTCTACGCTAATGGCCATGACCGGCTGAGACTGCCTGACATCATCCCGGTCATCTTCTTCATGCTGTTTATTTCTTTGCGGTGACCCTTTGGATACCGTTCCGCTCTGGGCGCAACTACTTGTGCTCGCTTCCCTGATCATACTTTCTGCATTTTTTGCGATGGCCGAAACCGCGCTGATGTCGGCCAACCGCCATCGCTTGCGCCATCTGGCCAAGCGCGGCAGCCATGCAGCCGCGACCACACTCTGGCTGCTGGATCGTACCGACCAGGTCCTGTCACTGGTCCTGATCGCCAACACCCTGATCAACGCGCTGGCAACGGCGCTGGTGACCACGATCGTCATCGCCAGTTTTGGCCACGAAGAAGCGGTTATTGCGATTACCACCGGTGCCGTCGCCTTCCTGCTGATCGTGTTCGCCGAGATCTCGCCGAAGATCATCGGTGCCACCTTCCCGGAGCGGATCGCGCTGCCGGCGTCATTGATTCTCAAGCCGTTGATGGCCATCAGCAAACCGGTCATCTGGTTCGTCAACCTGTTCGTCACGGCGCTATTGCGCTTGCTACGCATCCGGCAGGGCGTCAAACGCGACCACAAACTCTCGCAGGAAGAATTGCGTTCGATGGTGCTCGAGGGCGGCAATTTCATTCCCAAGAAACACCAGAGCATCCTGCTCAACCTGTTCGACCTCGAGCACATGTCGGTCGAAGACGTGATGACACCGCGCGCCCAGATCGAATCGCTGAACCTGGCGCAAAGCATCGACGAGATCAAGCGCCAGCTGACCACCTGCTATCACAACAAGCTGCCGGTTCATGACGGCGAGATCAACCGGATCATCGGCATCCTGCATGTACGCAAAGCCATCGGCTTGCTCAATGAAGACGACGAACTGGCCATCGACCATTTCCGCGCGCTGCTGACCCCGCCCTACTTCATTCCCGAAGACACCGACGTGCTGACGCAGTTGCAGTACTTCCAGGAAAACCATGAACGGCTCGCCATCATCGTCGACGAATACGGTGAAGTGCAGGGACTGGTCACGCTGGAAGACATCATCGAAGAAATGATCGGCGAATTCACGACCTCGACGCCGGCAGCAGCACGCGCCGACAATGTCAGCTGGGATGACACCGGCAGTTGTCTGCTCGAGGGGTCGACCACGCTGCGTGACATCAACAAGCAACTGGGATTGCAGTTTGCGCTCGATGGTCCCAAGACCATCAATGGCTTGCTGCTCGAATACCTGCAGGATATTCCGGAAGCCAGCGTCTGCCTGAAGATCAATGACTGCGTAATCGAAATCGTCCAGGTCAAAAATCAGTCGATCAAGGTCGTCAAGCTGATCCGGCCAACCCCGACTGCCAAGGACACGGGTCGAAGCGGATAACTGTCGCGATGCACCCACGACGGATGCCGGTCAAAGCGGGCAATACCTTTACAATGCTAGTGCTGGTAGGCATCATCGTCATTCAATACCGGCAACTGCACGCAACATCGATCGGCCCGACCCCTCTGCCGGGCCCTTGATACCGGACTCCGATCCAACCTTGAATTGAAAAAATATGGCTGCAGTGCTGTCCAACCCGGGTTCCAACACCAGCATGTCGGGACTGGCGCGCGCCCTGCTTCAGGCCGGTCGCCTTTCAGCACTGCAAGCAGATACCCTCAGCAAGCAAGCCGGGACCGACAAAGTTCAATTCATTGATGCCCTGATCAGCTCCGGCATTATCGATGCACGGTCCTTAGCTAATTTCTGTTCGGAGACCTTCGGCTATCCGCTCCTTGATTTCTCGCTATTCAACATGGCGCTGCGACCGGAAGGCGTGATCGACAACAAGCTGATGCAAAGCCAGCGCGTCATTGCACTGGCCAAACGCGGCAACAAAATTTCGATCGCGATCTCGGACCCGACCAATACAGCGGTACTCGACCAGATCAAATTCCAGACCGAGCTGACGGTCGAGCCGGTCATCGTCGAGCATACCGGTCTGCTCAAGCTGATCGAACTGTTCGGGCAAAGTGCCGAGCAAAGTCTCAACAACCTGACCGGCGATGGCCTCGATATCGACTTCGCCATCGAAGAAGTCGCAATTCAAAACGACCCCGGCCTGGCCGATATCGACGACGCGCCTGTCGTCAAGTTCCTGCAAAAAATGCTGATCGATGCGATCAACCTGGGCGCATCCGACTTGCATTTCGAACCCTTCGAAAAGTTTTACCGGATCCGCTTCCGCGTCGACGGCGTGCTGCGCGAGATCGCCCAGCCGCCACTGGCCATCAAGGAAAAGCTCGCCTCGCGCATTAAGGTCATTTCCAAGCTCGATATTTCCGAGAAGCGGGTACCGCAAGACGGCCGCATGAAGCTCGTGCTGAGCAAAACGCGCTCGATCGATTTCCGCGTCAGCACCTTGCCCACGCTGTTCGGTGAAAAAATCGTCATGCGTATCCTCGATGGCTCGCAGGCGCAGATGGGCATCGAGGCACTCGGCTACGATCCCGATCAAAAAGATACGCTGATGAAGGCGATCCAGCGGCCGTATGGCATGGTGTTGGTGACCGGTCCGACCGGCTCGGGCAAGACCGTCTCGCTCTACACCTGCCTGAACATCCTGAATCAGCCCGGCATCAACATCGCCACCGCCGAAGACCCGGCCGAGATCAACCTGCCGGGCGTCAACCAGGTCAACATCAATGACCGCGCCGGCCTGACCTTCCCGGTCGCGCTGAAAGCCTTTCTGCGCCAGGATCCGGACATCATCATGGTCGGCGAAATCCGCGACCTCGAAACCGCCGACATTGCGATCAAGGCGGCACAAACCGGCCACATGGTGTTTTCGACACTGCACACCAACGATGCGCCATCAACGCTGACGCGGCTCATGAACATGGGCGTGGCGCCCTTCAACATCGCCTCGTCAGTCATCCTGATCACCGCGCAGCGGCTGACACGCCGGCTTTGCAGCTGCAAGGTAAGCACCGATATCCCGAACGAGGTGTTACTTGAAGCCGGCTTTCTTGCCGACGATCTCGATGGCAGCTGGATGCCCTACAAAGCGGTGGGTTGCGAGCGCTGCAGTGGTAGCGGTTACAAGGGACGCCTTGGCATTTACCAGATCATGCCGATCACAGAAGAGATCGAACGCGTCATCCTGAGCCACGGCACAGCCCTTGAAATCGAAGCACAGGCCAAACTCGATGGCGTGCGTACGTTGCGTCAGTCGGGCCTGATCAAGGTAAAACTAGGCTTGACCAGTCTCGAGGAAATCCTCGGCTGCACCAATGAATAATCAAGAATAATCCAGGAGCAATCATGGCAACTGCAGCCCGAAAAACGGTGGGTTCACTGGCAATCAAGGAATCGATCTATGCCTGGGAAGGCAAAGACAAGTCCGGCAAGATTGTCCGTGGTGAAATGCGCGCCAATGGCGAAGCGATCGTCAATGCCACGCTGCGTCGCCAGGGTGTGATGACGACCAAGGTCAAGAAAAAAACCTTCCGCGGCGGCAAAAAAATCACCGACAAGGACATCAGCCTGTTCACCCGGCAGCTGGCCACGATGATGAAGGCCGGCGTGCCGCTGCTGCAATCCTTCGATATTGTCGCCAAGGGCCACGCCAATCCGTCGATGTCGAAACTGATCATGGAAATCCGTAGCGATGTCGAAACCGGTACCAGCCTGAACCAGGCCTTCCGCAAATTTCCGCTGTACTTCGACCCGCTATTCTGCAACCTGGTCGGTGCCGGCGAACAAGCCGGTATTCTTGAAGACCTGTTGACCCGACTGGCGATCTACAAAGAAAAAACTATCGCCATCAAAGGCAAGATCAAGTCGGCCCTGTTCTATCCGATCTCGATCCTGGTCGTGGCCTTCGTCGTCACCGCCGTCATCATGATTTTCGTGGTACCGGCCTTCAAGGAAGTGTTCAAGAGTTTCGGTGCCGATTTGCCGGGCCCGACGCTGGTCGTGATGGCGATCTCGGACTTCTTCGTGGCCTACTGGTACCTGATCTTCGGCCTGCTCTTCGGCAGTTTTTATATGTTCTTCCAGGCCTGGCGGCGCTCGCTCAAAGTCCAGCGTTTCATGGACAAGGCGCTGCTGCAGGCACCGATCTTCGGTGCCGTGATCCGCAAGGCCACGATCGCGCGCTGGACCCGTACGCTAGCGACGATGTTCGCCGCCGGCGTGCCGCTGGTCGAATCGCTGGACTCGGTCGGCGGCGCTGCCGGTAATGCGGTGTATCTCGATGCCACCAAAAAAATCCAGACCGAAGTCAGCACCGGTACCAGCCTGACGGTCGCCATGCAAAACGCCAACGTCTTCCCGAACATGGTCACGCAAATGGTCTCGATCGGCGAAGAATCCGGCTCGCTCGACAACATGCTCGGCAAGGTCGCCGACTTCTATGAAAACGAAGTCGACGATGCCGTTGCCGCCATCTCCAGCCTGATGGAACCGCTCATCATGGTGGTCCTTGGTGTCATCATCGGCGGCCTGGTCATTGCGATGTACTTGCCGATCTTTAAATTGGGAGCCGTGGTTTGATGCAGGATTTTGCTTTTCTGGTGACGCCCGGCAATGCGCCGGGTGCCGCCATCGCAGGCATCTTCGGCCTGCTGATCGGCAGCTTCCTCAACGTCGTCATCCATCGGATTCCAAAGATGATGCAACGCGAGTCCGACAACTATGTCGCCAGCGAGAGCGGCCTGCCATTGCCCCACACGGATCGCTACAACCTGATGCTGCCGCGTTCGGCCTGCCCGACCTGCAAGCACGCCATCAGCGGCATCGAGAACATCCCGGTCATCAGCTATCTGGCACTCGGCGGCAAATGCAAGCAATGCCGCACACCTATTTCGGCCCGCTATCCGGTCGTCGAACTGTTCACGGCGCTGGTGTCGGCCGCGCTGGTCTGGCATTTCGGTGCCGGCATCACCGGACTGGCCACGCTGGTCTTTGCCTGGCTGCTCATTGCGATGAGCGGCATCGATGCCGACACCCAGTTGCTACCCGATGACCTGACCTATCCGCTGCTGTGGATCGGTCTGCTATTGAACATCAACGCGACCTTCGTGCCGCTCGGCGATGCAGTCATCGGTGCCGCCGCCGGCTACCTGTGCCTGTGGTCGGTCTACTGGGTCTTCAAGCTGCTGACCGGCAAGGAGGGCATGGGCTACGGCGACTTCAAATTACTGGCCGCGCTGGGCGCGTGGCTGGGCTGGCAGATGCTGCCGATGATTATTCTGCTGTCGTCGCTGGTCGGTGCCCTGGTCGGCGTCAGCCTGATCGTCTTCGGCAAGCGCGGGCGTGAGAATCCTATCCCGTTCGGTCCGTACCTCGCCGCCGCCGGATTGCTGGCCCTGGTCGCCGGCGATGCGCTGACCCGCATGTACCTGAAGTGGCTGACGTGACACCGGCAAACAGCAGTGATTTTTCGGTCGGACTGACCGGTGGCATCGGTAGCGGCAAGAGCACCGTGGCCGACCTGTTCGCAGAGCGCGGCGTGACATTGATTGATACCGATTTAATTGCACACAAGCTAACCGAGCCGGGCGGCATCGCCTTGCCGGCCATTGCCGGCACGTTCGGCGCGCAGTTCCTGCAACCCGACGGCGCAATGAATCGCGCGATGATGCGCGACCAGGTGTTTAGCAATCCGGCCGCAAAAAAACAGCTCGAAGCGATCCTGCATCCGCTGATCGGCCAGGAGGTGGCACGCGCTGCCGCTGCGGCATCGGGCCTGTACAAGATGTTCGTGGTGCCGCTGCTGGTCGAGTCAGGCCGCTGGCGGGAACGGGTGACCCGCATCCTGGTAATCGACTGTCCTGAAGAAATGCAAATAGCTCGTGTCGTCGCGCGCAACGGCCTGCCCGAACAGCAGGTGTGCGCCATCATGGCCACTCAGGCCACACGCGCGCAACGCAGCGCCGCCGCCGACGACCTGATCTGCAATGATCGCGATGCGGTTGCGCTGATACCGCAAGTCGAACGCCTGCACGCGCTGTACTGTGCGCTGGCGGCGCTGCCGTGACGCGGGCAGCTGCCGACGGTATTTGTAATTTCACGCTGCATCGTTCAGAATCGTGCCAGTATCGGTTGCCGAACTTTTTAGGGATCCCATTTTGATTGTTTACGAATACCCTTTCAACGAGCGTATTCGCACGTTGCTGCGGCTTGAAGACCTGTACGAAAAATTCGCTTTTTTCCTGCAACAGGAACATCCGCTGCAGCATCACGTCGCCCTCTCGACGATCTTCGAGATGCTCGAAGTGGCCGGTCGGGCCGACCTGAAATCCGATCTGCTGCAGGAACTCGAACGGCAGAAGCAGATGCTGCTGGGATTTCGCAGCAATCCGAACGTCCAGCCCGAACGCCTCGATGCGGTACTTGCCGAAGTCGACCAGATCAGCGGCGCGCTGATCGCCGCGCAGGGCAAGACCGGCCAGAACGTGCGCGACAACGAATGGCTGATGAGCATCCGCGGCCGCACCATCATTCCCGGTGGTGCCTGCGAATTCGACTTGCCGTCGTACTACGCGTGGCAGCAAGGCCCGGCATCCAAGCGCTTCGACGATATCGCCGCCTGGTTCGCACCGATGGCACCGCTGTTCGGCGCGATCAGCCTGGTACTGCGACTGCTCCGTGAATCCGGTCGCTCGGCACCGATGGTCGCGCATGCCGGTAGCTACCAGCAGATGTTGCAGGGCAAGGTCTACCAGATGCTGCGACTGTCCATTGATGCACCGCTCGGTGCGATTCCCGAAATCTCGGCTAACAAGTACATGTTGTGGGTGCGTTTTACCTCGCAGGATGGCGACATGAAACCCAAGCCCAGCGAGGCAGACGTGCCGTTTGAACTCACCCTCTGCAGTTTTTAAATTCTTTGAAAGTGACTACCAGCACATGGCAACAGTAGTGGATTGCCCGACCTGCGGCACCAAGGTGGAATGGTCGGAAGCCAGCAAATACCGGCCGTTTTGCTCGGAGCGTTGCAAGCAAATTGATCTAGGCGCATGGGCCGAAGAAAAATACACGATTCCGGGCAGCCCCCCCATCGATGATCCGGATGCCGATCCGGACGACACCCCGCAGCGCTGACAGCATCAGGCTGCGGCAGTACCAAAGCGTAATTGGTTCAGCCACACGATCAGCGGTATCGTCGCCGGCAACAAGGGCTCCAGATCGACCGTTCCCTGCCAGGCAAAGGCCTGGCCTTCCAGGCTTTGTGGCGCGCCATGCCAGTCCCGGCTGATATAAAAATGCAGCCGCACGTGGGCATGCGGATAGACATGCTCGACGCCACACCATGGTTCGGCACTGCGCACTTCGATGCCGAGTTCTTCGACGAACTCGCGTTGCAAGGCCGCGAAAATTGATTCCCCCTGCTCGACTTTCCCACCCGGGAATTCCCAATAGCCTGCGTACGGTTTGCCTTCCGGACGCTGGCCCAGCAACACGTCGCCATTAGGCTGCATCAGGATGCCAACGGCGACATCGATCGGCCTGGCGGCCGGCAACGGGTCAGCCATGCCGCTTGCCGGCATGGTCACGGGCAAACTGCCAGGCCACCCGCCCCGAGCGCGAACCGCGCTGCAAGGCCCAGCGCAAGGCATCGCCGCGCGCGGCGGCAACCTGTTCCGGCGTACAGCCAAAATGCGCCAGCCAGTGGCCGGCAATCGCCAGGTAATCATCCTGCTTGAACGGATAGAACGAAACCCACAGGCCGAAGCGCTCGGACAATGAAATTTTCTCTTCGACCGTTTCACCCGGATGCAAATCACCGCTTTCATCGTTTCTGTAGGTGGCGTTGTCGGCCATCCGTTCCGGCATCAGATGACGCCGGTTCGAGGTCGCGTAGATCAGCACGTTGTCCGATTGCGCAGCAACGCTGCCATCGAGCGCAACCTTCAGCGCCTTGTAGCCATGCTCGCCCTCTTCGAAGGATAGGTCATCGCAAAAAATAATGAATCGTTCGGGCCGGCCGGCGACCAGGTCGACGATGTCGGCCAGGTCGGCCAGGTCATCCTTGTCGACTTCGATCAGGCGCAAGCCGCGCGCAGCGAACTGGTTCAGGCAGGCCTTGATCAGCGACGACTTGCCGGTACCGCGCGCGCCGGTCAGCAAGACATTATTGGCCGGCAGGCCGGTCACGAACTGCAGTGTGTTCTGTTCGATCTGCTCTTTTTGCGGCGCGATGTTCTGCAGGTCCGACAACGCAATCGCGGCGACTTGCCGTACCGGTTGCAGGCTGCCGACACCGGCGCGCTTGCGCCAGCGGAAGGCGGTGCCGGCCTGCCAATCGATCGCGGCGGGGCTTTGCGGCAGGACCGCTTCGAGGCGCGCAAGCAGCTGTTCGGCGCGTTGCAGGAATTGATCTAGCTGGGTCATGGGCAGGTGTCTTTTATGAACGGGTAGTAGGAACGGACCTTAGGAACGATAGTCGGCATTGATCGTCACGTAATCGTGTGACAGGTCACAAGTCCAGATGGTGGCGACCGCATCGCCACGACCGAGCCGGACCCGCACCGTGATCTCGCTTTGCTGCATCACGCGCTGGCCATCGGCTTCCTGGTAGGCCGGATTACGTCCGCCATTGCGGGCCACCAGCACATCATCGAGGTACAGATCGAGCTTGCTGACATCAAGGTCATCGACACCCGCATAACCGATCGCCGCCAGGATGCGACCGAGGTTCGGGTCTGACGCAAAGAAGGCGGTCTTAACCAGTGGCGAATGACCGATCGAATACGCGATCTTGCGGCACTCTTCGATGCTGGTGCCCTGCTCGACGGTGATGGTCATGAACTTGGTCGCGCCTTCGCCATCGCGCACAATCATTTGCGCCAGCGTGCGCGACAACTTGGTGACGGCTTCGGCCAGCAGCGCGTATTCGGGCGAGTCGATGTCGGTGACCTGCAACGTTGCGGCCCCGGTGGCGATGAGCATGAATGAATCGTTAGTCGAGGTATCGCCATCGATGGTGATGCAATTGAATGAGTGATCGGCGGCCTGCTTGACCATGTGCTCAAGCACGTGTTGCGATACGCCGGCATCGGTCGCCAGGAAGCCCAGCATCGTCGCCATGTTCGGCTTGATCATGCCGGCGCCCTTGCTGATGCCGGTCAGGGTGATGGTTTCGCCATTGATCACGACGGTGGCCGAGCCTGCCTTGGGCTGGGTGTCGGTCGTCATGATGGTCTCGGCTGCGTTGTACCAGTTGTCGGCAGACAGATTGGCCAGTGCCTGCGGCAGGCCGGCATTGACGCGCGCCACTGGCAATGGCTCGAGGATCACGCCGGTCGAGAACGGCAGGATTTGCGCCGCCTCGCAACCCAGCAATCCGGCCAGCGCACTGCAGACGGCATTGGCATCGGCCAGGCCGGTTTCACCGGTACCGGCATTGGCATTGCCGGTATTGATGACCAGTGCACGGATGGGCGCACCCGCCATATGCAAGCCTTCCAGATGCGCCTTGCAGACCTGCACCGGCGCCGCACAAAAGCGGTTCAGCGTAAATACGCCGGCCACCGTGGCAGTCGGTGCCAGCGTCATGACCAGCACGTCCTTGCGATTAGGTTTGCGCACGCCGGCTTCGGCATGGCCGAGTTCGATACCGGCGACTGGTGTCAGGTGCGCAGCGATGGGGAGAGGGGAATTAACGGCCATGGTGTCGGACAGTCTGTGTGGTTGAACAAATGTGTGGATGGGGCGACGGCAGCCATTGTAGGCGCGTGAATTTGCAGGCGTAAAAAAAGGCAGGAAATCCTGCCTTTTCTAGTCCGGCAAGCGCTCCGGACGAAAAATCAGGACAGCTTGCCGTGGCACTGCTTGTACTTCTTGCCGCTACCGCACGGGCATGGATCGTTGCGACCGACCTTCATCGGATTGATCAACGGCTCATCCTGCTCGCTGGCAGGCCTCGCCGTCGGTGCGAGCAATTCTTCGGGACCAAGATCGGGGTTGAAGTCAGCATGCTGGAAACTGACATTAGCCAGTTTCGATTGCGCCAGCTGCTCTTCGGCTGCGTCGATTTCTTCGCGCGACTGGATGCGTACCGTCATTACGGTCTTGACGACGTCATTCTTGATCAGCTCGAGCATCTGGCCAAACAGTTCGAAGGCTTCGCGCTTGTATTCCTGCTTCGGATTTTTTTGCGCATAGCCACGCAGGTGAATACCCTGGCGCAGATGGTCCAGCGCCGCGAGGTGCTCGCGCCAGTGACTGTCGACGCTGCCGAGCATGACACTGCGCTCGAAACCGGCAAACGATTCCTTGCCGACGATGGCGATCTTGCTATCGTACGACGCATCGGCTACCTGCAAGACCTTCGCTAGCAGTTCTTCGTCGGTCAGGTTGTCGTTGGCAGCCAGTGTCTCGACCAGCGGCACCTCCAGCGTCCATTCGGCGGCCAGTGCAGTTTGTAGTGCCGGCACATCCCATTGCTCTTCGACTGACTCGGCGGGCACGTGCTCGCGGAACAGATCATTGAAGACACCATGACGCAGCGACGCCACCAGCGGCGACACATCCCGCGATTCGAGCAATTCGTTACGCTGAGTGTAGATCACCTTGCGCTGGTCATTGGCGACGTCATCGTATTCGAGCAGCTGCTTGCGGATATCAAAGTTACGTGCCTCGACCTTGCGCTGCGCTGATTCGATCGACCGCGACACGATGCCGGCTTCGATCGGCTCGCCTTCCGGCATCTTCAGCCGGTCCATGATCGCGCGCACGCGGTCGCCGGCAAAAATACGCAGCAGCGCATCATCAAGCGACAGATAAAAACGCGACGAACCCGGATCGCCCTGACGGGCCGAACGACCGCGCAACTGGTTATCGACGCGGCGTGATTCATGCCGCTCGGTGCCGATGATGTGCAAGCCACCGGCCTTGACGACGTGGTCATGCAGCGATTGCCATTCGTCGCGCAATTTCTGAACGCGGGCCTGCTTCTCCGCGTCGCTCAGGGCGTCGTCGGCCTCGACATGCTGGGATTGTTTTTCGACGCTGCCACCGAGCACGATGTCGGTACCGCGACCGGCCATGTTGGTGGCGATCGTGATGGCTTTCGGACTGCCGGCCTGCGCAATGATTTCAGCTTCGCGGGCATGCTGCTTGGCGTTGAGCACGTTGTGCGGCAAGCCTGCGGTGTCAAGGATGCCGGACAGCAGTTCGGAGTTTTCAATCGAGGTAGTGCCCACCAGCACCGGCTGGCCGCGCTCGTAGCAATCCTTGATGTCGACCAGCATGGCCTTGTACTTCTCGTCGTTGGTCTTGTAGACCTGGTCTTGCCTGTCCTTGCGCTGGTTCGGCCGGTTCTGCGGGATCACGACGGTTTCGAGGCCGTAGATTTCCTGGAACTCGTAGGCTTCGGTGTCGGCCGTACCGGTCATGCCGGACAGCTTGCCGTACATGCGGAAATAATTCTGGAAGGTGATCGAAGCCAGCGTCTGGTTTTCGTTCTGGATCTTGACGTGTTCCTTCGATTCGACCGCCTGATGCAAACCATCGGACCAGCGCCGGCCGGTCATCAGACGACCGGTGAATTCATCGACGATGACGACCTCGTTGTCCTGCACCACGTAATGCTGATCCTTGTGATACAGCGTGTGGGCGCGCAGTGCGGCGTACAGATGGTGGATCAGCGTAATGTTGGCCGAGTCATACAGCGACGCGCCTTCCGGCAGCAAACCCATGCGGGTCAGGATCTGTTCGGCTTTTTCGTGGCCGGCTTCGGTCAGCAGGACCTGATGCGCTTTTTCATCTTTGGTGTAATCACCGGGAACGCTGATCGTGCTCTTGCCGTCCGGCGTTTCTTCACCGATCTGCAGAGTCAGCAGCGGCGGCACTTCATTGATCTGGTGATACAGCTCGGTATGATTTTCTGCCTGGCCGGAAATGATCAGCGGGGTGCGGGCTTCATCGATCAGGATCGAATCGACTTCATCGACAATCCCGAAATTGAGACTGCGCTGGACCCGGTCAGCCGCATCGAACACCATGTTGTCGCGCAGGTAGTCGAAGCCGAATTCGTTGTTGGTGCCGTAGGTGATGTCGGCCGCATAGGCCAGCTGCTTGTCGTCATGGTCCATCTGCGACAGATTCACACCGCTCGACAGGCCCAGCCACGAATACAGGCGGCCCATCCATTCGGCATCACGCTGCGCCAGGTAATCATTGACGGTCACCACATGCACGCCCTTGCCGGCCAGTGCATTGAGGTAGGCCGGCAACGTTGCCATCAGCGTCTTGCCCTCGCCGGTGCCCATCTCGGCGATCTTGCCGTAATGGAGCACCATGCCGCCGACCAGCTGCACGTCGAAGTGACGCATCTTCAGCACGCGCCGGCTGGCTTCGCGACAGACCGCGAAGGCTTCCGGCAGCAGTGCATCGATGGCTTCGCCGTTGGCGATGCGGTCACGGAATGCGGGCGTTTTAGCCTGCAGTTCCGCATCGCTGAGCTTCTCGATGAGCGGCTCCATCGCGTTGATCTCGCGTACCGTTTTTTGATATTGCTTGAGCAGGCGCTGGTTGCGGCTACCGAAAATCTGGGTCAGTAATGACATGCTTGGATTCTAAAATAGGCGCCGTGAAAAACCCCTGAACACGATGATCTGCACGCGACAGGAACGGACTTTGGCTGAAAAGGAAGTGAGTTTATCATGCGATATCGTGAATGTTGGGCTTACCCGCCGGGAAACAATAGCGACCTGATAACGACGGCTTATTTTCGGGTCTGCTGCGGCACGCTCCCCTGGCCCGACCCGGCAATCAGAAACTTGTGCGGATCTTGCTGGACACCTTTAACCAGCACCTCGAAATGCAGGTGCGCCCCGGTTGACCGGCCGGTGGTGCCGATGTCGGCCACGTGCTGGCCGCGCTGCACAATATCACCGACTTTCATCAGCAGGCGCGACGCGTGGGCATAGCGGGTGACGATCTCGTTGCCATGATCGATCTCCAGCATGTTGCCGAACTGCGGATGGAATTCGGCCGCAATGACGACGCCGCCGGCGGCGGCGATGATCGGCGTGCCGGTCGGTGCAGGAAAATCGATCCCCTCGTGGAACGTACTGCGACCGGTGAACGGATCAAGTCGCCAGCCAAATCCTGATGCGTTGTAGGTCACATTGACCGGCTGTATCGTCGGCAGCAATTTACTGCGTATCTTGTCGAACATCAGCGTGGTCTCGACTGCATTCATGTAATCGGATCGATGTTCGATATCGACGACCAGCGCATCGAGCGCTTGCTGGAACTGGCTGATGCCGAGCGGCGGCGCAACGCGCGACGATGATGGCGCAGCACCGCCACGGCCTGGCAATTCCTTGAAATTGAATTCTTCCGGCTTCACGCCCGACAAGCCCTGAACCCGCTCGCCGAGGGCATCGAGTCGCATCAGCTGGGCCTGCATTTCGCCAAGCTTCATGGCCATCGCCGCGATGTTTTCGCGCATGTAACGATCGTTGCGCGCCGCCTCGCCCTGGTTGCCTGCATCCAGCAGTTTTTGTACCCATGGCAAGCGGATATCGCCGGCATGGCTCAGTGTCACGACAGTGATGACGGCCGCGCTGCCAAGTACCAGCACCAGCAGCAGCGACAACGCCAGCAAGCCATGCCGGAGCGTCAGCGTCAACGAGCGGGCTTGCGTGAAGCGCGGGTGCAGCAAAATGATTTGCATCTGGGATCCGTTCACACGTGCAATGGTTATCGAAAAAACACGGGGAAGCGACCCGACCTGACGATCCACAAATCCAGCCGTAACGAACGCGGCGCCTGACCCGGCGCGTGGCCGGCACCGGCAACGACTATGGTAAGGTTGCGCGATGACGCGCCCCTCCACTTTCGTCCCCGCAAGGACCGGACTCCGAAAAAAACCGACCTCGCGTGGGATCACCGATTTCCTGCAAAGCCACGACAAAATGGCGGCGCTGCTGCCATCAATCACGCGCATGATGACTTTGCAGGCGGACTGTGCCGGGGCACTGCCGGCAATGTTCGACACCTGCGGCGTGCTGCAATTCGAATCGGGTCAACTGGTCTTGTCGACACCGAACGCCGCACTGGCATCGCGGCTCAGGCAACAGCTACCAAAATTGCAGGACGCATTGCAACAACGTGGCTGGCAAGTTAATGCAATTCGATTGAAAGTGCAAGTTGGCCGCCCGCGTGACAACCCGCCCCCCGTGAAGCAACTGAGGTTACCGGACCCGGCGGTATCGGCTTTGACGCAGCTCGAAACCGCGCTGGAAAATACGCCGCGCAATGCCACGCTGCTGGCAGCTATTCATGCACTGGCCAACCGGCCAAGGGCCTGACTCGCGCGGTTGTATCACCGAAGTACTAACAATCGTTCACCTTGGTTCCCGTTGCCGTCATCCGGCATGAAAATTTCGCTGAATTTGATGGCAAACGCCGCCGACATTTGTTGGCGATATGAGCGGCACGGTTATACTTGGCGGCGGAAATACCCCGTCTTACCTCGTCGGGCTTGCTTCATTCACCCCTGACTCAGGACAGCACGAGCAAGACAGCAGCACGAAGCCCTGCGATACCAACAATTAACCCCGGGCATCAGTCGCCGCATCGCCCGCGCGCACGACTTGCCGTTTGAAAGAACTTTCAGTGCCCCAAAAAAAATCTGCCGACGCGTTTGCACGCTCGCTACTCGCAGGGATGTTTTTTCTGTATCCGGTTTCGCTGGCGCTCAACAAGACGATGAACGATGTGCTGTCGCTCGCGCTGTTTTTGTCTAGCTGCGCCTATCTGCTGATGCGGCCAGCCATGCTGAAAACAGCCTGGGCGCATTGCCGCCGGCCCTGGATAATCGCCCTGTGCGTGCCGCTATTATTGGCCGTATTACAGTACCTCCTCCTTCCGCAACAGCTGCACCTGCGCGACATGGATGAAGTCTCGCGCTTCGTCGCCTGCGTCCCTGTTTATCTCGCGATCGTGATCCTGCGGCCGTCGATCCGGCCTTTTCTCTGGGGCTGCCTGCTCTTCCTGCTGGCCACGGTGCCGCTGATGTTCTGGCACTTGCATGTACTCGGCCTGGCCCGCGGTGTGCTGCCCAATGGCTTTCTCGGGATCATTCCGCATACCTCGCTGGCACTGATTCTCGGCGCGCTGGCACTGGCCCTGCTGGTACAACAGGATGGATCGCTGCGACGGCGCTGGCTGGCCCTGCCGCTGATTGGCTATGCCCTCGCGGTACCGCTGCTGACACAAACCCGCAGCGGCCTGTTGCTGGCACTGTGCCTGGGTGCACTGGTCTGGATGCTGCTGCCCAACAAGCGCATCAAGGGATTGCTGTATGGCGCGGTCGCCGTGCTGGCCATCATCGGCATCGTTGTCACAAATAGTGCGTTGTGGTCACGCTCGGACCAGACGCTGGCCGAGATCGAACATTACGCATCGGCCGACAACACCGCGATGACATCGGCCACGACCCGCATCGAGCTGTGGCGCTTTGCCGGCAAGATGTTCGTCGCGCATCCGCTGATCGGCGTCGGCAATCACCGCTTCCAGGAGGGACTGATGCGCTATCAGGTTGCCGGCGAAACGCCGTCTGACCTCGGCATGTTCACGCATCCGCACAATGAATTTCTGAAGGCGGCTGCCGAGGGCGGCATCATTGGCGTGTTCAGCCTCGGGCTGCTGTATTTTGTGCCGCTGCTTGCCGCGAGAAGGCGCTATGCCGGCGCACCGTCGGCTGCCAATCCGGCACTGCTGGTCATTATCGTGTCGACCGGATTTTTCATCGCGGGCATGGTCGACGTGGTGCTGATCTGGCGTCCCACTATCTTGTTTTATGGCTTGGTAGTCAGCCTGCTGGTGGCCCATATGGATGGCGCCGGAACACCGGCCGCAACATGATCCGGATAGATTGCATTTCGCTGCCGGACCAGCCCGAACGACGCGATTACATGCGCCGGCAATTCGAGCACTACCAATTGCCGTACCGTTTTTTTGACGCCATCCGCATTGCGCCGGGCAGCGACTGGCCGGCACTCTACGACCGCAAACAGCGGCTGGCGCACAGCGGCATCGACCTGCGCCCCGGCGAGATGGGCTGCTACCTGAGCCATCGCGCGGTGTGGGCCGAATTCCTGGCCGGTAGCGACACCCTTTGTCTGGTGCTCGAAGACGATGTCGGCCTGTCGCCGGACTTTGCCGGCGTGGTCGAAGCGCTCTGTGCGGCGCCCGCCGACTGGGACGTCGTGCGGCTGTTTGCGATGTTCAGGAGACCGGCGTTTCCGGTGCGCGCGCTCACCGGCTCCTACGTGCTGGTCGATTACCTGGTCCAGCCCAATGGCACGCAAGGCTATCTGATCAACCGCGACGCCGCCGAACGGCTGCTGTGCCATACCGCCAGAATGTCCATGGCAATCGACACCGCGCTCGACCGCGACTGGGAACACGGCGTCCCGATACGGGGCATAGAACCCTACGTGCTGACGCATGACGACACCTTCGGGACCACGCTCGGGACCGCACAGAAGACATCGCTGTCACCGCTGCGCAAACTGGTACGCGAAGTCAATCGCATCGGCACGGGCTTGCGCAAACAAGTCTGGCTATTCAGAAAAAAGAAGCGCCTGCAGGCCCGCCCGCGTGACTAGTTACGGCTCCACTCCTGCGTGGCCTGGCGCACGTAGGTCGGCGGTGCCTGTTCGATCGTGTCGAAACTGACGATCTCGTAGGCATCCGGCGCGGCCAGCAAGGCCCGTAGTAACTGGTTATTGAGTCCATGGCCGGATTTGTGGGCGACATAGCTGGCCAGCAGCGGATGGCCGATCAGGTACAAATCACCGATCGCATCGAGGATTTTGTGGCGTACGAATTCATTGTCGTAGCGCAGGCCGTCGGTATTGAGGATGCGGTATTCGTCCATCACGATGGCGTTTTCAAGTGAGCCACCGCGCGCCAGTCCCATCCCGCGCAGCATCTCGACATCCTGCATGAAGCCGAAGGTGCGCGCCCGCGAGACTTCCTTCACATACGACTCGATCTCGAAATCGACCTCGGCGGTCTGGCCGGTGCCATCGACGGCGGGATGATTGAATTCAATGAAAAACTTCAGCTTGAAGCCATTCATCGGTTCCAGCCGCGCCCACTTGCGCGCCGCGCCTTCGCCTTCGGAGACTTCGATGCTACGCAGCACACGGATAAATTTGCGCGCTGCTTCCTGCTCCTGCAAGCCCGCTTGCTGCAGCAGATAAACGAAGGACGAGGCCGAGCCATCCATGATCGGGATTTCTTCGGCGGTCACGTCGACAATCAGGTTGTCGATGCCCAGACCGGCGCAGGCCGACATCAAATGTTCGACAGTCGAGACCTTCACACCATGGTTATCCAGCGTCGAGGCCATCCGGGTATCACCGACGCCCATCGCGCTGGCCGGCAGTTCGACCGGCGGATCAAGGTCGACGCGCCGGAACGTGATGCCGCTATCGGGTGGTGCGGGGCGCAGCGTCAGCGCGACCTTGGTGCCTGAATGCAGGCCGACGCCGACGCTCTTGACCAGTTGTTTGACAGTACGTTGTTTGAGCATGGCATGAGCAAGGCGGGTGCACGCAAAAGAGTCCGTGCGTGCGGTCGGAACCAACAAAAATGGCGCATCGCTGCGCCATGTTTTTTTAACTTCCTGCGTCCGGTCAGCCGAGCTGGCCGACCAGCGTTTCGGCGTTCGACACCTCGAACTTGCCGGCTTGCTCGACATTGAGCTGCTTGACCACACCATCATCGATCAGCATCGAATAGCGCTGCGAGCGCGTGCCCATGCCGAACTTGCTGAAGTCAGCATCAAGGCCGAGCGACTTGCAGAAGTCGGCATTGCCGTCCGCCAGCATGCGGATGACGCCGGTGGCTTTTTGCTCGCGACCCCAGGCACCCATCACAAACGCATCGTTGACCGAGACACACCAGATTTCATCGACGCCCTTGGCCTTCAGATCGGCCGCGTGCTTCAGATAGCCCGGCACATGCTGCGCCGAACAGGTCGGCGTGTACGCGCCCGGCAAACCGAAAACCGCGATCTTCTTGCCTTTGGTCAGGTCAGCAACGGCGAAGGTATTCGGGCCGAGCGTGCAACCGGCGGATTCGACTTCGATGAATTCTGCCAGCTTGCCTTCGGGCAGGTGCTCGCCAATCTTGATGGTCATAGTGATCCTTTCGTATTGAATGGGATAGCGGATAGTACACAATTAAATCGCGTACCGGCGTGCACCGATCCATCGGAGCACACCGGCGACACAGCAGAAGATCAGTCCGCCTGCTTGCGCAGGAAGGCCGGGATGTCGTAGGTTTCCATGCCATTCTTTTCCAGCGCGCGCACGGTTTCCGAGGCCGACTCGCGACGCCAGACTGCCGGTGCTTTCAAGCCTTCGAACGAGGCCGAATTTTTGCCATTGCCATTGCCGTTACCCATGGCCGAACCGCTTGCCATGCCGGAGTTGATGGCAGCGTGACCGATCATCGGCTCGTTGTGGGTACCGGTGCGCAGCATAGGCGTAGGCACCAGTTGCACGTTCTTGCGGGCACGGCCGAGGCCGGTGGCGACCACGGTGACGCGGATATCGTCGCCCATCGAATCGTCATACGCGATGCCTTGCGCGATCGACGCATCAGCTGCTGCAAAAGCGCGCACGGTGGCCATGACTTCCTTAATTTCCTTGCCCTTGAGGTTGCGGCTGGCAGTGACATTGACCAGCACGCCGCGCGCGCCAGACAGGTCGATGCCGTCCAGCAGCGGCGAGGCCACAGCTTGCTCGGCGGCGATCCGTGCACGGTCCACGCCGGAGGCGGTGGCGGTACCCATCATCGCCTTGCCCTGCTCGCCCATGATGGTCTTGACGTCGTTGAAGTCGACGTTGATATGACCCGGCACGTTGATGATCTCGGCAATCCCGGCGACGGCATTGTTGAGCACATCGTCGGCATGCTGCAGCCACTCGATCATGCTGTCGTCTTCGTAAATCTCTTCGAGCTTTTCATTGAGGATGATGATCAGCGAATCGACATGCTGCGACAGCGCTTCGAGGCCTTCGTCGGCGATGTCCATGCACTTCTGGCCTTCGTACGAAAACGGCTTCGAGACCACCGCCACCGTCAGTGCGCCCTGTTCCTTGGCGATCTGCGCGATGATCGGTGCGGCACCGGTACCGGTACCGCCGCCCATGCCGGCCGCGATGAAGACCATGTGCGCGCCGCGCAGTGCGTCTTCGATGCGACCGCGCGATTCTTCGGCCAGCTGGCGACCGACGGCCGGCTTCATGCCCGCGCCCAGACCGGTCTCGCCGATCTGGATCACGTTGTGGGCTTTCGAGTTCTTCAATGCTTGCGCATCGGTATTGGCAGCGATGAACTCGACGCCGGAGACGCCTTTGTTGATCATGTGTTGCACCGCATTGCCACCGGCACCACCGATGCCGACGACCTTGATCACGGTACCCAGTGAAGCATTTTCAAGCAGTTCGATTTCCATGGTGTTTCCTTAAAGGGTAGGCAGTTGTCAGTCGCTAGGCATCACGTACTGGGTGACGACTAGCAACTGCTAGCTGCGAGGTAATTCAAAAATGAGACTTTTCAACAGACAGCTTTTGCACTGCACGTTCAACAACCAAATCGGCTTCATGTAACGGACGTCAATGAACAACTGCGTCCTCAAAAATTCCCCAAAAACCATTCCTTCATCCGATGCCAGACCGCCCTCACCGAGCCATCCTGGCGCGTGACGATATTGCCTCGCAAATACTGTTTCTTTGCCTCGAGCAGCAAGCCCAGCACGGTCGCGTAACGCGGACTGCGCACCACGTCGGCCAGTTGCCCGCTGTATTCCGGCGTGCCCAGGCGCGCCGGTTTCAGGAAGATGTCTTCGGCCAGTTCGACCATGCCCGGCATCATCGCCGAGCCGCCGGTCAGCACGATGCCCGACGACAGCACTTCCTCGTAACCGGATTCGCGCACCACCTGGTGCACCAGCGCGAACAACTCTTCGATGCGCGGTTCGATCACGGCGGCTAGCGCCTGGCGCGACAGATTGCGCGGACCGCGATCACCCAGCCCCGGCACTTCCAGCGTTTCGCCCGGATCAGCCAGCACCTGCTTGGCGACGCCGTAGCGCAGCTTGATTTCTTCGGCTTCTGCTGTCGGCGTGCGCAAGGCCATCGCGATATCGTTGGTGATCTGGTCACCGGCGATCGGGATCACGGCGGTATGGCGGATCGCGCCTTCGGTGAAGATCGCCACGTCGGTGGTACCGCCGCCGATATCGATCAGGACCACGCCGAGTTCTTTTTCATCGGGCGTCAGCACCGCATCGGCCGAGGCCATCGGTTGCAGAATCAGGTCGGACACTTCCAGACCGCAACGGCGCACGCACTTGACGATGTTCTGTACCGCCGACACCGCACCGGTGACGATGTGCACTTTCACTTCGAGCCGGATGCCGCTCATGCCGATCGGCTCGCGCACATCTTCCTGGTTATCGACGATGAATTCCTGCGGCACCGTGTGCAGCAATTGCTGGTCGGTCGGGATGTTGACGGCCTTCGCAGTTTCGATCACGCGGGCCACGTCGGCGGCGGTGACTTCCTTGTCCTTGATGGCGACCATGCCGCTCGAATTGAAGCTGCGGATATGGCTGCCGGCGATGCCGGTGTAGACATTGCGGATCTTGCAGTCGGCCATCAGCTCGGCTTCTTCTAGCGCGCGCTGTATCGATTCGACGGTCGCTTCGATATTGACGACCACACCCTTCTTGAGGCCCTTCGATTCGTGCTGGCCCAGGCCGATGACTTCATGCCTGCCATTCGGCATCACTTCCGCGACCACGGCCACCACTTTCGAGGTACCGATATCGAGTCCGACGATCAGATTCTTTGCGTCTTTTGTCATGTTGTTCTGCTTGCCGTGATAGTGATGTGGGTAATGTGTGTCATGCCGTTGTGGGTGAAGGAATTCATTTTTTGCGCGCCGGCCCGCCCTTGAGGGCACCGACCACCAGCCCGCTGGCTTTGAGTGCCATACCGTTCGGATAGCGCAAGTCCACCCTGTCGATGCGGTCCTGCAAACGGGCCACCAGTTGCGGATAAATGCCGATCAGACGTGCCACCCGATCCTGCAAAGTCGTCTTGCTCTGTTCGCGCCCGAGTTCGACCGTCATGCCGTTATTGAGTTTGACCGACCAGGCATAGCGGCTCGACAAGGTCAGGGCTTCCGGTGCGAGGTTGACGACGGCGAACCAGGCCTGCAGATCCGCAAAACGGGCCACGACTTCCTTTTCGCTGCCGGCCGGACCGCTGAACTCGGGCAAGGGGCCGTTCTCTTCGGCCTCGGCCAGGTTCGCGGTGAAGACATCGCCGGCCACGGACAGCAAGCGGCCTTCGTCGCCCCAGGTGCCCAGCGGTTCATGTTCTTCGAGGGTGACGACCAAGCGGTTCGGCCATTCGCGCCGCACGCTCGCCTTGCGTACCCACGGCACTGCTTCAAAGGCCTGCCGTACCGTGTTCAGGTTGGCCGTGAAAAAATTCCCGCGGATGCGCGGCAGCGCGGTGGCCTTGATCGTCAGGGCATTGACACGCGCCAGCTGCACATCGGCGATGCCATCGACGCGGATCACCTTCAGCGTAAACATCGGCCGTTGCGCCATCCACCAGACGCCCGAGGCGAGCAGCGCCAGCAGCAGCGCGCCTAGCAGCGTATTGGCAGTTGCGTTGAGCAGTTTGATGTCTTGCCACATGGTCGGGTCGGGTCGTTTCTGCTTAGGTTGAAGAAGGAATGGCGTTGTACAAACGGGCCGTCGACAAAATCTCGACGCACAAATCTTCGTAGCTGATGCCGGCCGCCTTGGCTGCCATCGGCACCAGCGAGTGGCTGGTCATGCCGGGCGAGGTGTTGACTTCGAGCAGGAACGGCGCGTCGTCGCCGGTGCGCAGCATGATGTCGACGCGGCCCCAGCCGGTACAACCGACCGCATTGAAGGCGCGTACCGCGATGTCCTGCAGCGTCGCGGTGACGTCATCAGACAGCGGTGCGGGGCACAGATAGACCGTGTCGTCGCTGAAGTATTTGTGCTCGTAATCGTAGTTGCCGTCGGGCGCACGGATCTCGACGATAGGCAGCGCCCGTGCGCCATGGCCGGAACCGAGCACCGGGATCGTGATCTCGCGTCCGCGGATGAATTCTTCTGCCAGCACGATGCTGTCGTACTGTGCGCACAGCGCAAAGCCGGTGTGCATGTCGGCGTCGACGACGACCTTGGCGATGCCGATGGTCGAACCTTCGTGCGGCGCTTTGAGCATCAGCGGCAGGCCGAGTTCTTGCGGCACTTCATCGAGCACGTCGGCCGGGGTCTGCGCATCAAGCACCAGAAAACGCGGCGTCGGCAAATCGTGGCTGAGCCAGATGCGCTTGGTCATGACCTTGTCGATACCGATTGCCGAGGCCATCACGCCGGAGCCGGTGTACGCAATGCCGAGCAATTCGAGTGCGCCTTGCAGCGTGCCGTCTTCACCGAAGCGGCCATGCAGCGCAATGAAAACGCGGTCGAACTGTTCGGTGGCCAGCTCAGCCAGCGAGCGCTCGGCCGGATCGAACGGATGTGCGTCGATGCCCTTGCTGCGTAATGCCGCCAGCACGCCATTGCCTGACATCAGTGAGACTTCGCGCTCGGCCGAACGGCCGCCGAGTAGGACGCCGACCTTGCCGAATTGTGTGTTGGGAGTGCTCATGCGGCTTCCTGTGCTGAAAATTGCATCAATTTGGCGGGTACGCCACTGATCGATCCGGCCCCCATCGTGATGACCACATCGCCGTCGCGCAGCATGTTCATGATGGTCTCGGGCATGTCGGCAATTACTTCGACGAACACCGGTTCGACCTTGCCGGCGACGCGCAAGGCATGCGCCAGCGCGCGGCCATCGGCGGCGACTATCGGCTGTTCGCCGGCGGCGTACACCTCGGCCAGCACCAGCGCATCGGTGCTCGAGAGCACCTTGACGAAGTCTTCGAACAGGTCGCGCGTGCGGGTATAGCGATGCGGCTGGAATGCCAGCACCAGCCGGCGACCCGGATACGCGCCGCGCGCTGCCGACAGCGTGGCAGCGGTTTCGACCGGATGATGGCCGTAGTCATCGACCAGCGCAAAGCTACCGCCAGGCTTGCCGTCGCGCCCGGCAAAGGCGATTTCGCCGTAGCGGGTGAAGCGGCGGCCGACACCATTGAATTCGGCCAGCGCCTTTTGCGTGTCGCCATCCGCCACGCTCAGTTCGCGCGCAATCGCAATCGCTGCGCAGGCGTTCTGGACGTTGTGCATGCCGGGCTGGTTCAGGCTGATCGGCAGTGGCGGATAGCCGTCCTGGATCACGGTGAACTGCATCAGCCCACCGACGGCGCGGGCATCGACGGCGCGGACATCGGCTTCTTCGTGGAAGCCATAGGTCATGATCGGCTTGGCAATGCGCGGCATGATTTCGCGCACATGGACATCATCAAGACACAGCACGGCGATGCCGTAGAACGGCAGGCGCAGCGTGAAGTCGACGAAGGCTTGCTTGAGCTTGTTGAAGTCATGCTCGTAAGTTTCCATATGATCGGCATCGATGTTGGTGATGACCTCGATGACCGGTGACAGGTTCAGGAAAGACGCATCGGATTCATCGGCTTCGGCCACGATGAAGTCGCCGGCACCAAGCTTGGCATTGGCACCGGCGCTGGTCAGACGTCCGCCGATGACGAAGGTCGGATCGAGTCCGCCCTGCGCCAGCACGCTGGCCACCAGACTGGTAGTGGTGGTCTTGCCGTGCGTGCCGGCGATCGCGATGCCGCGCTTGAGGCGCATCAGTTCGGCCAGCATCAGGGCGCGTGGCACGATAGGGATGTGCCGCTCGCGCCCGGCCACGACTTCGGGATTGTCTTCCTTGACCGCCGTCGAAGTAACGATGGCATCGGCACCGTCGATGTAGGCGGCAGCATGCCCGAGCATCACGCAGGCACCGAGGTCAGACAACCGTTTGGTCGCGGCATTGCTGCCCAGGTCGGATCCCGAAATCGTGTAGCCGAGGTTGAGCAGCACTTCGGCGATGCCGCTCATGCCGCTGCCACCGATGCCGACGAAATGGATGTGTTTGACTTTATGTTTCATGGTTTGGCGAGTCCTTCGAGGACGGCGGCAATCGCGTCGTTGGCGTCGCGCCGTCCGTTGTCATGGGCTGCCTGCGCCATCGTCGCGCACTGCGCGCGCGTGAGGGAGGCGAGCAGCCCGGCTAATTGTTCGGGGTGCATCTCGGCTTGCGGCAGATGGATCGCCGCTTGCTGGTTGGCCATCCAGCGCGCGTTGTCGCGCTGGTGCGTGGTGGTCGAGGCCAGCAGCGGCACCAGCACGCTGGCAACGCCGGCAGCGGTCAGTTCCGACAGCGTGATCGCGCCGGCGCGGCAGATCACCAGATCAGCCCCGGCGTAACGACGCGGCATGTCATCGATGAAGGCGACCACATCAGCGTCGACGCCGGCGTTGGCATAGGCGGCGGTCAGCGCGGTGATGTGCTGCTTGCCGGATTGATGCGTAATATGCGGCCGCGTGTCGGCCGGCATCAGCGCCAGCGCTGCCGGCAGGCAATCGTTAAGGGTTTTGGCACCGAGACTGCCGCCGACCACCAGCAATTGCAGCGGCCCGCTGCGGCCGGCATAGCGCGCCGCCGGCAACGGCAGTTGCAGGATTTCGGCACGCACCGGATTACCGGTGACGGTGGCCTTGCCGGCAGCACGGCCGAAGTCGGCCGGAAAGCCGAACAGCACGCGACTGGCCAGCGGCACCAGTGCTTTGTTCGACAGTAGCAGCGCGGCATCGGCATTGAGCAGCACCAGCGGCACACCGCGCAAGCGCGCCATCGCACCACCCGGCACGGTCACGTAACCGCCCATGCCGAGCACGACATCGGGCTTGCGCCGCCCGAGGATGCCGAAACAGGTAAAAAAACTCGCGGCCAGTTTCAGTGCGCCGCGCAACGTGTGCTGCCAGCCTTTGCCGCGCAAGCCGCTGAAAGCGATGCGGTCCATCGCGATGCCGTGGGCCGGGACCAGCTCGTTTTCCATGCCGTGTTCGGTGCCTAGCCAGCTGACTTCCCAGCCGCGCGCTTGCATCGTGTCGGCAATCGCCAGGCCCGGAAAAATATGGCCACCGGTACCGGCTGCCATGATCAGCAGTTTTTTCATGGGCGGCCTCCGCGCATGCGCAGGCGATTTTCATAATCGATGCGTAGCAGGATGGCCAGGCCGACACAATTGATCAGCACGCCGGAACCGCCGTAGCTCATCAGCGGCAAAGTCAGACCCTTGGTCGGCAGCAAACCGAGATTGACGCCCATGTTGACGAAGGTCTGTACGCCGATCCAGATACCGATGCCTTTGGCGGTCAGGCCAGCAAAGGTCAGGTCGATCGCAATGGCCTGGCGGCCGATGTCGAACGCGCGCTTGATGATCCAGTAAAACATCACGACCACCGCCAGCACACCGACAAAACCGAGTTCCTCACCGATCACGGCGAGCAGGAAATCGGTATGCGCTTCGGGCAGGTAATGCAGTTTTTCGACGCTGCCACCGAGGCCGACGCCGAACAGTTCTCCGCGTCCGAACGCGATCAGCGAATGCGATAACTGGTAAGCCTTGCCGAGCGCATTCTCTTCGGCCCACGGATTGAGGTAGGCAAAAATCCGCTCGCGCCGCCATGGCGACAGCATGATTACCAGGCTGAAGGTCGCCACCAGCGTCGCGCCGATACCGCCGAACCAGACACCGTTGATGCCGCCCAAAAACAGGATACCCATCGCGATGCAGACAATCACGCCGAACGCGCCCAGGTCGGGTTCGAGCAGCAGCAACAGCCCGACCAGTCCGACTGCGCCTGCCATCGGCAGAAAACCCTTGGTCAGCTTGTGCATGAATTGCTGCTTGCGCACCGTGTAGTCGGCCGCGTACAGCACCACGAACAGCTTCATCAGTTCGGACGGTTGGATGTTGAAGACCCGGAACGACAACCAGCGGCGCGCGCCATTGACGCCTTTGCCGATGCCCGGGATCAGCACCAGCAGCAACAGGATCAGGGTGCCGACGAACAGGTAGGGCGCGAGTTTTTGCCAGTCTTCGATCTTGACGCGGAAAGTCAGCAGGCCGGCGATCAGCGAAATGACGATGAAACTGGCCTGCCGGATCAGGAAATGGGCGTTCGAGTACTGCGCGTACTTGCGCGAATCGGGCAGCGAAATCGAGGCCGAATACACCATCACCATGCCGAGCAACATCAGCAACAGCACGACCCAGACCAGCGGCTGGTCGTAGGTCGACATCGTCGAGCGCTGCGACAAGGTCTTGCCGGGCTGGGCCGGATCGAAGCTGCGGGCGCCGAGTTTCATAGCATCACCTCGCCGCGCGACAGGGCCAGTTCGCGCACCGCGTCGACGAAGACTTCAGCGCGATGGGCGTAATTGCGGAACATGTCGAGGCTGGCGCAGGCCGGCGACAGCAGCACGGCGTCGCCCGCCTGCGCCAGCGCTGCGGCGCGTTCAACGGCCTGTTCCAGCGAAGCGCAATCGAGTAGCTCGACCTGACCGATGTGGCCGGTCAGCGCAGCGCGGATCGCGTCGGCATCCTTGCCGATGAGCAGCACGGCCCGCACATGCTTCGCCACCGGCGCGGCCAGCGGCGTGAAATCCTGGCCCTTGCCGTCGCCACCGGCAATCAGTACCAGCTTGCCCTGCTGCTGCAGGCCCAGGCCGGTCAGTGCGGCGACGGTGGCACCGACATTGGTGCCCTTGCTGTCATCGAAATAGGTCACGCCAGCCAGCGTGGTGACCAGCTCGACCCGGTGCGGCTCGCCGTGATAGTCGCGCAGGCCATGCAGCAACGGTGCCAGCGGCAGTCCGATCGCGCGGCACAAGGCCAGCGCGGCGAGCGCATTGAGAGCATTGTGCTGACCACGGATTTTCAGCGCATCGGCCGGCATCAGGCGCTTGCTGCTGACGGCGCGGACTTCGGCCGGACCGCGTTTGGTGACCTTCTTTTCGGCCTCGGCTTCGATCGCCACGGCCAGCCATTGCATGCCGTTTTCATTCTGCAGACCGAAGCAGTCCGGTGACAGCGCTTCATCGCTGCCGAACGTCACCGGCGCGGTGCCGGTCGACGCCAGCTGCATCACGGCCGCGTCATCGCGGTTGAGCACGCGGATCGTATCGGTGCCGAAGATGCGCGCCTTGTCGGCCACGTAGCAAGCCATGTCGCCATGCCAGTCGAGATGGTCCTGCGTGATGTTGAGCACGGTGGCGACATCGGCTTGCAAGCTGTGCGTGGTGTGCAGCTGGAAGCTCGACAACTCGAGCACCCAGGCTTGCGGCAGGCTGTCGCTGACCAGGCACTGACGCAAGACATCAAGCGCCGACGGGCTGATGTTGCCGGCCATCTGCACGGCGAGGCCGGCGCGTTCGCACAGCAATCCGGTCAGGCTGGTGACGGTGGTCTTGCCGTTGGTACCGGTGATGGCGATCAGTTTTGGCGCATAGCTGCGCTCCTCGCGCAATGCCGCGAGGGCTTGCGCAAACAGTTCGATCTCGCCCCACAACGGGATCGCTTGTTGCGCAGCAGCGGCACCGATGACAGCCAGTTCGCGCTGTGGTGCCAGGCCGGGACTGACTGCAACGAAGTCGATCTGATCGAGCAATTCTGCAGTGAATACGCCGGCGCGGAAGTCGGCCTCCGGCAACGCGGCGCGCAAGGCGGCCAGCCGCTCCGGCGCGGCACGGGTATCGGCCACGCGCACCCGTGCGCCGCAGCGCGCGAGCCACAATGCCATTGCCAGTCCCGACTCACCGAGCCCGAGTACCAGTACCTGTTTGCCGGCGTAATTCATTGATGCTCAGGTGCCTTTCATGATCAGCGGAGTTTCAGGGTCGACAGGCCGAACAGCACCAGCATCATCGTGATGATCCAGAAGCGGATCACGACCTGCGTTTCTTTCCAGCCTTTTTGTTCGAAATGGTGGTGCAGCGGGGCCATCAGCAGGACCCGCCTGCCGACGCCGAAGCGTTTTTTGGTGTACTTGAAATACAGCACCTGCACCATCACCGAGACGGTCTCGACAACGAAGATGCCGCCCATGATGAAGAGCACGATTTCCTGGCGGACGATGACGGCGATGGTGCCCAGCGCAGCGCCAAGCGCCAGCGCGCCGACGTCACCCATGAACACTTGCGCCGGGTGCGCGTTGTACCAGAGGAAGGCCAGTCCGGCACCCGCCATCGCGCCACAGAAAATCAGCAGTTCGCCGGCACCCGGAATGTGCGGAATGAACAGATATTTGGAGTACGACGCGCTACCGGTCAGGTAGGCAAACACGCCCAGCGCGGTGCCGACCATCACGGTCGGCATGATGGCCAGGCCATCGAGGCCATCAGTCAGGTTGACGGCATTGCTGGTGCCGACAATGACGAAGTAGGTCAGCGCAATGAAACCCCAGACGCCGAGCGGATAGCTGATGGTCTTGAAGAACGGCACGATCAGGTCGGCCTTAGGCGGTAAATCCATGCTGAAGCCGGACTGCACCCACGCGACAAACAGGTCCCAGAACTGGGCCGTGCTTGGTGCCGACACCGAGAACGCCAGATACAGTGCAGCGACGATGCCGATCAGCGATTGCCAGAAATATTTTTCACGCGAGGGCATGCCTTCGGGATCTTTGTAGACCACCTTGCGGTAATCATCGAACCAGCCGATCGCGCCGAAACCCAGCGTGACGATCAGCACCGGCCAGATGAAACGGTTGCTCCAGTCCGCCCACAGCAGTGTCGAAATCCCGATTGATATCAGGATCAGTACGCCGCCCATGGTGGGTGTGCCATTCTTGACCAGGTGCGTCTGCGGACCATCGTGGCGCACCGACTGGCCCACCTTCAGGCGCGCCAGCATGCGGATCACGGCCGGACCGGCGATCAGGCCGATGGCCAGTGCCGTCATCGTCGCAAAGGCCGCGCGGAACGTGATGAAGTTAAAGACCCGCAGGGGGCCAATATATTCCTGAAAATATTGGGCGAGCCAAAGCAGCATGTCAGTGTGTTTCCTGTGCAGGTTGACCGGTCAGGTGGCGGACCACACGTTCCATTTGCATGAAGCGCGAGCCTTTCACGAGTACGGTGGTGTCGGGTGTAGCGATCGCATCAAGCGCCAGCTGCAAGGCCTCGATGTCATTGAAATGTCTGGCATGCGCGCCGAACGCGCTGCCGCTGTGCCGGGCCAGCTGACCCAGCGTGAACAAGTGCTGGATGCCACGGCCACGCGCATAGGCACCGACTTCTTCGTGGTATTGGCGTCCGTCGTTGCCGACCTCGCCCATGTCGCCCAGTACCAGCACGCGCGGTGACGGTGCCTGCGCCAGGACCTCGATGGCGGCGCGCACCGAATCCGGATTGGCATTGTAGGTATCGTCGATGACTTGCGCACCGCTGGCGGCTTGCTTGCGCTGCAGCCGTCCATTGACCGGCGCGAACGCGGCCAGTCCGCGCACGATGGCGTCGATGCCGATGCCGATGCCGAGCGCACAGGCGATTGCAGCCAGCGCGTTACGCACGTTGTGCTGACCGGCGGCATCGACCTTGACCGCGAAGGTCCGCCCGCCGGCACGCACTTGCAATTCGCTGCCGAAGCCGTCGGCTTTCCAGGAGCAGCTGACATCAGCGTCGTCGCTCAATCCGAACGTCATCACCTTGCGCTGGCCGATGGCGGTGGCCAGGCCGCGCCACAGCGGCGCGTACGGATCATCGGCCGGAAAGACGGCGATGCCGTTGGCGGGCAGCGCACTGATGACGGCACCGTTTTCTTTGGCCACCGCTTCGACGCTGACCATGAATTCCTGGTGTTCGCGCTGGGCATTGTTGACCAGCCCGAGCGTCGGCTGGGCAATCATCGATAACTGGGCGATTTCGCCGGGATGGTTCATGCCGAGTTCGATGACGGCAGCGCGGCAACCGGCATGCAGGCGCAGTACCGTCAGCGGTACGCCGATGTCATTGTTGAAGTTGCCGCGTGTGGCCAGAAAATGCTCGGCTCCGAGTGCCGTACCGAGGATGGCGGCCAGCATTTCCTTGACCGTGGTTTTGCCGTTGCTGCCGGTGACGCCAATGACCGGCAACGAAAACTGTCGTCGCCAGTGACGCGCGATGGCACCCAATGCGATGCGGGTATCGGGCACGATCAGCGCAGGAATTTGCAGGTCGTCCGGCACCCGCTCGACCACGATCGCTGCGACGCCGCGGGCCGCCAGTCCGCCCATGAAATCGTGGGCATCGAAATTTTCGCCGCGCAGCGCGACGAACAGACTGCCGGCCGGTGCCGTGCGGCTGTCGGTCGAAATGCCATCAAAACTGGCGTCGCCGTTGGTGCGGGCACCGGCCAGCCAGGGCTGCAGATCGGCTAGCGTGGATTTCATGACCGGCCTCCCTTGTGAGTCGCGCGCGTGGCCAGTGCCAGAGCGGCATGGTCGGCGTCGAGGAAGGGTAATTTCTTGCCGCGGATTTCCTGGTAATTTTCGTGGCCTTTGCCGGCCAGCAGGATCACGTCGGCATTCCCGGCATGACGCACGGCCCACAGGATGGCAGCTGCGCGGTCTTCGATGACCAGCGGCACGGCATGGCTGTCAGCGCGATCGTCGGTACCTTGCAGCGTTTGGGCAATGATGTCGGCGGCGACTTCGCTGCGCGGATTGTCGCTGGTGATGATGACCTCGTCGGCGGCCAATGCAGCCAGTCCCATTTGCGGTCGCTTGCCGGGATCGCGGTCGCCGCCGCAACCAAAGACGCACCAGAGCTTGCCATGGCGCTGCGCGGCAACCTGCTGCAGCGCGGCCAGGGTTTTGTCGAGCGCGTCGGGCGTGTGGGCGTAATCAATGACGACCAGCGGCGCATCCTGGCCACCGAATTGCTGCATGCGACCGGGCACGGCGGTCAAGGTTTCGATGGCATCGACGATCGCACGCAACGGGTGACCCTGCGCCAGCAACACGCCGATGATGCCAAGCACATTGCTGACATTGAAACTACCCACGAGGCGGGTGCGCACCAGCATCGTGCCGGCTGCCGTGATCACCTGGAAACTGGTGCCGGCATGACTGCTGCGGATGTCGCCTGCACCCAGGACGGTGATGCCGGCCGGCTGCGTCCCGGTCAGCGTGTACCCGGTCAGCGCCAGTTGCGGTGCGCTGCGCTGCAGGTGTGCCAGCAGGCGCAGGCCCATCGCATCATCGAGGTTGAGCACCGCATGCTGCAGGCCGGACTGGTCAAACAACGCTGTCTTGGCGGCTTCGTAGGTAGCCATGTCGCCGTGATAATCGAGATGATCGCGAGTGAAATTGGTGAACAGCGCCACGTGCACCGGCAGGCCATTGAGGCGTCCCTGATCGAGTCCGATTGATGAGGCTTCGATGGCCAACGCAGTTGCGCCGGCGCGGCGCAGGTCGCGCAAGCGACGCTGCAGCAGGATCGCATCGGGCGTGGTGTAGCCGGTTTCGGCGAGCCGGTCGACGCTGCCGCGCCGGAACAATCCGGTTCCCAGCGTGCCGATCACGGCACATGGCCCGGTCAGATGCGACAGCGCGGCCGCCAGCCACTGACTGCAGGAAGTCTTGCCGTTGGTGCCGGTCACCGCCGCCGTGAACAGACCGGCATCAGCCTGGCCGTACCACAGCACGGCAACGTGGCCGGCGCGCGCCTTCAGGCCGGCCACGGCCAGCAGCGGAAAATCAGCCGCGCCGTGCCAGACCAGGCCATCCGCTTCGCACACAACGGCCACGGCACCGCGCTCGATGGCGTCATCGATGAAGCGACGGCCATCGGCGGCATCGCCCGGGTAAGCAAAAAACACGTCACCGGCGACGATGCTGCGCGAGTCGGACGACAGCTCGGCCGCGGGTGCTGTGGCACGTAACCAGTCAACAATGTGCTCCGGGGTCATGTTCACAGGCTCTCCTGCAGCGGATTGTCAGGAATCACGATACGGGTCACCGTGGAATCCGGCGCGACATTCATTGCGCGCAACGCGTTGGCCGTGATGGCCGCGAACACCGGCGCAGCAACGACACCGCCGTAATGACCGTAGGCAGTGGGCTCATCGACCATGACGGCGACGATGATGCGCGGGTTCGAGACGGGAGCAAAGCCGACAAAAGACGCGACATATTTGTTGACGTAGCGACCGCCGATGACTTTCAGTGCGGTACCGGTCTTGCCGCCGACGCGATAGCCGGGCACCTGGGCCTGAGGAGCGGTGCCCTCGGGACTGACTACGCTTTCCAGCATGGCGCGCATCTCGAGCGCGGTTTTCCGGGCGATCACTTGCTGGCCGGCCGGCGGCTGCGCGACCTTGGTAAACGACAACGGAATGAGGTCGCCATCGCGGGCAAAGATCATGTAGGCCTTGGCCAGCTGGATCAGCGATACGGTGATGCCGTGGCCGTAACTCATGGTGGCCTGCTCGATCGGTCGCCAGCTTTTGAACGGACGCACGCGACCGGCAACCGCACCGGGAAAGCCGATCTTCGGCTGCTGGCCGAATCCGACCGTGGTGAACATTTCCCACATGTCCTGCGGCGTCATTTGCAGCGCAATCTTGACGGTGCCGATGTTTGATGATTTCTGGATGATCTGGCTGACATTGAGCAAGCCGTGGGCATGGGCATCGCCGATGGTGGCGGTGCCGATGGTCATTTTTCCGGGCGCGGTCTGGAAGACGGTTTCGGGCGTGATGTGGTGCGTATCGAGCGACAGTGCCACCGTGAATGGCTTGAGCGTCGAACCGGGTTCGAAGGTATCGGTGAGCACGCGGTTGCGCAACTGCGCACCGGTCAGGACCGAGCGGTCATTCGGGTTGTAGGTCGGCAGGTTGACCAGCGCCAGCACCTCGCCGGTCTTGGCATCGAGTACGACTGCGCCGCCGGCCTTGGCCTTGGATTTCTCGACGACCTCCTTGAGATGGGTGTAGGCGATGTACTGGATCTTGCTATCGATCGAGAGGACCAGGTCCTTGCCGTCGTGCGGCTCGCGGATAGAGCCGATGTCTTCGACGATACGACCGAGACGGTCCTTGATGACGCGCCGGCTGCCGAGCGTGCCTGCCAGGGTTTTTTGCGACGACAGTTCCATGCCATCCTGGCCCGCATCCTCGACATTGGTGAAGCCGACCACATGGGCCATGACTTCGCCTTCGGGATAGAAGCGTTTGTATTCCTTGCGCGTTTCGATGCCGTCGATATCGAGTTCGGCAATCTTGTCGGTAGTGTCTTTTTCAACCTGGCGTTTCAGGTACACAAAGTTGCGATCCGAATCAAGCTTGCGGTTGAGTTCTGCGTCTGTCATTTCCAGCAAGCTGGCCAGTTGCTGCAGCTTGGCTTTCGGCGCTTTCTGGACATCATCCGGAATCGCCCAGATCGCCTTGACCGGCACCGACGAGGCCAGCACGTTGCCATTGCGATCGGTGATCTTGCCACGCGTGGCCGGCAGTTCGAGGGTGCGGGCGTAGCGTGATTCGCCCTGCTTTTGCAGGAATTCAGTCGAAATCCCCTGCAGCCACAAGGCCCGGCCGGCGAGTGTGACAAATGCTGCAAACAACACGAACAGGACGATGCGCGAACGCCATACCGACAGTTTCACGGCCAGCACCGGACTGGCCGAGAACGGCACGCCCTTGGCAGCGGCAACCCGGGCACCGGCAGCACTGTTGCGTGACGGCGGGCGCGTCATTTGGCGTCCGTGGTCAGGTACTGGATGCGCGCCGGCGTCAGCGCCACCATGTTCAGGTCACGACGGGCACTCGCTTCGATGCGGACATGCTTGCCGAGCGTGGACTGGTCCAGCTGCAATTGCGACCACTCGATATCGAGCTGGCGCGCCAGTGACTGGGCGCGTTCGAGTTCGATGAACAGCCGCCGCGCCTGATATTGGGCATTCACCAGCAATAGCGCGCACAGCACCAGCAGGATGGTCAGGACCACACTCACGCGGCCGGTCATGGTGCCCCCGCTACCGGCAGACGTTGGGCGACACGCATCACCGCCGAGCGCGAGCGCGGGTTGCCGGCGACCTCGCCGGTGGACGGCTTGGCCTTCGAAATCAGGATCATTTCGGGCTGCGGCAGGTCGACTGCGCGGATCGGCAGGCGCCGGTCCGGTTGCTCGACATGCGCTTTCGATGCCATGAAGCGTTTGACGATACGGTCTTCCAGCGAATGGAAGCTGATCACGACCAGCCGGCCGTGCGGTGCCAGTCGCGCATAGGCTTGCTGCAAGCCTATTTCGAGTTCTTCAAGTTCCTGATTGATGTAAATCCGGATAGCCTGAAAGGTGCGAGTAGCCGGGTCCTTGCCTTTTTCGCGGGTTTTGACGGTGCGTGCCACGATCTGGGCAAGCTGTCGTGTGCTTGAAATTGGCTCGATTGTCCGGCTAGCAGCAATCGCCTTTGCAATCTGAAAAGCAAACCGTTCTTCCCCATAATTGCGTATCACTTTCTCGATGTTTTGTTCGGTTTCGGTGGCAATCCATTCGGCCGCAGACAAGCCGCGGGTGGTATCCATGCGCATGTCGAGCGGACCATCGGCGCGAAAACTGAACCCCCGCGCCGCGTCATCGACTTGCGGTGACGAAATGCCAAGGTCCAGCAGGACGCCATCGACAAGCCCGATGCCGCGCGCGGACAAGGCAAGGTCGAGCGTGGCGAAGCTGTCGTGAACGATATCAAAGCGGGGATCGGCGATCTCGCCGGCGCAGGCAATGGCTTGCGGATCCTTGTCAAAGGCAATCAGGCGTCCGCCTGCACCCAGCGCAGACAGAATGCGACGGCTGTGACCGCCACGGCCGAAGGTACCGTCAAGGTAAATGCCATCGGTACGCGCGCCTTGCAGCGCAAGTGCGTCAACGGCTTCTTCCAGCAGGACGGTACGGTGCAGAAACTCAGGTGCCACGGATGAAGTATTCACGGGGCTCAGAAAGAAAAGTTACTCAATACATCAGGCATGCCGGTGGCAATTGCCGCGGTTTCGCTCTCGGCCAGCTTGGCCGCATCCCATATTTCGAAATGACTACCCATACCAAGCAGCATCACATCGCGCGACAGACCGACTGCGGCACGCAATTCCGGCGCAATCAGGATGCGTCCGGTGGAATCCATGTCGACATCGCATGCATTCCCCAGAAAAATACGTTGCCACGCGCGCGCCGACATCGGCCAGGCAGCGATCTGCTCGCGGTGGGACTCCCACACGGGACGGGGAAAGAACAACAGGCAGCCATGGGGATGCTTGGTCAGCGTGATGTGACCCTCGCACTGCACGGCCAGCGCGTCGCGATGCCGGGCGGGGATAGACATCCGCCCTTTCGCATCGAGATTTAGTGCTGACGCCCCTTGAAACACCGTGGATTCCCCTTGGAGTCGGATTTCTTTGCTGTTTATTGCGAAAAAGAAAGTTAAGACATCTTGGTTTTATCCCACAAAACTGCACTTTTTCACACTGAACTCCACTTTAGAGGATGCTGAATTTTCGGTCAAGTAATTACGAATTCAAAAAACAATATTTTTTCCAATGAAGTCAACGACTTAGCGAGTTTGCTTGATGCAATACTCAAATAGTTAAACCTTCAAAATGAAGGACTTATGAGTGATAGTGAAGGTTGCGCCTGAGCTGTTTCCGGTAGATTTCAATAGCAACGGTTACAAAAGAAATTTCAGAGGAGGCCAACGACGCGACATCCGGATCGCCGGCCGACAGGTTCTTGCGTGGAATTTAATAAAAAAATAGAATTTCAGTATCTGTTTGCGAAAACCGGTTGCTATAGAAATTCAAGTAACCAGAGCTAGCGCATCTACCATTCCATTATCAGCAACAGTGAGTTGCGATTAATCGGCTTTTTTGCGGATACAGCAATGTATAAACTCTGTTCCATCGATGAGCACAGAGCGCCACTGGATGCGACTCACCGAGGCGCAAGGTGCAGGCAATAGCCTCACCCGGAAGCGCAAGGCAAATAATCATCTGCAAAATAACTAGCTAACTCACCTGGAGAAACACCATGAATGTCAAAAAATTAATCGCCGCCGTTGCCGTCTTCGCTGCCGCAGGATCCGTCTTTGCCGGTGACCTGATGCCGTTCACCGAAATGGATAACTTCCAGTCGACCCGCACCCGGGCAGACGTCCGCGCTGAAACGATGCGTAACCGCGACCAGATTGCACTCGCCCATGGCGATATCGGCGCTTTCGAGCAACCTGCTGCCACTAGCACACGCACCCGTCTTGCCGTGCGCAAGGAAGCGATCGAATCAGTTCGCAACCATCGCGCCGTTGGCCACAACGACATCGGTGGCTGATTGAAATCACCGCAGCGCCAATAAAAAACGCCACTGAAAAGTGGCGTTTTTTTATGTGGCTGAAATTTAGTGAAGAAATCGTCCGGTACCAAACAAGCCGATCAGTCCGATCAGAATCAAATAGATCGCGACGATGTAGTTCAGCAGCCTTGGCATGACCAGGATCAGGATCCCGGCGATCAGTGACACCAGGGGGGCGAGCGTGAGGTTGATGTTCATTGTTGGCTCTTTCGGGGATTGAATTAGTGACCCGAAGATACGTGAACCTTCGGCGTCCTGCCGTGCGGCAGCGTACATACCCGAAAATCGCCTACCTCAACAACGCTTGTGTGGCGACGGCAAGACGTTGCCAGGAATCGTTCTAGCAAAGTGATGACAGAAAAAATGAAGCAAGCCGATAGGCCGGATTCTGTTACGACTCGCGGGCAAGCCCGTTCGTTATGACAGCCATTCCTCTAGGCCGTGAATTACTCCACGGCTCAAGCTTTCTACCCGCACGCTCCGCGAGTCACATCAACGCGTGCCTATTTGAAATTGCTCCGGGTGGAGGTTACCGCGTTTCACCGTAACTAAATACGCTCGTCTCTGTGGCCCTATTCCTCGCCTCACGGCGGACGGCCATTAACCGTCACCCTACTCTATGGAGTCCGGACCTTCCTCCCGTCTTTGTCGCGACCGAAATCGCGACGCCGACCAGCGACTGTCTGGCTTGCTTCGGGGCGCATTGTATCTGGTTGTTGCGGTTTCTCGAAATGCAATGGCGATCTCGCTTTTGTCAACTATGTTAACCAGCGAACATAGCAAGAGAGATTTCAGCCAGCTTTGCCATCAGCGGGTCATGCACGGTCAACGGATGCCAGCATGGTGCGTTTGGAATGCACCAATTGAACGCTATCGGGTGCCGGCCTTGCTAAACCCGACAGACTTTTCGGCCCCTGAACTTAGGCAGATAACTGCAGGCCAGAAGCCAATTGGGCGATTCCCTTATTGTTTGTCACTTGTCTGTTCCCACCTGGAGAATCAAAATGAAAAAAACACTTCTGCTGCTCGCTCTCGTTCAAGGCATCGCCCTCTCGGCCCATGCGCAAACTGCAGCACCGATGGATGGCAGCAAGACACGGGCTGAAGTAAAAGCAGAAACCAAAGCCGCCAACAAGGCGGGCGAATTGAACACCGGTGGCAACGTCGGCGTTACCAATCCTGCCGCGGACGTCGCGGGTACGAAAGTGCGTGCTAATGTCAAAGCCGAAACCAAAGCCGCCAACAAGGCAGGTGAATTGAAAGGTGGAAACGTTACACCGATGGCACCCGTGCCGAAAAGTGCGGTCCCGGCAGGCGGGAAAAGCCGGGCAGAAGTCAAAGCTGAAGCCAAGGCGGCCAACAAGGCGGGCGAGCTCAACGATGGCAATATTGGCGCGCTACCAGCTCCCGTCGTCAAGAAAGCCGTCAAGCCTGCCGGCGACGCGACAGCCAAGTAAGCTTCCGGGCCGTCACCACGCAGGTGGTGACGCCGCAAAACAAACCCGCACCGGCACGCAAGTGTCGGTGCGGGTTTTTTATTTTTCTTGTTGATGCGTGATAGACGGAACCCGCTTGCTGACTGACACCACTGAACCGGACCAAACGGCTCGTATCGTGCAAGCCGCGACCACTTTCAGTGAAGATTGCCATGAGAATTTCTGCCGTTCGCTCCGTCCTGACTTCGCCTGTGCCTGTTTCAGACAGAATGCTACTCGATACCGCCCAGGCCGCGTCGAGATCTGACCCGCTCTCGCGTGTGAGGCCCCTGGCGGCACCTGGCGAGCGCCAGCCTGGTCTGCGCATGAACGATGGATCGTCCATGAAATCGTTCCTGCTGGCGCAGATGTCGATCAGAAACCAGACCCAAGATCAGCGCATCCTTGCACCAGTCCAACACGTCGCGGAGCGCAACCCTAATAGACCAGGAATGCCCGTACTGGCACTTGCTGCATCGGCACCGGTCGAACCTCGCTCGCAGGGGCAAAGCAACCAGCTCCGGTTCATGCATCTGTATGCCAGCGACGATCTTCCGGGGCCTGCGACACACCGCCGCAAACCATTCAGCGTCAATATAAAAAAACCGGTATTGCCGACACCTCGACGACGCAGTGAAACACGTCGCCGCAGCGCGACCGATCCGAACAGCCTGATAGAATTTGATCACGAGCCGAAAGTAGCAAACAAAAATCAGATGGAAGACTCCGTCACCGGCAGCATTTCACCCTACGTGACGGTCCCGATAGGCGACCCGCTGCCACTGTCCAGGGCATCGGCAACGCTGTCACGCCAGGACTTCCTTCGCCGCAATCCGGCTGGCACGCTGCGATAGCAAGTGACCAGCCCTCAGCGACCCGCGACCAGCGCGACATAACGCGCCAGCACGGCAGGCATGCCGAGTTCGAGGCATTCAACGATCAGCGCATGCCCGATCGATACTTCGAGAATATCGGGAATGGTCAGGAAGTCAGCCAGATTTTCAAGATTTAAGTCATGCCCGGCATTCACACCCAGCCCGGCTTGTCCGGCGAGCGCCGCAGCGACCCGGAATTGCTCAAGCACCGGTGCCGACCGGGCGCTACCGAACGTTTCTGCATACGGCTCGGTATAAAGCTCTACCCGCTGCGCCCCCAGCTCACGGGCCAGCGGCAGCAACGGATTATTCACATCGACAAACAGGCTGACACGGATACCGTCGTCGTTCAGTGCAGCAATCACCGGACGCAGCATGCCGGCGTCCCGCACCAGATCCCAGCCATGGTCGGAAGTGAGCTGGTCCGGACTATCCGGCACCAGCGTGCACTGCGCCGGGCGTGCACGTCGCACGACCTCGATGAACTCTGCAGTGGGATAGCCTTCGACATTGAGCTCCTTGCCGTGCGCCGATGTCACGGCTTGCAATTCGGCGACATCCGTGTAGCGGGCATGGCGCTGATCGGGCCGCGGATGCAGCGTGATGCCGTCGGCACCGAGTTGCAGGAAGCGCTCGGCAAACGCACATACATCCGGATAATTGCGGCCACGCGAATTGCGCAGCAGGGCGATCTTGTTGATGTTCACGGATAGCTGGGTCATGCGGAAACTCACTTCTCGTCAAGCGTGGATAAAACGCGCATACATCGCGTCAAGTCGACAGGGTAACAGCCCTGCTCAGGAAGGACTCGCCGCCACCACGCAATTACGTCCGGCATGCTTGGCCTGATACAGCGCCGCGTCAGCACTGCGTAGCAGCGAACCGGCATCGGCATGACCGCCCGCCTCGGCCACACCGGCAGAAAACGTCGAATTGAACTCGGCTCCATCGGCGCTTTGCCGGATCTGCGCAAAGGCCACGCCAATATCGGCCAGTACCGCAACCGCTGCATCGCGGGTCGTCGCAGGCATGACGATGACAAACTCCTCGCCGCCATAGCGCCCGATGATATCGCCACGCCGCAAGCGTTGCTGTAACAGACGCGCCAGCGAACGGATGACCTGATCGCCGGCCGGATGGCCGTAGGTATCGTTGACCTTCTTGAAAAAATCCAGGTCCACCATGGCCATCGACAACGGTGCCGCATGCCGTTCAATCAGTGACATTTCGCGCACCAGGTATTCCTTGATCGCCGCGTGGTTGTACAAGCCGGTCAGGCTATCGCGCATGATCAATCCGCGCAGCGCCCGGTAGCGCTCGGCCCTTCCCGCGACCGTCGCAACCAGATGCGTGGCATCGATCGTCGCGGCAAGATAATCATCGGCGCCGGCAATCAGTGCCGGCACATGCATCGTGTCACCGGACTGGCCACCGATACAGATGACCGGAATATCCAGATAAGCGACGTTCTGGCGGATCAGGCGGATCAGATCGATGCCGCTGCAATCCTGCAGCTCAGCAGCGATCACGATGAGTTCCGGTTGGTAAGCACCCAGCAGATTGAACAACTCCGCCGGTTTGTGAGTACAAACAACATCCATGCCGGTCTGCCGCAATATCTCTGCATGACGGTCATCCTCACTGACCTGCATGACCCGATACGGTGGCAGTTCGCGATGCCGGACCAGGGCTTCAATTTTCTTTCCCAGCATGAGCAGGTCAACCGGACGGATGAAATAGGCATCAGCACCTGCCTGTACGGCATTGAGTCGCGCCTCGAAATTACCGCGCGAGGACAGCAATATCAACCCGAAGTTACCGAGCTGACGCAGACGCAATAGCTCCTGCTGCAGCGCGGCGTTGACGGACACCTTGCCCAGATCGACCAGCACGATTGCCGGCGCCTGGCGCCCGGTCGCAGCGACCAACTCGGCCAGCGTGGCAAAGACCGTCAACGGATAACCAATCTGTGCCATCTGCAACGCCGTATCTCTGGCCAGCAAAGCGTTTGGATGGAACAAGTAAATCAAGACGGTCGGGCTGGAGCAAGCAGGCATAGGGCGAGTCTTTCCTGAAGTGTTAAGTAAGTTGACCCCGGGGATCATGATGACACTCACCAAGAGTAACGATCGCAACGTGCCGGAATTTTTGGCGTACTTTGGAGAACAGTGTTTCCGTTTAGCACAACACCATCAACATTTCCGGAACGCACTTGGGAAAGGTTTGTAATTTTCAAACCCCGAGAATAAACTAAAAGTAATAGCTGTCAGCAACTAGTAGTTGCATCATCTTTTACTCTGCCTAACACGCTGGTCATTACGTATCCCGCGATCGCGGTAGCGCAAGACCGTCTTCCCGGGAATCGTCATGCAATTTTGGCTATCGTTATTTACCGCACGCGTAGTCGCTGCGACGCTCATTGCCGCAATCGGGTTCGGTCTATCCGGCGCGGCGCTGGCAGATGCTGACATCCGTTGGTACAAACCCCAATTCGAATACCACGCAAAGAACCGCAACCTGCACAAATTGCTGCAACAGTTCGCCAAGTCACAACACCTGCAACTCAGTATCGCTCCCGGGATCAATGGCCGGGTGACCGGCAATGTCAGCCTGCCCCCTCAGCAAGTACTGGACGCGTTAGCCAGGGACTACCATTTTTCGTGGCGCGTGACCGGAGAGCTTCTGCGCATTGAAGCACCCGCAGCCTTCAATCTGTCCTTGCGCAGTGCCGACGTACAGCAATTCATGGATCCGGAAAGCCCGCCCGGCGAACCACTTCAAGCCGCTGTTCCAATGACGACATGGACCACCACACCCGCCGACAAGACGCTGCAAAACGCGCTTGCACGCTGGTCCCTGACGGCCGGCTGGCAGCTAATCTGGGAACTATCGCAGGATGTCTCTATCGAGGCCGCCGTCAGCATCAACGGGTCGTTCGAAGACGCCGTCACCGCGATGGCGAACAGCCTGCAATCGAGCGAGATACCAATCACCGCGACCTTTTTTGCAGGCAACCGGGTGCTGCGCATCACCGCCAAAGGGGGGCAACAATGAACCATGCTTCGCTCGCCATCCTCAGTAGCATGTTGCTGCTTCCGGCATGCAGCAACATGCAAAATGGCATCACTGAACGGGTCAATGCCAGCGAAAAACGCGCCTCTGCGTTGACGCGCGACGTGGGCAAGATTGACGGCGCCCCCAGTCTGACAGCACCGACCATTCAGCATGATCCGGGTATCTGGATAGGTCGCAGCCTGGCACGCACCAGCCAGGTGCCGCTACCGCAGGTCTTTAATCAAGCGACCACTTTCGAACGATCCGTGAATTCGCTGGCGGAATTCGCCGAGCGCATTACCCTGCGCTCCGGCATTCCCACCAAAATCGCGGCCGACGCCAGTAATGCGGGGCAAACCGGAAACGCGACGGCAGCACAGAAAGCCGCTCCGTCGCCGATGCCGGCCGTCCAGCAAAGTGCACCGATACGGATCGATTTTTCAGGTGGCAGCCTCAAGGGCTTGCTCGATACCGCGGCAGCGCGCTTTGGTGTGTCATGGAAATACGCGAATGGCACCATTCAGTTTTTCCGTACAGATACCCGTACTTTCCAGATCGCAGCAGTACCGGGTGACTCGGCACTGACGGCCAACGTCTCCAGTGGCGCCAGCTCGGGCAGCCAGGATGCCGGCAGCGGCGGCGGCGGCGGCGGCGGCGGCGGCGGCGGCAGCAGCGTCAATGCGACCAACTCGCAAAATACGGCAGTCAAGTCCACGCTGTCGGTCTATTCGAGTATCGAAAAAGCCGTCAGCATCATGCTCTCGGCTGACGGCAAAGTCGTCGCCTCGCCCGCCACCGGCTCGATCACGGTCTCGGATACACCCGACAACCTGGAACGTATTGCGCTCTTCATCGACAAGGAAAATCTTGCCTTGTCGCGCCAGGTGATGGTCAATGTCACAGTCCTGGCAGTGACGCTGACGCGCGGCGACAATTACGGCATCCAGTGGGATGCGGTGTACAAGACACTGTCCCGCAAATACGGCCTGTCGAATTCGCTGGCCAAAGTCGCCAATACCAATGCGTTCTCGGCGGCGATCCTCGACACCGCTACGAGCAAACTGGCCGGCAGTGCCATGATGATCGAGGCACTCTCCGAACAGGGTCAGGTGCGTCGTGAAACCTCGGCCTCGGTCGTCACGCTCAACAACCAGCCGGTACCGGTGCAGGTGGCCAAGCAGACGTCGTATCTGAAATCCTCGCAGACGACACAAACGCCCAACGTCGGCAGTACCACCACGCTGACACCAGGCACCATCACCACCGGCTTCAATATGTCGATCCTGCCAAACGTGCTCAATAACGGCACGGTACTCCTGCAATTCTCGACCGATATCTCGTCGCTGCGCTCGCTGCGCACAGTCAGCAGCAGCACGGCCTCCATCGAAACGCCGGAAACCGAAACCCGCAATTTCCTGCAGCGGGTCGCCATGAAATCCAATGAAACCCTCATCATCAGCGGCTTCGAGCAAACCGACGACAACCTGAACCAGCGAGGCGTCGGCACACCGGCCAACCTGCTGCTGGGCGGCAGTCTCGGCGCCGGCAGCAACAAGGAAATCATCGTGATCATGATTACCCCGATCGCGATGCGGGCCTCCTGATCATGTCCATCCACACACTCCAGATCGGCAAGACCCGCTTCGTTTGCGGTCTGTTCTGGCAATCGCTGTCGCGTCCGCGCGACTTCTGGAAAGAGGCTTGCCAGCTTGCCTTCAAGATCGACGCCGATCTGGTGGTGCTGCGCAAAGACCAGGCGATGGCTCAGGCCGGCTACGCCAACATGAAGGAGGGTGCGCGACGCGGACAGCAGTCACTGGCGGCGGTGATTTCGAAGACCATCGCCATCGAAGGTGCCCACTACGATGGCCATCAACAACCGGTGCACAACTGGCTGTGTGCGTTCAAGCTACCCGATGAACTCTGGGCCTACTGCGCAGTACGTGATGCCAACTTCCTGCCCAACGGTGATTTCGCCGGCAGTCGCGAGGATGTGCTCGATCGCCTGCAGGGAGACTATGCGCTGGGCGGCTGGAATGTCGTCATTGGCGAACCCGAACTGGAGCAGTACGGCTTCCATAATTTCAATGCCAAGACGTTAGACACCCTGCTGCCCAAGCGCAAAAACGGTCAGCTGCACATCCGTAAATGGTCTTCGTTGCGGCCGGTCAAAACGGCCATCCCGCCGGGCATTGCCATCGCCGCTGGCGCGGCAGGTGTGTTGCTGGTCGCAGGCACAAGCCTCTATTTTTTTCAGCAGCATCAAAAAAAGGAACAGGAAAAAGAACTGGCGATGGCCGCCGCCAGAGCCCGGCTCAGTGCCGCCGGCGCGCGCCAATCGAGCGAGCGACCATGGCTGGCCAAACCGCTGGCACTGGACTTTGCCAAGGCCTGCCAGGCCCGCCTCGACCCGTTGACGGCAGGTGGCTGGCAGCTCGACCAATTCCAGTGCCAGGTGAACAAAGCCGATTACGTCTGGACCAGCAACGGTGCCAACGTACGCTACCTGCTTGAAAAAATACCCTCTGCCGTACTCGCCATCAGCGGCACCCAGGCCACCAGCACCGGGCCCATCGAGCTCAAAGCCAATGGCAAGGATGTCCTGCTCGCCGCCGATATCGTGCTGCGTAATTTACTGGAACGCAGCCAGGCGCTGGGCATTGTTTTAAAAATGGCAGCGATCGTGCCACCGACAATGGCGCCGCCCCCGGTGGCCGGCATCCCCGGAGCCCCTGCCCCTGCCCCGAAACCCGAATGGAAAACCTACACGCTGAGCGCTGACCTGGGCGTTCTGACGCCACTGATGGCCAGCCCGTTACTTGGACAGCCGGGCGTACGACTCGACCGGATCAGCTGGAATGCCGGTAACTGGCTCATTGAAGGAGTGGTCTATGCGAAATAATCTGATCGGTAGTCTGGCACTGGCCCTGCCGTTATTTGTGCAACCGTGCCATGGGGCCAGTGGCGAAACGACCGCCGACGCCCTCACGCGTATCGATGCCGAAACGCTGGTACTGAAAGCCCAGGAACGCCAGCTCGTTATCAAGGCAAAAATCCTGCAACTGCAAGCCGACCTGAATAATCGGCAAAGCAGTATCGACCAGACGGCCCGTCCGGGCGCACCGGGGGACCCGACCGTGCAATCGATCGAAGGCATCGGCAATAACGTATTTGCCACGCTGTTATTTGAAAACGGCAGCAGCATTGATGTCCGCACCGGCGATGTTTTGCCTAACGGGATGCGCGTGTTGTCCATCAAGACCAATGAAGTCACGGTATCGGCCGACCACCGCCGCAGCGTGCGCCTGTTGCCAGGCAATGCTGCCCTGATTTCAGCTGCCTCGGGTGCCGTCCAGACGACGGTTGCGCTACCTGCCGCCCCACCCGGTTATTTGCCGGTACCGCGCCTGCCGGCCAAAGTGCCCGCAAAATGAATACGCGCTACAAGCAATTCGACGATGATCCGCCGCCGCCTTTGGAGCCGGTCATTGTCACGTCAGTCGACCTGATGTCAGCCTCGATACTGAGCATCAGCGGCAGCTTCGAGGCCAGCGAAGAGGAGCGCAAGTTGCTGTGCCTGCTGTCCGATGGACGCCTGTTGATCGCCAGCGGCCAGGCGCTCAATGCCCACGTGCAATCGTACCGGGCGCGGCTGGAGCGCATGAAGCGGCCGTTCGCCATCGTGTTTTGTACCATTGAAGTCATCGGACGCCTGTACCGCAGCGGCAGCAACAGCGGCAGCGACAACACATCGCGCCATCAGGAACACACAGTGATGCAAGTCACTGCCAAGGATTTGCTGGCACGCGGTTGCCGCGAGCGCGCATCGGATATTCACATCCGGGTCAACAAACTGAGTACCGACTTCTATTTCCGCATTCACAATGACCTCGTCAAGGTCGGCAGCCAGACCCGCGACTACGGCGAGCGCCTGCTGGCTACGATCTATGGCGCGATGACCGCCGTCTCCGACAATTCCTACAAGCCGACCGAACGCCAGGATGCCAGTATCGGCGACCGCGACAAATTGCCGGACATGCTCTACGGCGTACGCATCGCCACCGCGCCCACCAGCGAAGGCAACCTGATGGTCCTGCGCCTGCTCTACAACGACGCCGGTGACCACATCGACTTGCGTCCGCTCGGGTTTACGCAGGAACATGCGAACCTGATCCAGGTCCTGAAAGACCATCCGATCGGCATGAACATCATCAGCGGACCGACCGGCTCGGGCAAATCGACCACGCTGCAACGGGTACTGAGCGGCCAGCTGATCGAGTCGCAGGGCAAGATGCATGTACTGACTGTCGAAGACCCGGTCGAGTATCCGATCCCCGGTGCGGTTCAAACCGCCGTCACCAATGCCACCAGCGAAGTCGAACGCTCGCGCCTGTTCTCGGCGGCGATCTCGAACGCGATGCGGCTCGATCCCGACACCATCATGATCGGTGAAATCCGCGATGGTGCCTCGGCCCAAAGCGCACTGCGCGCAGCCATGACCGGGCATCAGGTCTGGACCACCGTACATGCCAACAGCGCCATGGCCATCATCGATCGGCTGGTCGACCTCGGCTTGCCGCTGGCGATGACGGCGGACCACACCGTCATCACCGGACTGATCAGCCAGCGCCTGGTCAAGTTGCTGTGCCCGCATTGCAAACGTCGCCTGGTTGACTACGCTGGCGAACTGACAATCGCCCAGGCGGAGCGGCTGCACAAAGCGGTCGGTAACAAGCTGCCCCAGGTATTCCTGACCGGTCCCGGCTGCAAAGCCTGCGGCAACAAGGGCACGATAGGCCGCACCGTGGTCGCCGAAGTGATTCTGCCGGACGCCGAGTTGTGCACCTACCTGCGCCATGCAGACAAGCTCGGCGCCATCGCTTACTGGCGCGCCATGCTGGGTGGTCAGACCCTGGTCGAACATGCCATTGCCAAGATCGCCGATGGGCTGATCGATCCGCGTATGGCTGAAAAAACTGTTGGCCACCTGGTCCCGTTGCACCAGCACGGCAAGCCGGCCACCGCCCTCAAGAAAGCCTGACATGCCACTCGACCTGAACCGCCGATGGGCCAAACTACAATTTTCGGAAGGAACCCGATTGCGCCTGTACCGCAAGGTCTCGAAGATGCTGGCCAACGGCTTGCCTTTGCTGAAGATCCTTGAGGAATTGCGCGACCGTGCCGCGCAGGATGGCGACAAGCCCCACGAGCCGCTGGCAATCGTGCTTGATGATTGCCGCCGTCTGGTTCAAAACGGCAGCATGTTCGGCGAAGCGCTCGGGTATTGGATACCCGATACCGAACGCATGATCATCAGCGCCGGCGAACAAGCCGGCCAGCTAGAAGCGACCTTATTGAGCGTCATCGACGTGGTTCAGGCCGGCAAGAAAATCAAGGCCGTGATTATTTCCGGCCTGACCTATCCGGTGGCGATCCTGGTACTGATCATTTGCTACCTGTACATCTTCGGCACCCGCGTCATTCCGGAATTCGCCAAGGTGATCGACCCCGCCACCTGGCATGGTGCCGCCAAGTCATTGCATGTGATGTCCCAGCTCGTGCAGCACTGGATGCTGCCGTTCGTGCTGGCGCTGATCATGCTGGCAGTGCTGGTGCTGTGGTCGATGCCGCGCTGGTGCGGCAACTTGCGTGTCGTCATCGACCGGGTGGCACCGTATTCGATTTACCGGCTGGTAGTCGGTAGCGGCTTCCTGATGGCTTTTTCGGCCTTGCAGCACGCCGGCATCACCGTTGAAAAATCACTGATCCGCCTGAGCGACATGGCTCAGCCGTGGCTGCGCGAACGGCTCGACGGTGCCCTCCTCGGCGTGAAATCCGGCATGAACTGCGGTGAAGCATTGCGCAACGCCGGCTACCAGTTCCCCTCCGAAGAAATGATCGACGACTTGTGTGTCTATGCCGAATACAAGGGATTTTCACAGGCCCTGAAAACACTGGCCGACGAATGGATGGAAGACGGCGTTGAGACCATCTCGCTGCAAATGAAAGTCCTCAATGGCGTGGCTATTGTCTTGCTGGCCGTCGTGATCAGCTGGCTGGTGACCGGATTTTTTGGTATCCAGCAAGAAATTGCCAATATGACGCGCGCGGTGCGCTGACGCTGGCCGAGTTCAACCTAACCTGAGTTTAATTGGAGATCATTATGAAACCCGTCGTTCACTTTTCCCCACTAGCTCGTATCAGCCGGTATCAACGCGGGGCATCGCTCCTTGAAGGAATTGCCTACCTGGGCATTGCCGCGATCGTGGTCCTTGGCGCGGTATCGTTGCTCACAGGAGCGTTCAGCAGCGCGCAATCGAACCGCGCGACAGAAGAGGTCATCTCGATTCGTACCGGCGTGAGAAAGCTCTTCATGGGGCAGGCTGGCAGTTATGTCGCCGGGTCACTCAATGCGACCCTTATCAGCGCGCTTGTTTTCCCCGCCACGATCTCTACCGCAGGCGGCGCCGGGGCCGTCCTCAATGGATGGGGTGGCAATGTCACCGTCACCGGGACAGGAGCCACTTTCACGATTCAATATACGGCCGTGCCACAAGCCGCGTGCATCAACATGATCAGCGGATCGTCAGGCTGGACCAACATCATCAGCGGTGGCGGTGGCATCACTGTTTTTCCGGCTACACCGGCTGCTGCGACGCTGGAATGTACCGTCGCTGGGGGAGCTGGCAATGCGATTACGTGGACCTCAAACTAGGCGCATCTCCAGAGGAGTATCGCCATGTGGATCATCGCCATCATCGCCATCATCGCGTCGCTAACCGGTTACGCATCGATCACCTCGCAAATCGCGCTAGCCAGCGTGGCGGATGCCGCGCGGGTCAGGTCGTTTGCGGCCAACATGGCGAGCTATCGCGCGGGGGTAGTCAATTTTGCCAATGCCAATTCCGCTTACGCGGGCGAAGTCGCGGTACCCGTTTTTCCGGCCGGTTATGCCGCACTGACCCCACCCCAGTGGAGCAATGCCGTCCTTACGGACGGCACAGTCGCCGTGTACTCGATCGGCATCAGTCCACCCGGCCTGATCAAAGGGATCGCCGTGTTGGCACAGGGTTCGGTATTGGCAGGCCGCGCCAACACCTTAACCGGCAGGATTGAGGCACCCGGCGCAACCAGCGCCGACCAGGTACCGCTGCCGGCGCTACCGGCTGGCATCACCAACGGTGCCGCCATCTGGCTCGCCCATCGGGACTGATACACCATGAAACGACAACCGCAACGCGGATTTTCACTGCTCGAATTAATGGCTGCACTGGCCATCGGCATGTTCATGCTGCTCGGACTGACCACCATCATGGACAGCTCACTGCAAGATGCCAAAGGCCAGCAAACGGCCCAGCATCAGGCTACCTTTGCCAGTGCGGCAGCACGCTACCTCGACGACAATTACTCCACGCTGCTCGCTTCTCCCAATCCAGTCGGTACCACCGCGGCCGTGCCACTGGCCACGCTGCAGGGTTCGGGCTATTTGCCCCCCAGCTTTGCAGCGCAGAATATCTACCAGCAAACACCCTGCATGCTGATCCGCAAGAACACCGCAACACAACTCGAAGTGCTGCTCGTCACCGAGGGCGGCGTCGCAATTCCCGACGCAGATATCGGCTACGTAGCGGCCAACGCCGGCACCGGCGGTGGCGCTATTACCTACGTCACCCCGAATGTGCCGGCATCCGGACTAATCGCGCGTGGCGCCTACGGTAGCTGGCTACTGGACGAAACCGCGGTGGCGCCAGCGCCCAGGCTGAGTGATTTCATCGGCTCCAATTGTCCGGGCCGCCCTGCGGCGACCAATGGCAATCTGGCGACGGCCCTGTTCTATGGCTCGGGTCAATCAGGGGCTGATTTTCTATATCGAAAAAATGTGGCCGGGTCGCCGGGGTTGAACCAGATGTCCACACCCATCGGCATGACAGGTGCAGCCATCAAGGTGGCCGGCACTGTCGGTTGCGGAGCTGACCTTGCACTGGCCATGGATAGCATTGGCCACCTGCTGACCTGTATTGGCAATACCTGGACTGAACCGTCCAGCTGGAAAGCACCGGTGGGCAGCTACGCGTTGTTGCCGCCTATCGCTGCACCGGGCGACGTGGTCGCTACGCTGGATACGGGGCGCGCTTTCGTGCGGGATAACTTGGGCAATTGGGTACCGCTCGGACTAGACCAGAATGGCGACCTGAACAATGTCAATAACGTTGCCGTTGGAGGCAATGTCGCCATGACAGGGACCGCCCCGGCAAATGGCAATCTGACCATGCCAGGAAATTTGACCGTGGGAGGCACCCAGACGCTGGCAGGTGGTCTGAACATGGGTGGCAATTTGGCCCTTACTGGCATCGCACCGGCAAATGGCAATCTCACCATGAAAGGTGACTTGCGCATGGACGGCACTCTGGTTGTCCAGCAAAACGCCCGCGTGATGGGCATCGTTGGCACAGCGAATCTGTCCATGTACGAACAAGTCGCTGTCGGAAGCCCGTGCAATGTGCCCACAGTCATGCCAGATGGCAGCCCCGCGCTTATCAAGCCACCCGGCACGTTGATCGTTGATTTCAATTACATCACGATGATGTGCCATGCGGACAGTACCGTTCCAGGTAGCGAATCGGGACATTTTGTCTACCTGAACAACACCACTACGCCACCCTGAACCCGATATGTACTCAACGCTCTGCAGATGGATAGATGTCATCCCCGTTGTGGTCTCCCTCGTCTGGTTCGCCATGACACCCGCCCATGCGTGCTGGCAAGAAGCCGCTCAGCGCTACGCCGTGAATCCGGCCATGCTGGTAGCCATCGCCCGGACCGAATCGAGCATGAATCCCGATGCCATCAACCGCAACCGCGACGGTTCCTACGACCTCGGCCTGATGCAGATCAACAGCCGCTGGTTTCCGCTGCTGAGCCGCTACGGCATCAGCGAACAGCAATTGCGCGATCCCTGCACCAGCATCCATGTCGGCGCGTGGATCCTGTCGCAAAACATGCAGCGCCTCGGCAATTCGTGGGAAGCCGTTGGTGCCTATAACTCCAGTCGTCCCGTTCAGCGCGCCGCGTATGCGCAACGGGTATATCGCAACTTGCCGCGCTGACCCTTTCACCGGAGAACCCCGATGACCGCACCCACCGTTCTATTTCGCGACCTGCTGCAAGAGATCATCGAACTGGTCAGCATCGGCCAGGTTTTTACTGACATCCATATCGAGCAAGACATGCCGATGATGGTGAAGACACCACGCAAATGGCAATCGATGAACGCCGAACCGGTACAGCGCGAAGAAATGATTCCGCTGCTCAGCGCGATCGATCTCGGATGGGAAGAAAAAATTACCAGCGGTGCGATCGACCGCTCGTTCCTGCTGACCCAATGCCGGCTGCGCTGCAATGTCTACACCAGCGGCTCGCGTGAAAAAATCACGATTGCGATCCGGCGCTTGCCGCTGCACCCGATCTCGATGGAAAAAACCGGCTTGCCACTGTACGTGCGCAGCATCCTGGAAGCCACCCGCGGCATCATTCTGGTGACCGGTCCGACCGGCTCCGGCAAGACCACGACGATTGCCGCGATGCTCGATTATTTCAATAGCACCCGCAGCGGCCACATCATCACCATCGAAGAGCCGATCGAGTACTTGCTTGAGCGCAAGCAATCGATCATCTCGCACAAGGAAGTGCCGACCGATACCGCCAGTTTTTCATCCGGTCTGCGCGAGGCAATGCGGCAAAATCCGGACATCCTGATGGTGGGCGAAATCCGTGACTTCGACACCGCCGATACCTTGCTGCATGCCGGCGAATCCGGTCATCTGGTGCTGGCAACGATGCATACCAACAGCGCTGTTAGCGCGCTGTCGAAACTGCTGGCTTTTTTTGGGCCGGAGCAGCGCAGCCAGCGTGCCGTCGCCCTGTCGAGCTCACTCATCGGTGTCATCAGCCAAACCCTGGTGCCGACCGAAAGCGGCGACGCGCTGGCGCTGGCCAGCGAGCTGCTGTTCAACAATCACCAGCAGGTTGCCAACCTGATCGCCGATGCTGAAAAATTCCACATGCTGGCCGATTTCATGAAACGCAAGGAAGACAACATGTCGCGCAGCCTCAATGAATCACTGGCTCAACTGGTCGCAAAAAAAACCATCAGCGCCAAGGATGCGATGCGCGCGGCCTACAACCGGGCGGAACTGCATGACACGCTCAGCGGCATGCGGATCGGTCCGGCTGGCTCGGGCGGCGGTACGTAAATGAGCGCAGCGCCAGCCACCAGAACCACCGCCGTATCAGTCGTCGCCGGCGGCCAGACGGATCGTGTATTGCGAGGCTTTTTCATCGCGCACGATGGCCAGCAGTTTGTGGCGCTGCGCATCTTCGACCAGTTCCTTGAACGAGCGATAGCCGAAAGCTGACTCATTGAAGCCCGGACGTCGGCGCTGCATCGTCGACTTCACCATCGAGGCCCAGATTTTTTCATCCGAGCCGCGCTCGGCGATCAATGCTTCGACGGTGTTAGTCAGGAAGTCGAGCAACTCGGCGCGCTTGTCCTCTTCCGATTTCGCGGCCACGGGCCTGACTTCGCGATTGGCATTCTTGCCGTCGCTTTTGCCTTCGCCCTTGACGGCGGCGGGCTTCTTCGCGACGGCTTTCTTGCGCGTTGGCACGACCTGCACCAGGTCATCGTAAAAAATGAATTCATCGCAATTGGCGCTGAGCAGATCCGAGGTCGAATCCTTGACACCGACACCAATGACGCGCTTGTTGTTCTCGCGCAGTTTCGATACCAGCGGAGAAAAATCCGAATCGCCGCTGAGGATGACGAAGGTATCGACATGCGCCTTGGTGTAGCAGAGATCGAGCGCGTCAACCACCATCCGGATATCGGCCGAGTTCTTGCCCGATTGCCGCACATGCGGGATCTCGATCAGCTCGAATGCCGCTTCATGCATGGCGGCCTTGAAATCCTTGTAGCGATCCCAGTCGCAATAGGCTTTTTTGACTACGATATTGCCTTTGAGCAGTAAGCGCTCCAGCACCTTGCGGATATCGAAGGCGGCGTATTTGGCGTCGCGCACACCGAGTGCGACGTTTTCAAAATCGCAGAACAGTGCCATGTTGGTATTTTCGGGTTGTGCGGCCATGGGCTGTTGTCCTTGTAATGAGTGGGGCAAGATGCGGGCGTGAAAGCGACATCAAGGGAACCATGAAGCCGCTCAGGCCATTCAATAGAGCGATCGCCTGCGTGGCGATTTCAGAGTACATCAGAAACTTAACCCGTTGAATTTTGCGAGGACCGCATGGACAAGGAATCCGAACAGGCTTTGGCCGCCTTCACCACCGTCAATGGTCAGATCATCAAGGGCAACATTGCTATCCTGCGAACATGGATGCAGCAGCAAAGCGCCGCCGACATGCAGGACACGGCATTGAGCGCCGTGCAGCGCGCGATGGCCACCCGCGTTTTCAAGCGTACGACGCAGACCGGCACCATCGAGGAGCGCGCCTTCGAACTTGAACTGGACTCCTACTTTTGCGACGCCCGGGTCCTGCGCGAAATCGTCCCTCACGAAGTCCTCAATCTGTACGACATCATGGAGGCAGCAGCCTGCAACCTGATGAGGGCACGCGAATACACGGCAGAGCTTGAGCGCTCCTAGGAGCTACGCTCCCGACGAGCTGATCCCCGTCGCTAACTGCGCTTAATCAAGCCGCGAGAAATCCGGCTTGCGTTTCTGGAAAAATGCAGCGAACGCTTCCTTTGCGGCCGGTGCCGTCAGCATCGCACCGAATGCTTTGCCCTCTTCCTGCATGCGCGCATCAATCGCCGCTGTCTGGCCGGCTTTCATCAGGCGCTTGGTGGCCAGCATCGACGAAGCCGGCAACTGCACCAGCTTGACCGCCTGAGCCCGGGCGACCTCAAGTAACTGATCAACCGGCAGCACTTTATTGACCAATCCCATCTGCTGCGCTTCATCGGCCATGAAGGCCTCGCCCAGTAGCAGCTTTTCTGCGGCACGCTGGTAGCCTGCCAGTTGCGGGAACAACAGGCTCGATGCTGCTTCCGGACACAATCCCAACTGCGAAAACGGCATCATGAATTTGGCCGTTTCCGATGCGTAGACCAGATCACAATGCAGCAGCAAGGTGGTACCGATACCCACCGCAGCACCCGACACCGCGGCCACTACCGGCTTGCCGGCATGGCTGATCTGGTGCAGAAACTGGTGTACCGGACTGTCCATTCCCTGCGGCGGATTCTTCATGAAATCATCAAGGTCATTACCGGCCGTAAAAATCTGCAGATGACCGGTGATCATGATGACGCGAATATCGGCATCGCTGTCGGCATCGCGCAAGGCATCGGCCATGGCCTGGTACATCGCGGCGGTGATCGCGTTCTTTTTGTCGGGACGATTGAATTGCATCGTCAGGATGCGGTCTTCCTTGCTGATCAAGATATCCATCTGGTCTCCTGTGGCTGCTGCAATGGGGGGCAAAACGCGCGAGTGCTGGCCCTAGCCACTCGCACCAAAATTACATCCGCTCAAAAATTCCTGCTGCGCCCATCCCTGTTCCGACGCACATCGTCACCATCCCGTACTTCAGGTTCTTGCGACGCAAGGCATGGATCACGGTGGCCGAGCGGATCGCGCCGGTGGCACCGAGCGGATGACCAAGCGCGATCGCACCACCCATCGGGTTGACTTTCGACGGATCGAGCCCGAGGTCGTTGATCACCGCCAGAGATTGCGCGGCAAACGCTTCGTTCAATTCAAACCAGTCGATCTGATCCTGCGTGATACCGGCCGCGCGCAACGCCGCAGGAATCGCTTCCTTCGGACCGATGCCCATGATTTCCGGCGGCACGCCGCGCACTGCGAAGGACGCAAAGCGCGCCAGTGGCGTCAGGTTGAATTGCTTGAGAATTTTTTCGCTGACGATGATCAGCGCACCGGCACCGTCCGACATCTGCGAGCTGTTGCCGGCCGTGACCGAGCCCTTGGCAGCGAACACCGGCTTGAGTTTGCCCAGCGACGCCAGCGTCGATTCGGCGCGCGCGCCTTCATCCTGGCTGACGGTGCGGGTGCGCAAATCGATTTGGCCAGTCGCCAGGTTCGGTACGCGTTCGATGATGTCGAAGGACGTCATTTCGTCATTGAATTCACCGGCTTGCTGCGCGGCGATGGCCTTCATGTGCGATTGCAGCGCGAATTCGTCCTGCGCGTCGCGCGAGACTTTCCATTGCTGCGCGACCTTCTCGGCGGTCAATCCCATGCCGTAGGCCATGCCGATATTGTCGTCCTTGAAGATGTCCATGTTCATCGATGGATGGAAACCCATCATCGGCACCATCGACATCGATTCGACACCGGCGGCGATCATTACGTCGGCCTGGCCAACGCGAATCCGGTCGGCCGCCATCGCCACGGCCGTGATACCGGACGCGCAGTAACGGTTGACGGTGACACCACCGACGGTCTTCGGCAGGCCGGCCAGCAGCACCGCCATGCGGCCGATGTTGAGGCCTTGCGCGCCTTCTGGAAACGAACAGCCGACGATGGCATCTTCGATGGTGGCCGGATCGAGGCCCGGCACTTGCCCCATCGCCGACTGGATCGCACGGACCAGCAGATCGTCGGGACGGGTGCTGCGGAACATGCCGCGTGGCGCCTTGCCGATCGGCGTGCGGGTGGCGGCGACGATGTAGGCATCTTGAAGTTGTTTGCTCATGTGATTCTCCTGTGCTGCATGTTGGTGGCCGAACAGGACGCGGAAAAAATCCGGCGCCCTGTTGCGCGAATTAGTTCCTGACCGGCTTGCCGGTCTGCATCATCCCCATGATCCGTTCCTGGGTCTTCGGATGATTCAGCAATTCCATGAACGCCTTGCGCTCGAGGTCGAGCAGCCATTGTTCGTTGACCAGGCTGCCTTCGTCGACGTCGCCGCCGCAGACAATCGAGGCGATCATCGCGCCGAGCTTGTAGTCATGCGCCGAGATGAACCCGCCGTCGCGCATGTTGACCAGCTGGGCCGACACGGTGGCGATGCCGTAGCGCCCGGCCACCGGCACCAGCGCTGGCATCGGTGCGCGATAACCGGCATCGAACATCGCACGGGCTTCGACCTTGGCCACGTGCAGCAATTCGTAGGCATTGAAAACGATCACGTCGGTCGATTTCAGGTAGCCCATTTTTTGCGCTTCGTGCGCCGACTTCGACACCGCTGCGGTGGCTGCATGCGTGAAATAATTTTTCAGGAATTGCAGCAGATCGGTGCCCTTGACATCGGCAGCTGCGCGCAAGGCCGCTTCCTTCAAGCCGCCACCGGCCGGGATCAAACCGACGCCGACTTCGACCAGGCCGATGTACGACTCGATCGACGCCACGCGTCTGGCGGCATGCAGCATCAGCTCGCAACCACCACCGAGCGCCAGTCCCGAGACCGCTGCGACCACCGGCACGTTGGCGTACTTCAGTGCCTGATGCGCCTGCTGCAGTTTCGCCACTTCCGGCTCGATCGCCTTGATACCGCCGGACATGAACAGCGGCAGCATCGATTGCAGGTCGGCACCGGCCGAGAAGGCGCCGCCTTCGGCTGCATCGGCACTCCAGATCACCAGGCCCTTGTAGTTGGCTTCGGCTTCGGCAATCGCCTTCGACAGGCCGGCGATGACGCCGGCGCCGATCACGTGCATCTTGGTTTTCAGCGACAGGATCAGCACCTCGTCGCCTTGATGCCAGATGCGTACCGATTCATCTTCGAAGACAGTCGTGCCATCGGTGCGACCATCCACACTACCCGAACCCAGCACCGGTGCGCGGAAGGCCTGACGCTGATACACCGCCAGTTCCGAGCGGCCGATATTGGTCTTGCGCGAAACCGAATACGAACCGTCTTCGGCATGCACGCCGGTGCGACCATCGAATACCCAGGCCGGCAATGGTGCGCTGCTCAGTGCCTTGCCGGCGTCGATGTCTTCTTTGACCCAGGTCGCGACTTGCTGCCAACCGGCGGCTTGCCAGGTTTCGAACGGTCCGAGGTTCCAGCCGAAACCGAAGCGCAGCGCAAAGTCGACATCGCGGGCGTTGTCGGCAATCGACTCCAGATGGATCGCGATGTAGTGGAACACGTCGCGGTAAATCGCCCACAGGAATTGCGCCTGCGGGTTGGTCGAGTCATGCAGCGCCTTCATCCGCTTGGCCGCATCTTTCTCTTTCAGGATGCGCGCGACGATGTCGTCGACCTTGCCGCCACCGGCGACATAGCTCGCGCTGGCCGCATCGATGCGCAAGATGTCCTTGCCCACTTTTTTATAGAAACCGGCACCGGCTTTCTGGCCCAACGCGCCCTGCTCAATCAGCTTCGCCAGCAGCGGCGGTGTCGCGTAGGTACTGTAGAACGGGTCGTCTTTCAGGTGATCCTGCATGGTTTTGATCACATGGCCCATCGTGTCCAGCCCGACCACGTCGGCGGTGCGGAAGGTGCCCGACTTGGCACGACCGAGCTTGGCACCGGTCAGGTCATCGACGACATCGACCGAGAGGCCAAATTTATCGGCTTCGTGGATCGTCGCCAGCATGCCGAAGATGCCGACGCGGTTGGCGATAAAGTTCGGCGTGTCGATGGCGCGTACGACGCCCTTGCCCAGTGTCGAGGCGAGGAAGCCTTCGAGCTGGTCAATAATGAGGGGATTGGTCGCCACGGTCGGGATCAGTTCGACCAGATGCATGTAGCGCGGCGGATTGAAAAAATGCACGCCGCAAAAGCGCGCCTTGAGTTCGGCATCGAAGCCTTCGGACAGCGCCGTGATCGACAGGCCCGACGTGTTCGACGCAAAGATCGCATTCGGTGCGATGTGCGGTGCGACCTTCTTGTAGAGGTCGTGCTTCCAGTCCATGCGCTCGGCAATGGCTTCGATGATCAGGTCGCAACCGGCCAGCAGGTCGAGGTTGTCTTCGTAGTTGGCGACCTGGATCAGCGCTGCATCATCCTTGTTGCCGAAGGGTGCAGGGCTGAGTTTTTTCAGGTTCTCGATGGCGCGCAGGACGATGCCGTTCTTGGCACCTTCTTTGGCGGGCAGGTCGAACAGGACGACCGGGACACGTGCGTTGATGCAATGCGCAGCGATCTGCGCACCCATGACGCCGGCGCCGAGGACGGCGACTTTTTTGACAATGAAATTGGACATGTGGAATTCCTGGAATTGGCCGCCGCGCCCGACTACGGAAAATCGGGCGCGGCTAGGGAGTAGCGAAAAGCCTGTTTAGAACAGGTCGGCGTCGAGCGCCATCAGGTTGGCGCTGCCTGAGCGCGCCTGGCGGATCAGCATCGCGGTCTCGGGCAGCAGACGGGCAAAATAAAAGCGCGCCGTACCCAGTTTCGATTGATAGAACTTGTCGCCGCCATCCTGTTTTTCGAGCGCGATCTTGGCCATCCGAGCAAAGAAATACGCATACACCATATGCCCGACCACGCGCAGGTACGGCACCGCGGCGGCACCGACTTCGTCGGGATTCTGGAACGCCTTCATGCCGATTTCCATCGTCAGCTTGGTGACCTTGTCTCCCAGATCGGCCAGTGGCGTAATGAATTCCGACATCGCTTCATTGGTGCCGTTTTCTTCGACGAAGGCTTGCACTTTTGCGCCGAATTTACGCAGCTTGGCGCCGTTATCCATCAACACTTTGCGACCCAGCAAATCGAGCGACTGGATCGTATTGGTGCCTTCGTAAATCATGTTGATGCGCGAATCGCGCACGTACTGTTCCATGCCCCATTCGGCAATGAAGCCGTGGCCGCCGTAGACCTGCATCGCTTCCGAGGTAGCGATCCAGCCGTTGTCGGTCAGGAAGGATTTGATGATCGGTGTCAGCAGCGCGACTTCGTCGGCGGCATCCTTGCGGACTTCTTCGTCGGGATGGTTGAGTTCCTTGTCGATCTGCAGTGCGACGTACGAACTGAATGCGCGGCCACCTTCGGCATAGGCCTTGGCGGTCAGTAGCATGCGCCGTACATCGGGATGGACGATGATCGGATCGGCGGCTTTTTCAGGGGCCTTGACGCCGGTCAGGCTGCGCATTTGCAGGCGGTCCTTGGCGTACACCAGCGCGTTCTGGAATGCCACTTCGGTCAGACCGAGCGATTGCATGCCCACGCCCAGGCGGGCTGCATTCATCATCACGAACATCGCGTTCAAGCCTTTGTTCGGCTGGCCGATCAGCCAGCCGGTGGCCTCGTCCATATTCATCTGGCAGGTCGAGTTACCGTGGATGCCCATTTTCTCTTCGATCGCGCCGCAAAAAATCGGATTGCGCGCGCCGACCGAGCCATCGGCATTCGGCAAAAATTTCGGCACGATGAACAGCGAGATGCCTTTGGTGCCGGCCGGTGCATCCGGCAAGCGCGCCAGCACCAGATGGACGATGTTTTCCGACATGTCGTGTTCGCCGGCCGAGATGAAAATCTTGCCGCCGCTGATCTTGAACGAACCATCGGCTTGCGGCTCGGCCTTCGAGCGCAGCATGCCGAGGTCGGTACCGCAATGCGATTCGGTCAGGCACATGGTACCGGTCCATTCGCCCGAGACCAGCTTCGGCAGGTACAACGCTTTTTGTTCCGGCGTCCCATGTTCGTGCAGGCATTCGTAAGCGCCGTGCGACAGGCCCGGATACATGGTCCAGGCCTGGTTGGCTGAATTCAGCATTTCGTAGAACGAGTTGTTGACCACCAGCGGCAAGCCCTGGCCGCCGTATTCGGGGTCGCACGAGACCGACGGCCAACCGGCTTCGACGTATTGCTTGTAGGCGGCCTTGAAGCCTTTTGGCGGCGTCACTTCATGCGTGACCTTGTCGAGATGGCAGCCTTCGCGGTCGCCGCTATGGTTCAGCGGAAACAGGATTTGCGAAGTGAACTTGCCGCCCTCTTCCAGCACCTGATCGATCAGTTCGCGGTTGGTCTCGGCATGCTTGGGCATGGCTTTGAGTTCGTCTTCCACTTGCAGCAGTTCATGTAAAACGAATTGCATGTCACGTAACGGTGCGATGTACTGGCCCATGGTGTTCTCCTGGATGGGGGATGCTATTCAGGCTGTCGAATTTTAATTGACAGCGGGATTTGGTTTTTCGTTTGCGCCCGGTACTGGCGGCGCGACATTCTGGTAACTCTGCAGCAACCGTTCGAAACCCAACTGGGCCCGTTCGACACTGCCGGGACGCTTGATGAACCGGGCGTCGTGATGCAACGCCAGGATCAGGCCATACATTTCAAAGACCATTTGCTGCGGGTCGGTATCGGCACGCAGGTGCCCCATGGCGGTGGCTTGCTCGACGCAACGAAACAGCGCCGTTTGCCACGCCAGCACCATCGCTTCAAGCTCTTCGCGGATAGCACCCGGACGATCATCGTATTCGACCGCCCCGCTGATGTAGATGCAGCCTGAGGCGATCTCTACGGTAACCCGCTTGACCCAGCGCGCGAACATGCCCTTGAGGCGGGACAGTCCGCGGGCTTCTTTCACGCTGGGATAAAACACTTCCTGCTCAAAATGGTGGTGATACAGCTTCAGTACTTCGATCTGCAAATCCTCGCGCGAACCGAAGTGAGCAAAGACACCTGATTTGCTCATATTCATCTTATCGGCCAGCAGGCCGATGGTCAGTCCTTCGAGGCCGTCACGACTGGACAAGTCGAGGGCGACATCAAGGATTGCCGCGCGGGTCAGTTCGCCTTTGCGCATGAATCGGGGAGATGGTTCGGTGCTATTGGTTGCCACGGATATGCCTGTCACTGAGTTACTGCTGAGTTGCTGCTGCCATGTCGCGAATTCGACCGTCGTCAAAAATCGTACGTTCGTACTATTATGCACGGCGCAATGAAAGTAAAGAGAGAACTTAGAGCTGCTGTTCTATACGAACGACAGTGTCTGCGCGGTGCCGGTCAGGGTTTGCTAGGAACTGCTGCGTTCGAGCGCGCGCCGGTCACGCTTGGTCGGCCGTCCCTTGATGGTAGTGCCTGGCTCGCGATACAACTTGCGCTGTTCGGTATCGTTGGCGCGACGTGCGCTGCTGGCTTCGGTTTCGGCATACAGGGTGCGCGCCATGTCGGCTGAACCGCGTACGTCGGCGAGTGCCAGCACCCCGACTTCCCAGTCAGCCGCGCCGTTGCTGATGACCAGCAAGTCGCCCGGTTTGACGCTGTGTGCAGGCTTGGTGCGCGCGCCATTGAGCCGCACCTTGCCGTTGTCGACGGCGTCGGTGGCCAGCGAACGGGTTTTGAAAAATCGGGCAGCCCAGAGCCATTTGTCGATGCGGACGGTAGCGCTATGCATGAGTTAAACGGTAGGTGGAAACAACGCTGATTGTACGGCCAGTGCCGACAAGCCGGGCGCCCGGCAAATGATGGGATACACTCACTGCAAAAATGGCAGGGAACATGACGGTGCCACTACCAGCTTCACCCGACATGCATCGACCAATTCAAGCGCCCACTTTTTACATGGACTTCAAATTGTCACCTCCCGACCCCCAACAACTGAAAATCTGGCTGGCCGCCGTGGCGCGCAAGGACGCGGATGCCTTTCGTTCGCTATATGACGCTACTTCTTCGAAACTGTTTGGCTTTGCGCTGCGTATATTAATCAAGCGGGAGGCTGCCGAAGAGGCGCTGCAAGAGGCGTTTGTCAGTGTCTGGAACAATGCCGCGAGTTACCAGGCAAGCCTGGCCGCGCCAATGACATGGATGACGACTATCGTCCGTAACAAGGCATTCGATATGCTGCGCCGGGTCGACCACACGGTCGAACTCGATGCAGATACCTTTGACAAGGACGTCATGGATGCGATGGAAAGCAGTGACCTGACACCGCTGGCAGCATTGCAGTTGTCGCAGGAATCGACCGCCCTCGCAAGCTGTCTGTCACGTCTGGAGGGACTGCACCGGCAAGCCGTGGCCATGGCTTTTTATCACGACATGTCGCATAGCGAAGTAGCCGAACACATGAAATTACCGATTGGTACGGTCAAGACCTGGATACGCCGCGGCCTGGAACGCTTGCGCGTTTGCCTGAACAAGCTGGAAGGCGCATGAACATTCTTGATAACGAAAAACTGATAGAGCGCCTGAGCGCCGAATATGTACTCGGTACGCTCAAAGGTGGTGCCCGTCGCCGCTTCGAGACGCTGCTGGCCGATAGCCTGGTGCTGCGTCGCGCGGTCGCCGAATGGCAGGACCGGCTGCATCCGATGGCCGAACTCGCACCGGCGGCGCAACCGTCGCCGCAGGTCTGGACCCGATTGGCCGGCGAGCTCAAACTCGCCGCGACCAGCGCAAGCGCGAGCACCGACCGGATGGCCTTCTGGCGCGGCCTGCGCAATGATCTGGCGTTCTGGCGCGGGCTCGGCTTGGTGTCGACCACGCTGGCGACGGTCCTGGTTGGCATGTTGCTGACCAAACAGCTCGACCAGGCCACGCCGGTCACTACCTATGTCGCAATGTTGACCGATGACAAGTCCATGCCGGTCGCCCTGGCTACAGGCGATCCGCTGCGCCGCCAGGTCACCATCAAGCTGGTCAATCGCCAGGACGTAGCGACCGACAAGAGCCTGCAGTTGTGGGCGGTACCGAAAAGTGGCGCGCCGCGTTCGCTCGGCCTGCTCGCTGCCGATGGCACGATCACGCTGCCACTGGCTGCCGGCCTGACACCGGAGGCTATCCCGCTTCTGGCCGTGTCGCTGGAACCCAAGGGCGGCTCGCCGGACCCGAACGGCCCCACCGGACCAATCATTTACAAAGGCGCGTGGGTAAAGATCTGACGATCAGGATCGGCTTCAGGAATAGCGCCCGAGCGTAGCAATGCGCAGCAGGCCGCGGTAGCAGAAATACGCCGCGCCGTACCAGGCCCGTTCGAGCCGGCCGATGTGGGCAAAATCCTCCGCGGCGATGGTGGTGCCATCGCTGACCGCATGCTCGATGTGGCCGCGCAGGCGCTGCGTGAACGGAACATCGCGGATCACGATGTTGGCTTCCTGGTTCAGGAACAGGCTCAAGCCGTCATAGTTGCTGGAGCCGACGGTAGCCCAGTCGTCATCGACGACCGCCACCTTGGCATGCAATTGCGTGCGCCGGAACTCCACCACCTTGACACCGCATTGCAAGAGCTTCGGATAGAACGAATGGGCTACCGCATCCTGCATGCGGAACTGGCCCACCCCGATCAGCAAGGTCACGTCGATGCCGCGCGCCGCCGCTTGTGCCAGCGCTTCGCGCAATTTGCGACCGGGTGCAAAGTACGGTGTCGCCAGGATTGCACTGCGGCGCGCGCTGCGTAGCGCCTGCACCGTGACACGCTGGATGGTGCGCCGGTTGCGCAAATTGTCGCGGATCACCAGTCCGGCCAGCGCGCCGTTGCCAGTGCCCGAAGCCCGCGCGGCGCGGGTCTCGCGGAACAGTTCCCAGCGCGCGCGCAGCTTCAGGCTGCCCAGCCGCAGCCATTGCGCTTCCGCCTCCAGATGAATCAGCCGGACCAGCGGCCCGTGAATTTCGACGGCGAAATCCCAGCGCGGCTCGGGCAGCGCGGTGTGTGCATCGTCGTCCGAGATCATGTCGTCGTTGATGTTGAGACCACCGATGAATGCCAGATCACGATCGACCACACACAACTTGCGGTGCGTGCGCGCCAGGCCGCGACGGAACCACGGATTGAAGCTGCGGTGGTGCACGCCACCGGCCTGCAATTCACGGTCAAGCTGGATCGACTGCAGCCGGCCCGTACCGATCCAGTCGGTAATCACGTAGACCACGACACCGCGCTGCGCAGCGCGTATCAGCGCCGCCTTGACCTTCAGTCCGGTTTGGTCATCGGCAAAAATGTAGGTTTCGAGGTGGATTTCAACGGTGGCGCTATCGAAGGCGGCAATCAGCGCCGGAAAGAATTCTGCGCCGCATTCCAGCAGCCGCAGCGCATTACCAGCCACCAGATTTACCGGGCGCATGCGCAGTCCGCCGCCATCATTTCAGCTGCAACGTCGCGACGATGGGCGCGTGATCGGACAAGCGCGCCCACAAGGCACCATGCAGTACTTCGGCCGAATCGATCGCAAAACCGCGCACGTAGATCCGGTCCAGTTGCAGGAATGGCAGCATCGCCGGAAAAGTCCGGGCATGCTGAATCTTCGCACCGGGGCCGCGCAGGCGACGCAGGAAACTGCCCATACCGACGCTGGGCACGCGCTCGTCGAATACCTCGGTAACGCCAAGACGGCTACGCAGCGCTTCGCTGAGATGGTTACCCCAGTCATTGAAATCACCGGCAATAATCACCGGTGCCCCAGGTGGTGCCGAGTCCAGTACCGCTTCGATCAGTGCTTCGGCCTGGCGACGGCGGCCACCGGCGAACAGGCCGAGATGGACCACGTAGCAGTGTACCGGCAGGTCGTCGAGATGGATCACGCAATGCAGGATGCCGCGCGATTCGTACTTGTGGTCCGAGACATCCTGATTGCGCGATGACGCGATCGGCAGGTTGCTCAGCAGAGCATTGCCATGGTGGCCATGATCGTAGACGGCGTTCATCCCGTAGACCGCCTGATGCGAGTCACCGGCAAGGAAATCATGCTGGGCCTGCCCCGGCCAGGATGACGCGTGGCGCGCTGCCATCACATCATGGCGACCCTGTACTTCCTGCAAAAAATAGACATTGGCTTGCATCGTCGCCAGTGCCTGCTTGAGTGCGACGATGCGCGGCTTGCTGCCAAACGACGACACACCCTTGTGGATGTTGTAAGTGGCAATACGGATTTTCATGTGGGTCCTGGAGACTCCGGCAAACGCAGCCGTGCAGGCAATTGCAGGATGGCCTCGGCATTCGACGGTGAGAAGCATAAATCAGCGGCCTGATGATACGGCAGCCACTGATAGCTTGTATGTTCGCGAGCGGACAAAGTGACGACGATATCGCGTGGCACCTGCAGGCTGAACACATGTTCGGTATTGCGCGTGATGCCGGGCGCATAGCGGTGCCGCCAGACCGGGTAGATGTCGTAGACGTTTTCGAGCTGCCAGTCGCGCAGGTCGGCCGGCGATGGTGCGCCGGTTGCGCTGATGAGGATGCCGGTTTCCTCGGCCACTTCGCGCTCGGCAGTGAAGGCCAGCGCTTCGTCGGGAGCATCCTTGGAACCGGTCACGGATTGCCAGAAACCGGCCTTGTCGGTGCGCTGGATCAGCAGGACTTCGAGGGCAGCGGTATGGATCACGACAAGGACGGATTGCGGGATCTTGAATTGGGGTGTGGTCATCGAAAGGCTCAAAAAAAAGGCGCGAAAATACGCGCCTTTCGATTATGCCCTGAAACAGCGCTTTCTCTGGTTACCCCTTGATGACAGGTTCAACGGCGCGCAAACGGATGTGCAGTTCGCGCAATTGCTTTTCATCGACCGGCGATGGCGCCTGTGTCAGCAAACATTGTGCCCGCTGGGTTTTCGGGAAGGCGATCACGTCGCGGATCGAATCGGCACCGGTCATCATCGTGACGATGCGATCCAGACCGAAGGCCAGGCCGCCGTGCGGTGGCGCGCCGTATTGCAAGGCGTCGAGCAGGAAGCCGAACTTGAGTTGCGCTTCGTCATCATCGATTTTCATCGCGCGAAATACCTTGCTCTGGACTTCGGCACGATGGATACGGACCGACCCGCCACCGAGCTCCCAGCCGTTCAGAACCATGTCGTAGGCCTTGGCAATGCACTTGCCCGGATCGGTCTCGAGGAAGTCTTCGTGACCGTCTTTTGGCGCTGTGAACGGATGGTGCGCGGCATGCCAGCGATCGCCTTCCTCGTCGTATTCGAACATCGGGAAATCGACCACCCACAATGGTTTCCAGACATCGTCGAACAAGTCGTGCTTTTTGCCGAAGTCGGAATGACCGACCTTCACGCGCAATGCGCCGATGGCATCGTTGACGATCTTGGCCTTATCGGCACCGAAGAAAATCAGATCGCCGTCCTGTGCACCGGTCAGTTCGAGGATGCGGGTCAATGCGGCGTCGTGCAGGTTCTTGACGATGGGTGATTGCAAGCCGTCGCGGCCCTTGGCGATGTCATTGACCTTGATGTAGGCCAGGCCCTTGGCACCGTAAATGCCGACGAACTGGGTGTAGGCATCAATTTCCGAACGCGGCATCGCGCTGCCGCCCGGCACACGCATGCCAACCACGCGTCCGCCCAGCATGTTGGCTGCGCCCGAGAAGACCTTGAAGTCGACATCCTTCATCACCTCGGTGAGGTCAGTGAAGGCCAGCTTGACGCGCATGTCGGGCTTATCGGATCCGTACAGACCCATCGACTCCGAATACGGCATCACAGGGAACGGGTTCGGCAAGTCGATGTCGAGTGCATTTTTAAACACCAGGCGGATCATGCCTTCGAACAGGTCGCGGATTTCCTGCTCGTTCATGAACGAGGTTTCGCAATCGATCTGGGTAAATTCGGGCTGGCGATCAGCGCGCAAATCTTCATCGCGGAAGCATTTGACGATCTGGTAGTAGCGGTCGAAGTTGGCCACCATCAGCAATTGCTTGAACAGTTGCGGCGACTGCGGCAGCGCAAAGAACTGGCCGGCATTGACGCGCGACGGCACCAGATAGTCGCGCGCACCTTCCGGGGTCGACTTGGTCAGCATCGGCGTTTCAATGTCGATGAAGCCGTGCGCGTCGAGGAACTTGCGCACTTCCATCGTCACCTTGTAGCGCAGGCGCAGGTTGTTTTGCATCTGCGGACGACGCAGATCCAGCACGCGATGGGTCAGGCGGGTGGTCTCGGAGAGGTTGTCGTCGTCGAGCTGGAACGGCGGCGTCACCGATGGATTGAGGACTTCAAGCTGCTCGCACAGCACTTCGATCTTGCCCGATGGCAGGTTGCTGTTGGCGGTGCCGTCAGGACGCAGCCTGACTACGCCGGTGACGCGCATGCAGAATTCGTTGCGCACGATTTCGGCGGTGCTGAAGACTTCGGCTTGCTCGGGATTGCAGACAACTTGCACCAGACCTTCGCGGTCACGCAGGTCGATAAAGATGACGCCGCCGTGGTCGCGCCGGCGATGCACCCAGCCGCACAGGCTGACAGTTTGGCCGAGGAGCGCCTCAGTGGTGAGGCCGCAGTAGTGGGTTCGCATGGACATGTTCGGTTTCCGTATTCAGTGTTTCAGTGGTTCAGTGGTTCAGATGAGCTGCCGTGACCGGCCGGCGTCCGCAGGCGTCAGCTGGTGATCTTGGCAGGATCAATGATGATTTTTTTATCGAAATGTTCGGGGGCGACGACGCCCATCGAGACAATGTACTTGAGTGCTGCGTCGACCGTCATGTCGAGTTCGATGGTCTCGTCACGTGGCACCATCAGGAAAAATCCCGAGGTCGGATTCGGCGTCGTTGGCACGTAAATGCTGATGAAGTCGCCCACCAGATGATTGCGCACATCGCCGCCCGGCACGCCGGTAAGGAAAGCGATGGTCCAGCTGCCGCGGCGCGGGTACTCGACCAGCACGGCTTTGCGAAAGGCATTGCCCGACGACGACAGCAAGGTATCCGACACCTGCTTGACGCTGGAGTAGATCGAGTTGACCACCGGGATGCGGGTCAGCAGGCGTTCCCACCAGATCACGACGTGGTTGCCAACGAAGTTGCGCGTGGCCAGACCCGTGACAAAAATGATCAGCAAGGTCAGGATGGTGCCCAGGCCCGGAATCGCAAAACCGAACAGCACTTCCGGACGCCAGCGCGCCGGCAGTAGCAACAGCGACTGGTCCATCGTGCCGATGATCAGATTGACGACCCATAACGTGATCGCCAGCGGGACCAGTATCAGTAATCCGGTGACAAAATATTTACGAAGCATGATGAGCAGCCCTTGTTGCCACGTCGGTGGCGAAGCAAACAATCAGGTTGATGACGGCGTACTACCGCCTGTATCGGATTTGGCCGGTGCCGCAGCAGCAGCCGGTGCTGCCGGTGCCGGCGTTGATGTTGACGTTGACGTTGACATCCCCGGCTCGCTGCTCTTGGCCGGCTCGGCCTGACTGACCGGTGCTGCGGTGGTGCCGGCCCCGCCACGGAAATCGGTGGCATACCAGCCTGTTCCCTTGAGCTGGAACCCGGCTGCCGTCAACTGCTTCCTGAACGTATCCTTGCCGCATTCCGGACAATCGGTCAACTTGGGATCGGACATCTTTTGCAGTACATCCTTGGCAAAACCACACGCTTCGCAGCGGTACGCGTAAATCGGCATGAAAAAGTCCCCGCACAAGGCGATCAAAGGCTGGGATTATAGAGGGTTTCGGGGGGGAACCGGAGGGGATTGCGGCCAGCACAGGGCATTCCAGCATCAACCCCGTTGAATCGCCACATGCCCGCGCACCACCTGCGGTACCAGCGACCCCAGCAGCATTCCGGCCAGGCTCAGCACGATGCCGACCAGCTGCGGTGGCCAGTAGCCTTCCGGTGCGAACAGTTCGAACAGAATCCACGACGACAAGCCGAGGATGATGGACGCCAGCGCGCCCTGCCGCGTGGCGCGCTTCCAGTACAAACCCAGCGCCAGCGGCACGAAGGCGGCCACCAGCGTGATCTTGTAGGCGTTCTCGACCATCTTGTAGATACTTGACTGGCTGTGCAACGCAAAGGCCGTGACGATCACCGTGAAGACCACCAGCACGCAGCGCATGCCGAGCAAAAATTGCCGGTCGGTCTGCACCGGCAGCAAGCCCTTCAGGATGTTTTCGGTGAAGGTGATCGAGGGTGCCAGCAGAGTCGCGCTGGCGCAGCTCTTGATGGCGGAGAGCAGCGCGCCGAAAAACATCACCTGCGCAATCAGCGGCACCTTGGTCATGATCAGCGTCGGCAGGATCAGTTGCGGATCAGTGTCGATGAGGCCGGCCACCATCTGCGGGTCGATCAGCGTCGCCGAATACGCCAGGAACATCGGGATGAAGGCGAAGCAGAAGTACATGACGCCGCCGAGGATAGAAGCACGGCCGGCGATCTTTTCATTCTTCGACGCGCCGACGCGCTGGAACACGTCCTGTTGCGGGATCGAGCCGAGCATCATCGTGATCCACGCTGCGCCGAACCACAGCACCTCGCGCGAGCTCGGTGCCGGCCAGAAATCGAACTTGCCGGCATTGGCTGCATGCGCCACCACCACCGACGCGCCACCGGCCATTGCCGAGACTTCCCAGCCGATGTAGAGCATGCCGAGCACGATGATGATCATCTGCAAGAAGTCCGTCACCGCCACCGCCCACATGCCGCCCATCAGCGTGTAGACCAGCACGCTGGCCGCACCGATCATCATGCCGGCATCCATCGAAATTGCACCGCCCGAGACGACGTTAAAGACCAGCCCGAGCGCCTTGATCTGCGCGGCCACCCAGCCGAGATACGACACCACGATGCAGATCGTCACCATGACTTCGACCGCGCGGCCGAACTTGTTGCGATAGAAGTCGCCGATGGTCAGCAGGTTCATCCGGTACAGCGGACGCGCAAAGAACAGCCCGACCAGGATCAGGCACATCGACGAACCGAACGGATCGGCAATCACGCCACGCAAACCCTCCTTGACGAAGGTCGATGAAATCCCGAGTACCGCCTCCGAGCCAAACCACGTGGCAAACACGGTGGCCGTGACCACCGACATCGGCAGCGAGCGGCCGGCCAGCGCGTAATCCTTCGAGTTCTTGACGAAGCGCGCCGCGTACAAACCGATGCCAACCGAGATCACCCAGTAGAGAATGACAAACCAGATGAGGGCGTGCATGGCGGATCCTTGGGCGCAAAGTGGAGACGAAAAATAAGCCGCCGATTATAACGAAAGTTGCTCGAAAGATTCGAGCAACAATCCATCAATAGCCTAACGCCGCTGCCACAACTGCCAGACTTCCTTGCCGGCAAAGACGGCGATGGACTGTTCGGCCGGTGCCTCTTCGATCAACACAAAATGCGGCTGCATCAGCGCGTCGAGCGTTGCCCGGTCGGCCCCGAACGGCGGACCTTTTGGCGCGTCGTCATAAAAGAAAAATCCCCCGAGCAAGGCTCCCGGTGCCAGTAGCGCAGCCCATTGCGCGATCACATCCGCCCAACGCGCGCGCGGCATCGCACACAGGAATGCTCGCTCGTAAATAAACGCCACGGCTTGCGCTGGCGCAAAGCTGAAAAAATCAGCTTGCCGCACGTGGCTGGCAAACTCACCCAGCAACTGCGTGGCGGCGTCCACCGCCGCCGGCGAAAAATCGATCGCCGTCACCGGCCAGCCCGCTCGCGCCAGATGCCGCACTTCGTGGCCCATGCCGCAACCGGGAATGAGCGTGTTCATCGGCGTTACTGCCTGCGCGATGAAGCGCGCCAGTTCCGGCGGCACGCCGCCCTGATCCCACGGCATGAATTGCTGCACAAAACGCTCGTCCCAAAAGCCCGGTGCCAACGGATCCCGTTCCGTGAAGCGCGGCGAAGTCATCAAAACGACCAGGCCAGCCAACGGCCGACAAAGCGCACCAGCAGCAAGCCGCCCAGCAGCCCGGCGGCGAAATACACCACGGTGCCGATCAGCCGGTTGGTGCGGCGCTGCTCGGCCAACAAGGCCACCAGCAAGGTCTTGTTGTCGTCATTGGGCTGGGCGATTCTGGCCAGCGCGTGATGCATCATGCGCGGCAATTGCGGCAACAATTTGTTGTAGTGCGGCGCTTCGGTTTTCAGGCGATCGACCAGTCCGCGCCAGCCGATCTGCTCGGCCATCCAGCGCTCCAGGTAGGGCTTGGCGGTTTTCCATAAGTCGAGATCGGGATCGAGTTGGCGACCCAGCCCTTCGATATTGAGCAAGGTCTTTTGCAGCAGCACCAGTTGCGGCTGCACTTCGACATTGAAGCGCCGCGAGGTCTGAAACAGCCGCAGCAGAATCTGTCCGAACGAAATATCTTTCAGCGGCCGGTCGAAGATCGGTTCGCAACAGGCGCGCACGGCCGCTTCGAGCTCATCGACACGGGTCTCTCGCGGTGCCCAGCCGGACTCGATATGCGCCTCGGCGACCCGCTTGTAATCACGCCGGAAAAACGCCAGGAAATTCTGCGACAAGTAGTCCTTGTCGAAGTCATTGAGCGTGCCGACGATACCGAAATCAAGCGCGATGTAGCGACCCAGCGTGGCCGGCTCGATCGACACCAGGATGTTCCCCGGATGCATATCTGCATGAAAGAAGCCATCGCGAAATACCTGCGTAAAAAAGATTTCGACACCATCGCTGGAGAGCTTTTTCATGTCAACGCCGGCCGCGACCAGCTTGTCGATCTGCGAAATCGGAATGCCTTTCATGCGCTCCATCACGATCACCGACGACGAGCAGTAGTCCCACATCATCTCGGGCACCATCAGCAGCGTCGAGTCGGCAAAATTGCGCCGCAGCTGGCTGCCGTTAGCCGCTTCGCGCATCAGGTCGAGTTCGTCGTGCAGGTACTTGTCGAACTCGCCGACGACTTCGCGCGGCTTGAGCCGCTTGGCGTCAGCCCAAAGGCGTTCGACCAGACCGGCCGCGACATGCATCAGTGCGACGTCTTCGTCGATCGACTTTTTCATGCCCGGCCGCAGCACCTTGACGGCCACTTCGCGACCATCCTTGAGCACCGCAAAATGGACTTGCGCGATCGAGGCCGAAGCCACCGGCACGCGCTCAAAACTGGCGAACAGTTCCGACGGATGGGCACCGAGCGACTTGGTAATTTGCGCGATCGCCAGTTCGGAATCGAACGGCGGCACGCGGTCTTGCAGGCTGGTCAGTTCCTCGGCGATATCGGGCGGCATCAGGTCGCGCCGGGTCGACAGTACCTGGCCAAATTTGACGAAGATCGGACCGAGTTCTTCGAGTGCACGGCGCAGCCGTTCGCCGCGCGGCGCCGAAATATCACGCCAGAAAATCAGTGTGTCGATCAGCTTCGCAGTACGTGGAATTTTCAGGCCGGACATCGCAATGTCGTCGAGCCCGTACTTGATCGCGACGCGGGCAATCTTGAGGACACGCAGGAACTTGAAACTCATTGCGTGCGACCTTTCAGGCGCGCGATGCGCTTGGCCATGCGTTCGACATCGTCGCGCAGGCGTGCGACATCGGTGGCAAATTCACGGACGGCTTGCGGGCGCTTCAACATCGGGTTCTCTTCCAGAAAATATTCGGCGGTGGTTTCGGCCAGTTTTTGATGGGTGCTGCTGACGGTTTGCATCAGCGACTTCGCCCCGGCCACCAGCCGTACCGCAGCGAGATCGCCGACTACGCGGCTCAGATCGGCTTCCGCCTCCCAATGCAGCGACTGGCTCAGTTGTGAAATCGTGTTAGCCAGATCGGCATCGCCATCGATGACCACATACGAAAAAGCGCGACTGCGGTTGGCCAGGATCAACGGCAGGTCGGCCGGCTTGATACGGATCGTCACGCTGGCAGTGACTCCGTCGGCAGCGGCGCTGACATAGCCATCCGGTTCGATCTGCAAGGCCAGCGCGAACAGGCCGAGGTCAAAGCAGGCGGTCTTGCCGGCATGCGCCATCAGACGGGTACGCGCCCACTGCTCGGGCGCGAGCAAGTGATTGATGGCGGCGGGTGCAACTAGGGGGAGAGGAGAGAGTGTCATCGTCAATAAAAAAAACCGCCCGTGACCATACACGGGCGGTTTGAGTTTAGCAGTTTGCGAACGGATTCTTATGTTGCCGTCCGGGCGCTACCGAATTAAACCAATTGCATTAAGACAGTTGCTGGATACCCGCCAGTATCCAGCCACCCTGACCGGAAGTCGGCTTCGACAGATTCCAGGCTTCGGCGAATGGCTCGGCCGGTGCGTTTTCGGACTCCTTGATCATGCCGGAGAACTTCACGCTAGCCAGGTAATCACCACCGACGGTTTCGACACCCATCAATTCGGCGTCGAGCTTGACGACGTCAGTGACGTTGGCCGACGCGCCGCGTTCCTGGATTTGCAGACGCAGTTCAGCGAACATTTCCGACGAAGTGAATTCGCGGATGTCGTTGATATCGGCCTTGTCCCAGGCCGCTTGCAGACGGATGAAGTAGGTCTTCGAATTACGCAGGAAACCTGGCACATCGAAATCCGCCGGTACGCCGAACGGTTCGGCGACAGCCGCAGCCGCACCACTGGCCAGCGGCACCGATTGCAGCGCGGCCGGTTGGGCGACAGGCTCGATGCGCGAACCGATTTCCGGCGTGTAATTGCGGCTGCTGTTGTCCGTGCTGCCGGCATCGTAACCACCGGCATAACCGGGCTTGCTGCCGTCATCGGTCTTGCGCTTGAACATGCGGTAGATGAAGAATGCCGCTGCTGCCAGCAAGCCCACCATCAACAGCGTGCTGATCATGCTGGCCATCGCGCCACCCAGACCGAAGTGCGACAGCATCGCGCCCAGACCCAGGCCGAGCAGTGCGCCACCGAGCATGCCGCGCCATGGACTGGCCGGCTTCGGCGGTGTCACGCCAGGAGCCGCAGCCGGTGTGGCCGGCCGTGCCTGGCTGGCCGCTTGCGAAGACTGGCTAGGCGCTTGCCGGCTAACGCCCTGCGATTGACGACCAAACGAACCACCACCACCCATGCGTTTGGCGGCGACTTCAGTGGCCACCATCGACAGCGCGCCGAAGGCCAGCATCATTATCAGCAAATATTTTTTCATGCAATGCTCCTAGAATTTGATACCGGTGTGAAGTGCAGCCACACCTGCTGTGAGATTGAAGTAATCGACCCGACCGAAACCGGCCTCCTGCATCATCGTCTTCAGGGTTTCCTGATCCGGGTGCATGCGGATCGATTCGGCCAGATAGCGGTAACTGTCGGCATCGCCGGCAATGCGTTGACCCAGCCAGGGCAACACGGAAAACGAGTAGACATCATAAGGTTTCTGCAACGCGGTCGCGACCTTAGAGAACTCCAGCACCAGCAGCTTTCCGCCAGGCTTGAGTACCCGCCGCATCTCGGTCAGCGCGACATCCTTGTGGGTCATGTTGCGCAAGCCAAATGCGACGCTGACCCGGTCGAAGTAATTGTCAGGAAACGGTAACTTCTCGGCGTCACACAGCAAGGTTGGGGTCGACAAGCCATTGTTCAAGAGCCGGTCACGCCCGACCCGCAGCATCGATTCATTGATATCGGTCAACCAGACTTCACCGGTCGAGCCGGCCTTGGCGGCGAATGCCTTGGCCAGGTCGCCGGTACCACCCGCGATATCGAGCACCTTAAAACCGGGACGGATGCCTGCCTGGGCAATCGTGAACGTCTTCCAGAGTCGATGCAGCCCGACCGACATCAAGTCATTCATGACATCGTACTTAGCGGCGACCGAATGAAATACTTCGGCCACCTTGTGGACCTTGTCTTGTTCGTCGACGGTTTGATAACCGAAGTGCGTGGTGTTGGTCATGGACTGATCCGAATAAAAAATATTGTGGAGCGGGTTCGATGCGGGTCTCGCCGTGCGCCGCACAAGCTGGATAAAACCAACCCTATGTTACCCGCAGCTTTTGCCGGAGGCTTTTTTGGGCGCAGCGATCACATCGCGGCCGCTCTCGCCTTCATGACCGGCGGCCTGCAGACGCGCCAGGTAATCGTCCCATAGGGCGGGCTGATTCTCGCCCAGCCAGTGCAGGTACTCCCAGGAATAAATCCCGGTGTCATGCGAATCCGAAAACTGCGCTTGCACCGCGTAATTGCCGATCGGCTCGAGTCCGGTGATATCGATGTCGCGTTTGCCGGTCTGCAAAGTTTCCTGGCCGGGACCGTGTCCACGCACTTCGGCCGACGGCGAATACACGCGCAGCAGTTCGAACGGCAATGAAAAATTCTGGCCATCGTCAAAGCCGATTTCCAGCAAGCGGGACTTGCGGTGCACGGTCAGTCCGGTCGGACTGGCTTTCGGTGCGGATTGTTTGGAGCCTGTCATGAATAAGTTATCCGGTAAAAGTGAATGATCACGCGCTGAAGGCGCGCTGCAATGCCAGTCGCAAGGCTGGCAACAAGGCCAACCGTGCGGCTAGCGAGGTCGGTGCCGGCACCCGTGCTGCTTCGGCCCAGACCGGCGCCGGGAAATGCGCATCATCGCGGTAGCGCGGTATCACGTGCCAGTGCAAGTGCGGCACCATGTTGCCGAGCGCAGCAAGGTTGATCTTGTGCGGCGTCATGACTTCACGCAGCACCGTTTCGACCTTGCAGACGGTCATCATCAGCCCACTGCGATCAACCGGACTCAGGTCGGTCAGCTCGGCTGCATGCGCGGTCCAGATCACGCGGCAGAAACCCGGATAGCGCGCATCGTCGACCAGCACGATGCGGCACTGTCCGGTGCGCACGATGACCTCGCCGCCATCGGCGTCGCACAATTCGCAGCCTGACACCGGCATCGTCATGGCTACACCAGAATCCGCTCGATGCCGCCGGCATTGGCACGCGCGACGTATTCGGGCATCCAGTTCGGGCCGAGGATGTGGCGCGCCATTTCGACCACGATGTAATCGGCATCAGTGCCCGAGTCTTCATCGTAGCGCGACAGACCTTGCAGGCAGGACGGGCAACTGGTCAGTATCTTGACCTCGCCGGTGAAGCCATCGGCGCGGACCTTGTCGACGCCCTTGACCATTTCTTCTTCCTTGCGGAAGCGGATCTGGGTCGAGATGTCCGGCCGCGCCACGGCAAGCGTACCGGACTCGCCGCAGCAGCGATCATTCTTTTCGATCTTCTGGTCGTCAATCGTCGTGATCAGGCTGTTGACGGTTTTCAGCGGGTCCTGCAACTTCATCGGGCTATGGCACGGGTCGTGATACATGTAGCGCGTACCGGTGACGCCTTCGAGCTTGACGTTCTTTTCGAGCAGGAATTCATGGATGTCGATGATGCGGCAGCCAGGGAAAATCTTCTCGAATTCGTAACCCTGCAGCTGGTCGTAGCAAGTGCCGCACGACACCACGACGGTCTTGATGTCGAGGTAATTGAGCGTGTTAGCCATCCGGTGGAACAGCACCCGGTTATCAGTGATGATTTTTTCGGCCTTATCAAAATCACCCGAACCGCGTTGCGGATAGCCGCAGCACAAATAACCCGGCGGCAGCACGGTTTGCACGCCAGCGTGCCACAGCATGGCTTGCGTGGCCAGCCCGACTTGCGAGAACAGCCGCTCCGAACCGCAACCCGGGAAGTAGAACACCGCTTCAGTATCGGCGGTCGTGTTCTTCGGATCGCGGATCACCGGGACGATCTTGTCGTCTTCGATATCGAGCAAGGCGCGCGCGGTTTTTTTCGGCAGATTGCCCGGCATCTTCTTGTTGATGAAGTGGATCACCTGCTCGCGGATCGGCGCCTTGCCGTGCGTCGATGGCGGTGCCTTGGTCTGCTTTTTCGCGAACTTTTGCAGGATGTTGTTACCGAGCCGCTGGGCCTTATAACCCCAGCCGATCATGACCTGGCGGGTCGCGTTGATGGTCGCCGGATCGGTCGCGTTGAGGAAGAACATCGATGCGGTCGTACCCGCGTTGAAGGACTTCTTGTTCATCTTGCGCAGCAGGTTGCGCATGTTCATCGACACTTCGCCGAAGTCGATGTCGACCGGGCACGGCGTCAGGCATTTATGGCAGACCGTGCAATGGTCGGCGACGTCTTCGAACTCTTCCCAGTGCTTGATCGAGATGCCGCGCCGGGTCTGTTCTTCGTACAGGAAGGCTTCGACCAGCAGCGAGGTGGCGAGGATTTTATTGCGTGGCGAGTACAGCAGGTTGGCGCGCGGCACATGCGTGGCGCAGACCGGTTTGCATTTGCCGCAACGCAGGCAATCCTTGATGCTGGTCGAGATCGCGCCGATATCGCTTTGCTGCATGATCAGCGACTCGTGACCCATCAGCCCGAACGACGGCGTGTAGGCATTGCGCAAGTCGGCGTCGATGCCGGGCAGGTCCATCATCTTGCCCTTGTTGAAGCGCCCTTCCGGATCGACGCGCATCTTGTAGGCGCGGAAATCCTTGATCTCGTCGTGGGTCAGAAACTCCAGCTTGGTGATGCCGATGCCATGCTCGCCCGAGATCACGCCATCGAGCGAACGCGCCAGGATCATGATCCGAGCAACCGCAGCGTGGGCATCCTGCAGCATTTCATAGTGGTCGGAATTGACCGGTAAGTTGGTGTGCACGTTGCCGTCGCCCGCATGCATGTGCAGCGCCACGAAGACGCGGCCACGCAGGATGCGTTTGTGGACTGCGGCGCACTCGTCGAGGATGGGCTTGAAGGCCGCACCGCTGAACGACAGGCGCAATGGCGCGCGCACTTCGGCCTTCCACGAGATGCGGATGGTGCGGTCCTGCGCCAGGTCGAAGACGGTGGCGGCAGGTTGCTGCAGCAGGCGTTCATCGAAGGCCGCCGACAGTTTCTGCAAGCCCAGCGCGACCAGTTCGGCCTTGGCCTCGACCAGCGGACGGTCGAGGTTGGCCAGCACATAAGTCCAGCGCGCATGGGTCGCGTCGAGCAAGGCTTGCGCTTCGGTGACGCGGTCTTCCAGCATTTCGGTCGGCGGAATCGCATCGCCGTCATCGCTCTTGCCGAGTGGCAGATTGCCTTTCTCGAAAAACTCGCCGAGCGCTTCGACCAGCTGCAGCTTGTTCTTGATCGACAGCTCGATGTTGATGCGCTCGATGCCGTCGGTGTATTCGCCCATCCGGTTCAATGGAATGACGACGTCTTCGTTGATCTTGAACGCGTTGGTGTGGCGGGCAATGGCGGCCGTGCGGGCGCGGTCGAGCCAGAATTTCTTGCGCGCTTCCGGACTGACGGCAACGAAGCCTTCACCGACATGCTTGTTGGCCATGCGCACGACTTCGGACGCCGCTTGCGCGACAGCCACATCGTCATCACCGACGATATCGCCGAACAGCACCATTTTCGGCAGCACGCCGCGCTTGGATTTGGTGGTGTAACCGACCGCGCGCAAATAGCGCTCATCCAGATGTTCGAGACCGGCCAGGATGGCGCCGCCTTTGCGGGTCTCGCCATCGAGGTAATCCTTGATCTCGACGATCGATGGAATCGCTTCGCGCGCCTGGCCGAAAAATTCAAGGCAGATGGTGCGCGTGTGCTTGGGCATCTTGTGCAGGATCCAGCGCGCCGACGTGATCAGGCCATCGCAACCTTCTTTCTGGATGCCCGGCAGGCCGGACAGGAACTTGTCGGTGACGTCCTTGCCGAGACCTTCCTTGCGGAATGAGCGGCCGGGGATGTTCAGCGTCTCGGTCTTGAATGGCGCAGTGACCACGCCATGTTCGGCCGGATGGGTCCAGACCAGTTCGAAGGTCGCCATCGGCGCATCGTGGATCTTGCTCAGGTTGTGGCCGATGCGGGTGACTTCGAGCCAGTCGCCATTCGGATCGACCATTTTCCAGCTGGCGAGATTGTCGAGCGCGGTGCCCCACAGGACGGCTTTCTTGCCGCCGGCGTTCATCGCGACATTGCCACCGATGCACGAGGCTTCGGCCGAGGTCGGGTCGACCGCGAAGACGAAGCCGGCTTTTTCGGCGGCATCGGCAACGCGCTTGGTGACCACGCCGGCGCCGGAATAAATCGTCGCGTAATCGCGGTCGACGCCGGGCAGGCGCGTCATTTCGACGGCGCCCAGCTGCTCGAGTTTTTCAGTGTTGATGACCGCCGACAATGGCGTTAGCGGAATCGCGCCGCCGGTGTAGCCGGTGCCGCCGCCGCGCGGGATGATGGTCAGACCGAGCTCGATGCAGCCTTTGACGAGGCCGGCCATTTCGTTTTCGGAGTCCGGCGTGAGGACCACGAACGGATATTCGACGCGCCAGTCGGTCGCATCGGTGACATGCGAGACGCGCGAGAGGCCGTCGAACTTGATGTTGTCTTTCTGGGTGTAGCGTGACAGGACTTTGTTGGTGCGCTTGCGCAGGTCGAAGGTGTGCTTGAATTCATCGCCGAAATCAGCGACCGCCTTGCGCGCCGCGCGCAGCAGCGCTTCGACATTGGCACTGCGGCGCAGCGCGACGGCGTCGCCGGCTTCGGCCAGATCAGTCGTAATGCGGCGTTTGTCGACTTCGCCCAGCCGGTGGTTCAGTGCATCGACCAGTGCCTGGCGGCGCTTCGGATTGTCGAGCATATCGTCTTGCAGGTAGGGATTGCGACGCACCACCCAGATATCGCCCAGCACTTCATAGAGCATGCGCGCCGAGCGACCGGTCTGGCGGGCCCCGCGCAATTCGTCGAGCAGGCTCCAGGCATCTTCACCGAGCAGGCGAATGACGATTTCTCGGTCGGAAAACGAGGTGTAGTTATACGGAATTTCACGCAACCGTGAAGCGGCAGCAGCATGGCCGCTGTCCGCCAGGAGAGATTGAATTTGCGCCGGGGCGTTCATCGAATAATTGCCTGCAGGATTCTAAAAAAGCATTTTAGCGTATTGCGTTGCACCGGACTTGAACACCCTTGCACGAACGCGGGCAAGCAAAAGGTCAGAACCAGCTACCGATTTGACGCCACCAGTCATCCGGCACGGTTAGCAGCACCGTGGTCGCCGCCAGGTAGCGCAAAAATTTACCGGCCGCCATATAAAAAACACAGGGCCAGAACGGCAGGCGGGCCCAGCCACCCAGCGTGCACAACGGGTCCCCGACCACCGGCAACCAGCTCAGCAGCATCGTCTTTGCGCCGAAATGCTGGACCCAGCGCATCCAGCTCCCGTAACGCTCGTTCGACAAAGCTTTCTTGGCACCGTAACCCATCCAGTAATCGACAATGCCGCCCAGCGTATTGCCGCAGGTGGCCACCAGGATCGTTGGCCAGAACAGTGCCGGATTGGCCTTGATCACCGCAAACACGGCCGGTTCCGAACCGAGCGGCAGCAAGGTGGCCGACACAAAGCTGATCACGAATACCGATGTCAGGCCAACTGCAGGAGCAGCAATGGCGGCAAGCAACCACAGCGTGGCGTTTTCTATCATCTGGACCAGGAAAACAGTGGGTGCGGCAGAGGCGTCAAGAGTGTCCTTTTTATGCTGATGATCAACATCAGGGGTGACGGGGGCGCTCCATTATAATGAGCCTCCGACGTATTTCCCATTTGCAGTGACGATCCGGCATTCATCCCGGCCGGCTCCGCCACGCAGCACTCCGACATCGCACCCATGACCATCGACTATCTGCAAAAAATCCTGAACGCCCGCGTCTACGACGTCGCCGTTGAAACTCCGCTGGAATTGGCGCCGACGCTGTCGCAGCGCATTGGCAACCGGATTTATTTCAAGCGCGAAGACATGCAGAGCGTGTTCAGCTTCAAGCTGCGCGGTGCCTACAACAAGATGGCGCACTTGCCGCCGGCCCAACTGAAGCGCGGTGTCATTTGCGCATCCGCCGGCAATCATGCCCAGGGCGTGGCCTTGAGCGCGACCCGCCTCGGTTGCCATGCAGTGATCGTGATGCCGACGACCACACCGCAAGTCAAGATCGATGCAGTCAAGGCACGTGGCGGTGAAGTCGTGCTGTTCGGTGAGTCGTTCAGCGACGCCTATGACCACGCACTCAAGCTCGAAAAGAAACTCAAGCTGACCTTTGTGCATCCGTTCGATGATCCCGATGTCATTGCCGGCCAGGGCACCATCGGCATGGAAATCCTGCGCCAGCACTCCGGTCCCATCCATGCGATCTTTGTCGCCATCGGCGGCGGCGGCCTGATCGCCGGCGTTGCCGCTTACGTCAAAGCCGTGCGGCCCGACATCAAGATCATCGGTGTGCAGACCACCGACTCCGATGCAATGGCACGCAGCATCGCCGCCGGCAAGCGCGTGACGCTGCCTGATGTCGGGCTGTTTTCGGATGGCACGGCGGTCAAGCTGGTCGGCGCGGAAACCTTTCGCATCGCGCAGTTGCTGGTCGATGAGATCATCCTGGTCGATACCGACGCGGTCTGTGCGGCGATCAAGGATGTGTTCCAGGACACCCGCAGCATTCTCGAACCGGCAGGTGCACTGGCCGTGGCGGGGGCCAAGGCTTACGTCGAACGCTCACTGAAAACCAGGAAGCCGGTCAGGGACGAGACCCTGATCACGATCGCCTGCGGTGCCAACATGAACTTCGATCGCCTGCGTTTTGTCGCCGAGCGCGCCGACGTCGGCGAATCGCGCGAGGCAGTCTTCGCGGTCACCATCCCTGAGGAGCGCGGCAGCTTCCGTCGCTTTTGTGAATTGGTCGGACCGCGCAACGTCACCGAGTTCAATTACCGCATCAGCGATGCCGCCGCGGCGCATGTCTTTGTCGGCATCCAGATTGCCAACCGCGACGAGTCCGCCAAGATTGCCAAACAGTTCGACAAGCATGGATTCACCACCCTTGACCTCAGCCAGGATGAACTGGCCAAGTCGCATATCCGCCATCTGGTCGGCGGTAAAAGCGCGCTGGCGCAGGACGAATTGCTGTACCGCTTCGAGTTTCCCGAACGGCCCGGTGCGCTGATGCGCTTCCTCGACAGCATGGCGCCGAACTGGAATATCAGCCTGTTCCACTACCGCAATCAGGGCGGCGATGTCGGCCGCATCCTGGTCGGTTTGCAGGTGCCGAAAAAAGAAATGAAAGCCCTCCGCGACTTCCTCGCCACCCTGGGTTACGGCTTCCACGATGAAACCGCCAACCCGGTCTACAAGCTGTTTTTGGGATAACACGAATGACCACGACCATCACCGCGCCGCGCGCGGCAGAAGCTTCGCCACTCGGCAAGCCGGCCAGCTACCAGTCACACTACGACGCCTCGCTGCTGTTTGCGATCGCACGCCAGGACAAGCGCAGCGAACTCGGCCTGGGTGCCGGCCGCACGCTGCCATTTTTTGGCATCGATATCTGGAATGCCTACGAAGTGTCCTGGCTGAATTTGCGCGGCAAACCGCAGATCGCGATGGCCACGATTACGGTGCCGGCCGACTCGCCCAACATCATCGAATCCAAATCCTTCAAGCTGTACCTGAACAGTTTTAACCAGACCCGCCTGGCCGATACCGATGCGTTGCTTGCCCTGTTGCGCACCGATCTGTCCAACGGCTTCGGTGCGCCAGTGCAGATTGCGCTGACGTTGCCGGATCAGTTCGGCGCCTTGCGCTTCGGCGAACTCGATGGCTTGCTGCTTGACCGGCTCGATATCGAAGTCGATAGCTACGCGCCGGATGCGGCGCTCTTGCATGCGGCACAGCACGAACCGGCTGTCGAGCAGACGCTGGTGTCGCATTTGCTGAAATCGAATTGCCTGGTCACCGGCCAGCCCGACTGGGGCAGCGTGCAAATCCACTATGTCGGTGCCGCAATCGATCAGGAAAGCCTGCTGCGCTACCTGATCGGCTTTCGCGAACACCATGAATTCCACGAGCAATGCGTCGAACGGATTTTCACGGATATCCTGACGCATTGCCGGCCGCACAAACTGGCGGTGTATGCGCGCTACACCCGACGCGGCGGGCTGGACATCAACCCATGGCGCAGCAATTTCAGCACCGGAAAAATGCCGCCGAACCAACGCAACGCCCGGCAATAAACGGCACACCGCCATGAAAATCTTAGTTGCCTATTAATTAATACCATTTGATATCTACCGGCAATTTCTGGCTGTACGGTATGACCACTCAAAAAGGTAATTTTTGATTGCTTTAAAGTTGTAACTCCGCATAAAAACAGGCCTATAATCCGCTCGAATTCACCTTTCGTGCGATGCAATAATGACCTCAGAATCATGACGAACCTTGCCAAAATCCTTACACCCGACAATGTTGTACTCGGGCTTGAAGTCTCCAGCAAAAAACGGGCATTCGAGCAGGCCGGCCTGATTTTTGAAAACAACTGCGGCATCGCCCGCTCCAGCGTGTCCGAAAATCTGTTCGCGCGCGAACGCCTCGGATCGACCGGACTGGGTCACGGCGTGGCCGTACCGCATGGCCGGATCAAGGGATTGAAAGCGCCACTGGCTGCCTTCGTGCGCCTGAGCGAAGCCATCCCGTTCGAGTCGCCCGACGGCTTGCCGGTCAGCTTGCTGGTATTCCTGCTGATCCCGGATCACGTCACGCAGCAGCATCTCGAAATCCTGTCCGAAATCGCCGAGATGTTTTCGGACGATGCCTTCCGCAGCCTGCTGGCCACCGACCCTGACCCGATTTCCGTTCACACCCGCCTGATTGCATGGCAAGGCAGCATGCACGACCTGGGCTAATCCCACCGCGCTACGGAGTCTCGATGCCGACCACTACCTTGCTGACGATTCAGCAGATTTACGATGAAAACCGCGAATTGCTGGAGCTTGGCTGGTTTGCGGGTTTTGCCGGTGGCGAGCGGCTCATTTCGGGAGATGCCGCCTCCGCTGCCGACCAGGTCGGTCATCTGAACCTGATCCACCCCGGCCGTATCCAGATCTTCGGGCACCAGGAAACAGAGTATTACCAGCGCCTGTCGCCCGAATCGCGGCGCTACCAGACCTCGGAGCTGGTCGCCGGTGAACCGCCGGCTTTCATCATCGCGCAAGGACTCAACGCGCCCCCTGAAATCATGGAAGTCTGCGACGAGCGCAGCATCCCGTTATTCTCGACACCGCTGGCAGCAGCGCAAGTCATCGACTACCTGCGCGTCTATCTATCCAAAAAGCTGGCACAGCACATCACGATGCATGGCGTGTTCATGGACGTGCTGGGCGTCGGGGTGCTCATTACCGGTGAATCCGGCCTCGGCAAAAGCGAACTGGGACTGGAACTGATTTCACGCAGCCACGGACTGGTGGCGGATGACGCGGTCGAGTTTGCCCGCATCGCGCCGAACATGATCGAAGGCCGCTGCCCTACCCTGCTACAAAATCTGCTGGAAGTGCGCGGCCTCGGCCTGCTCGACATCAAGACCATTTTTGGCGAAACCGCCGTGCGCCGCAAGATGCGCCTGAAACTCATCGTGCACCTGGTCCGGCGCAGCACGCTGGAAGAGAACTACGAGCGACTGCCGTTGAACGCCCAGCACGAAGAAGTACTCGGACTGCCTATCCGTAAGGTAGTCATTCCAGTCGAGGCGGGTCGCAATCTGGCCGTATTGCTGGAAGCTGCGGTACGCAATACCATCCTGCAATTGCGCGGAATCGATACCCTCCGGGAATTCATGGTGCGGCAACAGCGGGCGATGGATGGCGACAACGACTGAGTCTTGCGCGCGCCTCACACTCAGAATAGCGCTCGCGTCACAGGCAACATTTGCTGGATAGCATGCTGAATCAGGTCATCGAGTCCGCTGCTCGCGGGTGTGTGGGTTGCCACGCCAATGCCGACGCTAAGCCGGATCGACAGGTTCTTGACATGAATGGTTTGTCCTTGCAGATACTGTGACAACTGGCCCGCCAGCACACCAGCCTGAGCGGCATCGCATCCCGGCAGCACATAGACAAACTCCACCCCGGTCCAGCGACCGGCCTGAACCGGGGGAGCCATCCGCGCGCCTACCATGCCGGCGAACGCTGCCAGGATGGCATCGGCATCAAACCAGCCGTACACATCGTTGAGCTTGTCAAACCCCTCGACCCGGCACAGCAGCACGGACAAGGGTGCACCGGTGCGGACCGCATGGCCGATTGCGCCGGTCAGCACGGCGACGGTTTTGCGGCGGTTCATCAACCCGGTCAGCACATCGGTCTCGGTTTGCTGCGTCAGCAACTGCGATAGGTGCGCCTGCTTCCAGATCATCTCGGCAACATGGCTGAATGCCTGGAACGGCACCAGTCCGAGCCGCGAAAAATAATCGATATCGGCTGCATAGAAAACCATCAAACCAGCGACGCCATTGCGCCCGGAGCGCAGCGGAATCGCCAGCGCGCAATGCGCAGTGCAGCTATCCATGTTGTTGCGCCAGGGGGCAAATAGCGATGGGAAATCGCTGGGTGCGGCGACATTTTCGAGCGCCGCCTGCGAATAGGGCACGATGCTGTCGAAGCAGGCCGATGGCAGACTCCAGTCATCGCAGTCGCTGGCATATTCACCCTCGATCGCCAGCGGTGGCACGGTCGCGGCAAGCTCTTCGCGCATGCCAATCCAGATAAAACGCAAGTCACCGGTGGCATCCACAATCGTGCGGCAGAGCTGTCCGGCACTCGATGGCAGGTGATTCAGGAGTGGCAACTCGGCCAGTATCTGATGCAGCGCACCGCTGAGGCTGACACGCTCGGCATCAGTGCGCCGGGGACGCGATGCGATACGGGTCGTGGCAAGCAAGGTGGTCAGCATGGTGGAACGGGAAAACGGATTGAATTTCATCACGTGTCGCTCAGGCAATATATCGCTCGAAAATCAGGCAGTGTCGCCATCGAGAGTAACACGCCCTACTGGCTGATTTCATCGAGCGCGGCCTGGTCAAGATGCGCGATGTTGCCCCATTGCAGCACCGTTAATGTCTTGCCATCCCAATGAAACCGGTTGATGCCGGTATTCATGATGTCAAAATCCCGCTCGCTATCGAGGCCGACGCCGCGCGCGGCCCGGTAGACGCAGTCCAGCACGCCGCCATGGGTCACGATGGCGATCTTCTGGCCGTCGTAGCGTTGCGCAATGGCGATCACGTTCTCCACTGCCCTTGCCGAAAACTCACGCAGCGTTTCGGCGATCTGCTGGCCCGGCGGGAACCGGGCATCGATCTCGCGTGCCATCCAGGAGGCGTGTGCCTGCGGAAAATGGTCAACGATTTCGTCGTAGCGCAAGCCTTCAAATGCGCCGTAGCAGCGCTCGCGCAAAGTGGCGTCGGTCAGCACCGTCAGACCGCGCGGTAGCGCCAATGCCTGCGCCGTATGCACGGCCCGCTGCAAGTCGCTGGCAATCACCGCATCGATAAGCTCGTTGCGCAATGTCTGCGCCAGCGCCGCCGCTTGTTGCCGGCCACGGTCGTTGAGGCCGATATCAAGAAAGCCTTGCAAGCGGCGCTCGGCATTCCAGTCGGTTTCGCCATGGCGGATCAGCAGCAGTTCGGTCATCGTGGCGTTATTCCTGCAAGGTCGGGTTGAGCGTATAGATCGCCACTATGCTGGCTTCATCAAGGATATGCGGCGCGATGGCGGTCAGCACCTGCTGGCCGGTGAACGTGCCTTCCAGTGGCAGTTGTGCGATATCGAGCGCATACAGCGTAAAGACATAGCGGTGGATTTCGGAATCGTTCCACGGCGGGCACGGACCGTCATAGCCAAAATACTCGCCAGCCATCGCCGGATCGTCGGCAAACCAGCCGGTATAGTCATTGAGACCGTGACGTGCGCTGCCAAAGACGGCATCAACGATAGGCGGCCCGAACTTGCCGCCCGAGGTCACGCCATCGCTGAAATGCCCGGCCGGCATCGAATGAATACCGGTCGGTATGTCGACCATCACCCAATGGAAAAAATCAACACGCGGCAAATCCGGCGGCACGGTCCGGCCTTCCTGGTTCACGTCATCAGGCTTCGAGGGGACATCGGGATCGACGCAGATCAGGACCAGCGACTGCGCAGCCGGCGGCAATTCGTTCCATGCCAGATGCGGACTGCGGTTTGCCGACAGCGTGACATGGGTGTCCGGGTCCACCGTACACAAGGCAAATTCACCCGGAATGTAACCACCGTCTCTGAAAGAATTGCTCCACAATTTCATCGCAGTCTCCTGAAGTCCATGGGGTTGGTGCTTGCAGTGTAGCTGACTAAACCGCAATTTCCACCGGGCGGGACTGCAGCCAGAACGTGACCGGGCCATCGTTGGTCAGCGACACTTCCATGTGCGCGCCAAATACGCCGGCGGCCACCGCATCATGCAACTGACGGGCCTGCGCCAGGAAGTAGTCGAACAAGCGCCGCGCGTCTTCCGGCGCTGCCGCCGGCGTGAACGAAGGCCGCGATCCCGAGCGGGTATCTGCCGCGAGCGTGAATTGCGGCACCAGCAACAAGGCCCCGCTTACATCAACCACACTGCGGTTCATCTTGCCCTCCGCATCCCCGAATACCCGGTAGCCGCGCAGCTTGGTCAGCAGCAGATCGGCTTCGCGCTTGCTGTCGCCGCGTTCGGCGCAAACGAGCACCAGCAGACCCGCGCCGATGGCACCGACTTCGTGCCCGTCGACCACCACTTTGGCGCGCGTCACACGCTGGATCAGGCCGATCATCAGGACAAGGTGACGCGCGCGAACTTGCGCTTGCCGACCTGCAGCACGAAGGTGCCGGCCTCTACCTTGAGCGCCTTATCGCTGATGGCTTCGCCATCAATGCGCACACCATTTTGCTCGACCATGCGCAAGGCTTCGGACGTCGACGCACACAAGTTAGCTTGCTTGAGCAATTGCCCGATACCCAGCGGTGCGCCGCCCAGCTGCACCTCGGGAATATCATCCGGAATGCCGCCGCGTGCACGGTTATCAAAGTCCGCCAGGGCATCGACACCAGCCTGCTGAGTATGAAAGCGCGTGACGATTTCCTGTGCCAGCGCGACCTTGATGTCACGCGGATTGCGCCCGCCCTCGACGTCGGTTTTGAATTGCGCCAGTTCGGCCAGGGATCGCGCCGACAGTAGCTCGTAATAGCGCCACATCATCGTGTCGGAGATGCTCATTACCTTGGCGAACATGCTATTGGCCGGCTCGGTAATGCTGATGTAGTTGCCCTTGGACTTGGACATCTTCTCGACGCCATCCAGCCCTTCGAGCAGCGGCATCGTCAGAATGCACTGCGGTTCCTGGCCCCAATCCTTTTGTAATTCACGCCCGACCAGAAGATTGAATTTCTGATCGGTACCGCCAAGTTCCAGGTCGGCATGCAGCGCCACCGAATCGTAACCTTGCATCAGCGGGTACAACAGTTCATGGACCGAAATCGGCGTGCCAGCCTTGAAGCGTTTGGTGAAATCTTCGCGCTCGAGGATACGGGCAACCGTGTATTTGGACGACAGCTGGATCATCCCGCGCGCCCCGAGCGGATCGCACCATTCGGAGTTGTAGCGGATTTCAGTCCGCTCGGCGTCCAGCACCAGGCTGGCTTGCGCAAAATACGTTTTGGCGTTGTCTTCGATCTGCTCTTTGGTCAGTGCCGGACGGGTAATGTTTCGCCCGGACGGATCGCCAATCATCGATGTGAAATCACCGATCAGGAAAATCACCGTATGACCGAGATCCTGCAACTGACGCATCTTGTTGAGCACCACCGTGTGTCCCAGATGCAGGTCCGGCGCGGTCGGATCGAGTCCGAGCTTGATCCGTAGCGGCTTGCCGGTCAGCTCCGAGCGCGCCAGTTTCTGCGCAAATTCGGACTCGATCAGTAATTCATCGACACCACGCTTGGTGATGGCCAATGCATGCTGTACGCTCTCCGTCAACTCCAGCGTAGGCTGCTTGGAAGAAACTGTTGTAAATGATTTATCTATTTTTGATTTTTGGTCGGAATTCATTGATCTGGAGCGGTAAATTGAGGCAGAAATCCAAATCTGGTTTGGTATAATCCAGACTTCTTTCAACCATTGCAACGACTCACTACAAAAGCAAAAAGAAGAAAGAAGTGAATCGAGACGGCAAATTCTAACTTATTGCATGTTCAATTCAGACAAATTCAATCGCGTACGCAGTAGTACCCGCCATTTCCTTGGATCATCCCGCAAGACACGCATCATCTCCGCCTCGGCGCTGTTCCTGGCCATCTGTGCGTTCGGTGCTGCCGCGGTAGCGCCTATGGCACCTGATGCGTCCAACCTGACGATCAGGTCGATCGTCCAGGAAATGGATCTGCCGGATATCGCTGACCAGATCGCCTCACTCGAACAATCCCCTCAACTCTATATTCACGAAGAAAAAATTCGGTACGGCGATACCCTCGCCAGCGTCCTGATGCGCCTCGGCGTTGATGATGATGAGGCCGAATCCTTCATCAAATCCGATCCCGTTGCCCGTAATGTGCTGCAACTCAAATCGGGCAAGCGTATTCAGGCCCAAACCACCGAAGATGGTCAACTGCAATGGCTGAGCATGCTCACCGACAGCCGCGATGACACCACGAAAAACCTCACGGTCAGCCGCGATGGTGACGGTTTCAAAGCCTACGAAGCACCCGCAAAACTTGAACGACGCGTAGAGATGCATGCCGGAAAAATCCAGTCGTCCCTCTTTGCCGCGACCGATGCGGCACAAATTCCAGATAGCGTGGCGCGCCAGATTGTCGACATGTTTGCCACGGATATCGACTTTGCCTCGGACCTGCAGCGCGGCGACCGCTTCGACGTCGTGTATGAAACTTTCTGGCAGAACGGTGAATTCGTCCGTGGCGGCCGCATTCTTGCCGGTGAATTTCAGAACGGCAACAAGAACTACCAATCCATCTGGTTCGACGATGAAACTCCACGCCTGGGCGGCGGCTATTACAACTTCGACGGCAAATCGCTGAAAAAAGCATTCTTGAAATCCCCCCTGAAATTCTCACGAATTTCATCGGTTTTCTCGATGCGTAAGCACCCGATATCCGGCAACTGGAAACAACATACCGGTGTTGATTTTGCTGCCGCGACCGGCACGCCGATACGCGCAGCCGCCGATGGTGTCGTGGACATGGTGGCGACACAAAATGGCTATGGCAACATCGTCGTGCTCAAACACTGGTCGAACATCACGACGGCTTACGCACACATGAGTCGGTTTGCTGCCGGCTTACGCAAAGGTGAAAAAGTCAGCCAGGGCGATGTCATCGGCTATGTCGGTTCGACCGGCTGGGCAACGGGACCCCATTTACACTACGAATTCCGCGTAGCCTCCAAAGCGCGCGATCCGATGTCGGTCGATATTCCCAACGTACAAGCCTTGAATGGCACGGAATTGAAGCGCTTCCGCACTGTCGCTGGCGACATGACACACCGTTTCGTGCTGCTGCGTCAGGAAGAAAACGCCGCGAAACTGGCGCTCAAGTAAGCAACACAATGTCTCTGTTTATCGGCCTCATGTCCGGCACCAGCCTAGATGGTGCCGACGGCGTGCTCGCGATTATTGATGAACACGCCGGGTATTGCCAGGTCGATGTACTGGCCGCTGCGCATGTTGATTTTCCGGCTGACCTGCGCCACCTGCTGCTGACATTGCAGCATCCCGGCGCAGATGATTTGCACCATGAGGCGCTGGCGGCAAACCAGCTGGCGACGTGCTACGCAAGCTGCGTCAGCAAGCTGCTTACAAGCGCCGGCATCACGCCGGATCAGGTCACGGCGATCGGTGCCCATGGCCAGACTATCCGCCATCGCCCGGCACTCGGCTACACGCGCCAGACCAACAACGGCGCGCTGCTAGCAGAGCTGACCGGCATCAATGTGATCGTTGACTTTCGCAGTCGCGACATCGCTGCCGGTGGTCAGGGCGCGCCCCTGGTGCCGGCCTTTCATCAGCAGTTGTTCGCTGGCGACGGCTTGCGGGTCATCGCCAATATCGGTGGGATCAGCAACATCAGCATCTTGTCACCCCGTGGTCACCTCGACGCCACGACGACGGGCTTTGATACCGGTCCCGGCAACATGTTGCTTGATCTGTGGATCAACCGGCATCGGGGCGAGCCTTACGACAATGGCGGTGCCTGGGCGGCGACTGGTGCAGTCCATATGCCGCTGCTGACGGCCTTGCGTGGCGATCCATTTTTCCAGCTGGCGGGGCCAAAAAGCACTGGCCGCGATCTGTTTAATGCGCACTGGCTGGATGCGCATTTGGCGCGTTTCAGCGACCTCGACAATGCCGATGTACAGGCAACGCTGGTCGAACTCACTGCGACCACACTGATCGATGCGCTCATCGCCGTGGCACCCGATGTCGACGGTGTCTTTGTGTGCGGCGGTGGTGCTTGCAACGCGTTTCTGATGATGCGTTTGCAGGCCATGCTGGCGGCTCGCGGGAGTGCCGCGACCGTGCAATCGACGATGTCGATCGGCGTGCCGCCGGATCAGGTGGAGGCTCTAGCCTTTGCGTGGCTCGCCTTGCGTTTCATGGCAGGCACAACCGGCAACTTGCCAGCAGTAACCGGTGCGCAAGGCACCCGGATTTTGGGTGCCCTTTATCCAGCCTGAGAACCGCTCATCCAATAAAAAAGCGCAGAGCAATCTGCGCTTTTTTTGAGACCTCCCGACGAATCAGGCCGAAAAGGACGAACCGCAACCACAGGTAGTGGTGGCATTCGGATTCTTGATGACGAATTGCGCGCCTTCAAGATCATCCTTGTAGTCGATTTCGGCACCGACCAGATACTGGTAGCTCATCGAATCGATCAGCAACTGGACGCCGTTCTTCGTCATCGTCGTATCGTCTTCATTGGCGATTTCGTCGAACGTAAAACCGTACTGGAAACCCGAGCAACCACCGCCCTGAACGAATACACGCAATTTCAGGTCGGGATTACCTTCTTCTTCGATCAGTTGCGCGACTTTCATCGCCGCACTATCACTAAACAGAATCGGTGCTGGCATTTCGGTAACTGCATTCATTTCATGACTCCCACTGGACTAATATTTCACATTATAGACGGCCACACCAGATCATGTGCCGGAAGACGCCAACTTTGGCAGTGCCAGTTTCAATACCGGCTCGCCGACCAGGTCATGGGTCAGCTTGCCGGACACCACGGCACCCCCGTGCATCTCCAGCGCTTTGTAATACACGTCGCCAGTTATGCGGGCTTTCGGCTGCAGTTCAAGTAGCTCGGCAGAAAACACCTGCCCGACAATTTCGCCGTTGACTACCAGGTGGGCCACCCGGACGTCACCCTCGATTTTCGCCTGCTCCGAAATCACCAGCATGCTGGTTTCGCCCGGATTGGCAATGACGCTGCCCTTGACATGACCATCGATGCGCAAGCCGCCCTTAAAATGCACGTCGCCAACAATGGAGGTGGAAATGCCAATCAAGCTGTCGATGGTACTTTTGGATTTGCGACCGAACATGGGAGCTACCTTTACAAGTTTGCCGACGCCTGGGTTCGCATCTGGCCTTTTTCATAGATCCGTGCTTGCACCGATCTCGCCGACATGCCGTCGGGTAGTGTGAGCACGCCTTCAACACGCTGATAGTGCCGAAATGCGAGCTTGAACTGCGCAGCATCAGTAGAATTTGCTAAGGGGAAAAGTATGACCGTACTGCGTCCTGCTTGCAATGTCGTAACGGCAAGCTGGAGTGAGCCAATGAAATCACTTTTCCCTCGTGCCCCTTGCATCAGCAGCAAACGATACCGCACCTGATTCTGACCAACCATGTCTACCGTAAGGCGACGGATGGACACTTCCGGACCACCTGTGCCGGATGGCAGCAAGCTTTCAAAAAAAGCCAGGTCTTCCTTGAGCCGCGCATTTTCAGTTTCCAGTACCTTGACCTGAGCGACCAGCTGCGTCTGCGCACTACGCTCGATCATCAACTGGCTTTCCGACGCGTTGACCGTGCTTGAATAACGATCCCGCTCGGCCGACAACCTGTCGAGTTCCTGCTGATAGGCTGGTGCGTTTTGCTGTGCGGGCTGACCGCTCCCGGTGAACTGCCTTCCAAGATCATAGATCCACAAAGCCGCAGCACCACCGAGTGCGATCGTACAGACCATGAACAGCATTTTCAGTGGCCATGGAAAATGGCTTTTTATGGTCATGCGAGGGGCGGAAATCGACAATCGCCGCAACCACAACTTGATCCTCATGACAGCAAAAAGGCCAGTGACATCAAGGCATGACCGGCACGTGTGTCAGACCCATCGTTTCGTCAAGTCCGAACAGGATGTTCATGCACTGCACGCCCTGTCCGGCAGCGCCCTTGACGAGATTATCTTCCACCACAAGGATCACGAGCAGGTCACCACCACCGGGCCGATGAACGGCGATACGCAGCATGTTGGAGGCACGCACTGAACGGGTCTCAGGATGACTTCCGGCAGGCATCACGTCGACAAATCGCTCGCCCTTGAAATGCTGTTCGTACAGCGCCTGAAAATCTGTACCACGCGCTTCCGGCAATATCTGCGCATACAAGGTTGAATGAATACCACGAATCATTGGTACCAGATGCGGCACGAACGTCAGCCCGACGGGCCGGCCCGAGATCGCTTGCAGACCTTGAACGGTCTCCGGCAAGTGACGATGTCCCTTGACGCCATAAGCCTTGAAATTATCACTGGCTTCGGCCATCAACGCCCCGATCTCGGCTTTGCGACCCGCGCCGGAGACGCCCGATTTACAGTCGGCGATCAAGCCCGATTCATTCACCAGCGGGGTCACGCCAGCCAGCAAAGGGGCATAGCCGAGCTGCATCGATGTTGGATAACAACCCGGCAATCCGATCAGTCGCGCATGCCGTATTGCCTCACGATTGACTTCGGGTAAGCCGTAGACGGCTTCCGCCAATAGTTCCGGACAGGAATGTGGCATGCCGTACCACTGCTCAAATGTCGCCGTATCCTGCAAACGAAAATCAGCGGCCAAGTCGATGACCTTGACACCAGCCTCCAGCAGCGCGGGTGCCTGGTGCATGGCTACGCCGTGTGGCGTTGCGAAGAACACTACATCGCATTCGTCGAGACGGGCTTTTTCAGGAGACGAAAACGCCAGCGCAACGTGACCGCGCAGCGAAGGGAACATATCGGCTACCGGCAAACCATCCTCTTTGCGCGAGGTGATTGCGACTAACTCAACCTCCGGATGTACCGCCAGCAAACGTAGCAGTTCAACGCCGGTATATCCCGTGCCGCCGACGATTCCAACTTTGATCATTTCTTTCCCCTTACTGGTTATGCCGAATTCTAACAGCAGCCGAAATACGCCCGGCACAGGCGAAAAAAAACCGCCAGACGAATCCGGCGGTTCTGGCAATACTGAAGACGCGATTAACGCTTCGAGAACTGCTTTGCGCGACGTGCTTTACGCAGGCCGACTTTTTTACGCTCGACTTCACGTGCATCGCGAGTAACAAAACCAGCCTTGGCCAGCTCTGGCTTCAGGGTGGCATCGTAGTCGATCAATGCGCGAGTGATACCGTGACGAACTGCACCAGCTTGGCCGGATTCGCCGCCGCCGTTGACGTTAATCATGATGTCAAAGGTGGTGACGTTGTTGGTCAGTTCGAGTGGCTGGCGAATCACCATCAGACCGGTTTCGCGCGAGAAATATTCATTCGCTGGCTTGCCGTTGACGACGATCTGACCGCTGCCGGTTTTGATGAAGACGCGAGCGACTGCACTCTTGCGACGGCCGGTCCCGTAGTTGTAGATACCGATCATGTCAGTTCCTTAGAGTTCAAGTACTTTGGGTTGCTGCGCGGAATGCGGATGTGTTGCCTCTGCATAGACCTTGAGCTTCGTGATCATCGCGTAGCCCAACGGGCCTTTAGGCAGCATGCCTTTGACCGCTTTTTCAAGCGCGCGACCTGGAAAACGCTGTTGCATCTTCAGGAAGTTGGTCTCGTAGATACCGCCTGGATAACCACTGTGGCGATAGTACGTACGCTCGGTAGCCTTGCTACCGGTAACACGCAACTTGCCTGCATTGATGACGATAATGAAATCACCCGTATCAACGTGCGGGGTGAATTCGGGTTTATGTTTGCCGCGCAATCGGAGTGCCACTTCGCTGGCAACACGTCCGAGGATTTTGTCCGTCGCGTCAATCACAAACCATTCACGCTTGACCTCATGGCCTTTAGCGGAAAAAGTTTTCATGATGACTTCCTAACTAGATTGATTCGCTCAAAGATAGGTGGTTCCACGCGCTGATTTGCGCAGACTCTGCCTTGTTATCTCTTCCTGAGCGTACAGAAGAACGCGAGAGTGTACCCGTAGTGCGGGCTTCGGGTCAATTTAAAACGCAGTGACCAGAGACAACGACTGCACCAGTCGTTAAACTACGTCCGTTAATGAACCTTCTTACCGAATCAATGGAGAACTCGCACATGGAATGCACCGTACGCTGGACCGGCTTGTCCGGAATGACTTTTCTTGCAGAAACCGGCTCTGGCCACGTGGTTGCCATGGACGGCGCGCCCGACGGGGGCGGCCGGAATCTGGCACCGCGTCCAATGGAGATCGTGCTACTCGGCACCGGCGGCTGTACCGCCTACGACGTCGTCCTTATTTTGCGCAAAAGCGGGCAGGAAATCCGCAATTGCGAAGTCAAACTGACCTCGGAGCGCGCAGAAAAAGACCCGAAGGTTTTTACCAAAATCCATTTCCATTTCATCGTCACCGGGATTGACCTGAAACCCAATCTGGTCGAGCGCGCCATCAAACTGTCACACGACAAATACTGTTCCGCATCGATCATGCTTGAAAAATCAGCCGTCATCACGCATAGCATCGAAATTCTCGAACAGGCCTGAAACCTATAAGTAATAGGCGGTACGCGTCATGACTTTGCTGATGACACCCATCAGGAGGCGCGCGGGTTTAGGCAACTCGCTCGCACCCAACTCCTGAGCAGCAGCGCCGTGAGCGATTTCATCGTCGCGCATTTGCAGCACGATGGCACGCGACATAGTGTCGGTCGCAGGGAGCGTGTCGAGATGATGCGTCAGATGTGCTTCAACCTGGCGTTCGGTCTCGACCACGAATCCGAGGCTTCGTGCATCTCCGGCCCGCGCAGCAGCAATCCCGAGCAAGTACGATCCTGCAAACCAAATCGGATTGAGAACGCTGGTGCGCGAACCCAACTGGGCAATACGCTCGGCAGTCCACGCAAGATGGTCTTCTTCCTCGCGCGCCGCGAGAGCAAATTGCCGGGTCAGGTCAGCACTGCGGGCAAACTGTCCTTGAGACTGATACAACGCTTGCGCACACACCTCGCCAACATGGTTGACGCGCATCAGACCAGCACTGTGCCGCCTGTCCTGATCACTCATCACCGCCTCTTCAATCGTCACTGCGGGACTTGCCCGCGCTGCGACAGCCACTCCGGCAATGATGCGCAATGCCTTATCAAAACCGGCAATCCAGTTATCCGTACGACCACTCATGATTTCCCCCATTTGCCAATATAAAAATACCGTGTTGTGAGTCCGCAACATCAATGCTGACTTATTGCCTTGCACACCAACTTTTCTTTGCTCTGGTGGCTGATATTTGTTGAAATGCTTCCCAGCTTCTCGTCTCGCCGAAGAGAAACGGCAAAGCTGAATTGCGATGCCGTTGAGCCGTTGAATTTAAAACAATAATGTTTTTTCTAAAAACTCCTGGAGATTATCAATGAAAAAATCACTACTCGCACTTGCAGTCCTGAGCGCCATCGCTGGTTCAGCTACAGCACAAAGTTCAGTCACGATGTACGGCATCATGGACGCTGGCGTAGTACACGAAAGCGGCAATCCATCGGGTTCAGTTACCAAACTGACGAGCGGCGTCACCGCCGGCTCACGCCTCGGTTTCCGCGGCGTTGAAGATTTGGGCGGCGGCGTTGCTGCCGTGTTCTTGCTCGAGACTGGCATCACCATCGATACCGGCGGCAATGCTCAAGGCGCATCGACCGCGAATCCAGCCGGTACCGTTTTCGCCCGCCAGAACTTTGTCGGCTTGAAAAGCAATAACGGTACGCTGACCATGGGTCGCCAATACAATCCTTACTTTAAAACAGTTGCTGCAGTTGATCCATTCGGCGCAGGCGGCGAAGGTAACTCCGGTAACCTGGTGGCATTTACAGGCTCGAACGGCCGCAGCAACAACAGCATTCTGTACGTCAGCCCATCGTTTTCGGGTTTCAGCGGTGAACTGCTGTACGGATTCGGTGAAGTCGCGGGTGACACCAAACTGGGTCGCGTAATCAACGGAGCCGTCCAGTATGCCAATGGCCCCCTGATGATACGTGCAGCAATGCAGCGCCAAAATGCCGCACCAGCATCCGCGTTACCAGCGGCTTATGTTGCTGCCCAATCAGCTGCAGTAACCAAGAACGCCATCATTGCCGCCTCCTACAACTTCGACGTGGTCAAGCTGTCGGCGCTGTACGCGACCGTCAAGGGACCAAGCTTCACCAGCGCAACGCCTGGCTCGGTTCTGGTTGGTTTCAATGCTGCTGCCGGCATGCCGTACAACCGGACTTTCGTTCCACCTGCAAGCGCCGACACACGTGACTTCTTGCTCGGCGCGACGATCCCGTTTGGCGTCAGCAATGTCCAACTGTCGTACATCGACCGCAAAGACAAAACCGCATCGGCGCAAGATGCCAAGCAAATGGCAATCGGCTATGAGTACAACGTGTCCAAGCGGACTGCTTTGTACGCCCAGTTCTCACATATCAAGAACGACAACGGCGCGGCATACACCGTCGGCAACGCTGGTGACATCACCGCAGGTTCGGGTGACAAAGGCTACGCAGTCGGCGTTCGCCACACATTCTGATTCCCCTTGGTCACAACAGTGGCCAATGGACTTCAGCAAAAAAAAGCACCTTCGGGTGCTTTTTTCATGTCCACAAATAACTTGTCACCGGATCCGGCCGGGCCTGAATACCGACGAATCGGCATAGAAGTCCGCATCTTGTGCCGCCGACCAGCCGGGGATACCCATTAACGGTAACGGCGCGTAATCGCGATTTCGCAAGGCTGCGGTGAGCTGACCGGCAATCACGCCATCGACATGCGCCATGCGGGCGGCTTCCGGACGGTCAAAATAATCCCCATCTACTTCGACCAGCCAGGCATGTGCAGTGATTCCCTTGTAAGGAGCAACCAGTTTTTCCATCAGCGCATGGCCGAACAAATAGACCTCGCAAGTACGTCCAAAGTCATTGCGTCTGTCAATAAAGACCGAGCGCCAGTCATGTACACGCAGTGCGGCAAACAGGCTCGGGTTACTCGACACCAGCAGCGCAGAGCTTTCATCAAAGATTGTCAGCGCGTCGCGCAATTGACCGCGATGCGCAGCGGTGACTCCACCGGATTCGACTTCCTGGCGCGTGATGTCAGCCGCCTGCAACGCATTGAGTTTTGACTTAATCCGTGGAAAAGCCAGCCAGACTTGCGCATTGAAAAAATCGTGCAGATTATTGCGGGTAGGTACCTGTCCGGTGGCACCAATGAAGGCCTCGTAGCCTAGGCCTGGCGGGAGATCGGACTGCGGCACAAAACGAATTGGCAAGCCCATGTGATTGCGCATGCCGCTGTCCTGCGCAAGCTCGTCAATAGCGCAGCGCCAGTTTGCAAGCGGCAGGCAAAGGGGCTCTCCACGAGCGCGCAGAGGTGCCAGCCAGGGTTGATTCCAGTCGATACCAGACCTGAAATCAAGTGCCCCGGCACCAGTGGTCATTCCATCTTCCAGGGCAGACTCTCTCCGGCATTCAGGGGCACCACGGTGGTATTACCAACCGCCAGTTCATCGGGCATCGACCATGCCTTGCGCTGCAGCGTGATGGTCCCGGCGTTGCGAGGCAACTGATAAAAGTCCGGCCCGTTGAAGCTGGCAAATTGTTCCAGCTGATCGAGTGCGCCCGCACTGTCAAATGCCTGCGTGTACAACTCCATCGCATGCAATGCGGTGTAGCAACCGGCGCAACCACAGGCGTGCTCTTTCAGGCCTTTCGGATGTGGTGCCGAATCGGTTCCGAGAAAAAATCGTGGATTGCCTGACGTCGCCGCCTTGAGCAGCGCCAATCGATGCTGCTCACGCTTGAGCACGGGTAGGCAATAGTAATGTGGCCGGATCCCGCCCTTGAAAATCTCGTTCCGGTTGTACAGCAAATGATGTGCGGTAATCGTTGCCGCGATCGGTCCGGCGGACTCCGACACGTACGCTGCCGCTTCGCTGGTGGTGATGTGTTCAAAGACAATCTTCAGCGCCGGCATGGCCGCGCGCAGCGGCATCAGCACACGATCGATGAAGACGGCTTCGCGGTCGAAAAGATCGATTGCCGGATCAGTGACTTCGCCGTGCAGCAGCAGCGGCAAGCCGACTTCCTGCATGACTTCCAGCGTTTTATAGCATTTGGTCAGGTCACTCACGCCGGCGTCAGAATTGGTGGTGGCTCCGGCCGGATAAAGCTTGATGCCATGGACGATCCCACTCTCCACGGCGCGACGGATTTCATCAGGCGCAGTGTTGTCAGTCAGGTAGAGCGTCATCAACGGCTCGAACGTCATCCCGACAGGCAACGCGGCCACGATGCGCTCGCGATAGGCCACAGCCTGGCTGGTCAGGGTTACTGGCGGCTTCAGATTGGGCATCACGATGGCACGGCCAAATTGTCGTGCCGTGTGCGGCAGCACGCTGGCCATCATCGCGCCGTCGCGCAAGTGCAGGTGCCAGTCATCGGGGCGGGTAATGGTGATTGTTTGGGGCGTGGAATGGGACATGCTGGCTCTCGTGAAGGACGTCCCGCATTTTACCGAAAAAAACCGCATCCCCGGCGCGGCGGATGCGGTTATCGTGCAGCTCAATACAACGCGGAGAACCGGTCAGTGAATGATCTTCGCCAGGAAATCCCGCGCTCGGTCGGAACGCTGGGTGGTGAAAAATTCATCCTTGGTGCAATCTTCGACGATCAGGCCGCTGTCCATGAAAATGACACGATTGGCGACTTTCTTGGCAAAACCCATTTCGTGCGTTACCACCATCATTGTCATGCCCTCGTTGGCCAGTCCGACCATCACGTCCAACACTTCGTTGATCATCTCGGGATCCAGTGCCGAGGTCGGCTCATCGAACAACATCGCAATCGGATCCATCGACAGCGCACGGGCAATCGCTACCCGCTGTTGCTGCCCCCCGGATAACTGCCCCGGAAACTTGTCCTGTTGTGCAATCAGACCGACCCGATCAAGGTATTTCAAGCCCTTGTCGGTGGCCTCCTCGACGCTACGACCCAATACCTTGATCTGCCCGATCGTCAGATTCTCGCGGATCGACAGGTGCGGGAACAGCTCGAAGTTCTGGAACACCATACCGATGCGGGCGCGCAGTTTCGACAAGTTAGTTTTCGGATCACCAACTGACACTCCGTCGACGAAAATTTCGCCTTTCTGGAATGGCTCGAGGCCGTTGACGGTCTTGATCAGCGTCGACTTGCCGGACCCCGACGGGCCACACACCACCACCACATCGCCCTTGGCAACCTTCGTGGTGCAATCGGTGAGGACCTGGAATTTGCCGTACCACTTGCTGACATCTTTGAGTTCAATCATGTATTTCTCCTGATTCCATTAATTTTTTAATCGTCGTGCATGCCGGGTGGAAGGGACGTCACCGGATAATGGCAACCCGTTTCTGCAACTGCTTGACCAGCAGCGACAAGCCGAAGCACATCACGAAGTACACGACTGCGACGAACAGGTACATTTCGATCAAGCGTCCGTCGCGTTGGGCGATTTTCGAGGCTGCACCCACAAAGTCGGTGATCGACAACACGTACACCAGCGAGACATCCTGGAACAGCACGATAGTCTGCGTCAGCAACAACGGGATCATGTTGCGAAAGGCTTGGGGCAAAACGATATTACTCATGGTTTGCCAGTAGTTCATGCCCAGCGCGCGGCCGGCGGACACCTGACCACGCGGGATTGACTGAATACCAGCGCGCATGATTTCGCAGTAGTAGGCCGCTTCAAACAAAATGAAGGTAATCAGCGACGATGAAAAAGCACCGACCTGAATTGGCGTCGGTGATCCGATGAGCCAGGCACCGATGTAAGGCACCAGAAAGTAGAACCAGAAAATCACCAGGATCAGCGGCATTGAGCGGATCAGGTTGACATAACTGGTGGCTGGCAAGGAGAGTGCCTTGTACTTGGACAAACGCATCATCGCCAGCAGCGTACCCAGCACGATCCCGCCGGCCATGGCCATCGCTGTCAGCTTCAAGGTGAACACCATTCCCGTCTGGAACAGATAAACCCAGGACCGCTCAATGACGTTAAAGTCGAAATTCGCAAACATGGTCAGTGCCCTCCCGATCCGGCGACAATGAAGCCGGGTACGGCGACTTTCTTTTCAAGTAAGCCCATCAGGTTGACAACGATAATATTGACTACGATGTAAATAATCGTCACCGCTGTGAATGCCTCAAATACCTGAAACGAAAATTCGGACATCGACCGTGCCCGTGCAGTCAATTCCATCAGGCCGATGGTCAGTGCGACGGAACTGTTCTTGATGATATTGAGAAATTCGCTGGTCAGCGGCGGCAGAACAATCCGGAACGCCATCGGCAACAGCACATGGCGGTAAGTCTGCGGCAGCGTCAGTCCGAGTGCGGTACCGGCGAGAGTTTGTCCGCGTGGCAAGGCCTGGATACCAGCAGAAACCTGCACGGCCACACGCGATGAAGTAAAAAATCCGAGGCAGATCACGGCGGTAATGAACGGTGCATTCGGCATCGACTTAAGCCAGGCACCCGTCGATGCCGGGACCAGCTCCGGCATCACGAAGTACCAGAGAAACATCTGTACCAGCAGCGGAATATTGCGAAACAACTCGACGTACGCGTTGGCCAGGCGAACCGCCCAGCGATTGGGCATCGTGCGTATCGTGCCGACGATGGCACCAATGGCAAGTGCCATGATCCAGGCGGTCAGTGCCGTCGCCAGCGTCCAGACCAATCCGGACAGCAGGGTATCCATGTAGGTGCCCACGCCATCCGGGGACGGCGCCCAGAATATCTGCCAGTTCCAGTTGTAATTCATCGTGGCCTCTTTGCTATGTTGTCTTGAGTACGGTACTCGCCCTGGCAATGCCGGGGACGTATTCGTCAGGTGAAAAATCCGCTACCCGCATTATGCGGTGAAGCATGTAAATTCCATAAAATAAAGCGGGAGGCGTTACGCCCCCCGCACTGTCGATCGTGTTGCGAAAACTGATTATTTCTTGGCTGATACTTTTTGTGCTTCTGGCACGGACGCGTACGCTGCAGGGTCACCTGAGTCGGTAGGCTTGGCAATCACGGCCTTCAATTGCTCGCTCATCGGGATGTTCAGGTTGATACCTTTAGGAGGGATTGGTGACTGGAACCACTTGGCATAAATGCGGTTAATGTCGCCCGACTTGAACAGGTTCGTGACCGCAGTATCGACCGACTTCTTGAAAGCAGGATCTTCGCGACGCAGCATGATGCCGTATGGCTCGGTTGACAGCGCTTCGGTCGTGATGCTGTAGTCGGCAGGCGACTTCGAGCTGGCGGCCAGCGAGGCAAGCAGGATGTCATCCATGCCGAACGCCACGGCACGACCCGTTTCCACCATCAGGAATGCTTCTGCGTGATCCTTGGCGGTCATGACGTTCATGCCGAGGTTCTGCTCGCCATTGAGCGTGACGAACTGCTTCAGGTTGGATGTGCCCGATGTCGACACAATCGCCTTGCCTTTCATGTCGGCCAGCGTCTTGATGCCGGCAGATTTTTTGGCCAGCAGGCGGTTGGCGGTAACGAAAGTGGTCGGTGCAAATGCGACTTGCTTTTGACGCTCGAGGTTGTTGGTCGTTGACCCGCATTCGAGATCAACCGTACCGTTGGCCATCAATGGAATGCGTGTCGCCGACGTAACCGGATTCAGTTTTACATTCAGCGATGTCAAGCCGAGTTCTTTTTGAATCGACGTAACGATTTTCATGCAGATGTCGATCGAATAACCCTGATACGACTGCTTGTCATCGAGATATGAAAAAGGAATCGACGAATCACGGACGCCAAGCGTGATCTGGCCGCTATCTTTGATTTTTTTCAGTGTTCCTGTTTCTTGCGCTTGCGCCGCGGAGGCAATCAGACCCGAACCAATCAGAACCAACACCATTTTTGCTAATTTCATACAGTCTCCTGAGAGTAGAAAGCCATCGGCTTGATGCATCAACACCGATAGAGAAAAAAATCCCCCTATCGTGCATAAAAAAAATTTCCTGCTACAGGTTACCCACTTCATTCCATCACCCGTATTTCGGATAGTACGTAGTCGCTGATCTGTCAACGGATAGCCACGCGAACACGGCGGATTGAACTCGGACAACATCAACATACTCACCGGTACAGCAAAATCCGGGCCATGAACAGCCTGTCTGACCGCTGACTGATGAAACCGTCTGTGCCGAAATGAGTACGGACAAGCACCAATATCTCGTAATCCTGCACCGGAAAAACGGTATCAGACATCGCAGCAACGCATCCTAAAACACGGGTGCATTACCGCACCAATGCTTTGTCAGCATGATTTCATGCCGAAAAGACATACTTAAGAGTGGAACCAAGCTGCGACAAAAAACCATGCGTCACTCACTTCATGGCACAACTTTTTTCATGGAAAGCTTTCTGCCTGGTAGCTTCTGCGTTTTCATTTGCTGCTGAACCAGGTAGTCCCACAGCCGTCCGACCAGTGGTTTGCCGGGGCGTCCCACCGACGGTTTTTCGCGATACAGCCGGATCTCCATCTCGACTTGCCATTCCGGCTGGCCGCCATCAGCGCGCGCCAGTTGCTTTTGCCGGAGCTCGCGAGTGACCGACGACTCGGGCAGGAACACGACGCCACGCCCTTCCAACGCCATCATTTTCAGGCCTTCAGCCATGTCGGTTTCGTAGCATTTTTGCAGGTGTAACGGGTGCTTCGCGTCCGCCAGGATCAGCTCGACCATGCGTCCAAGATACGCATTGGTGGTGTATGACAAAAACGGCAGCGGTGCCAGTGCGCTTCCCGGCAACACGAAATCAGGGACTCCCGTGCGATCGCAGCGGGCGTAGGGGCAAAGCGACTCGGCACCCAGCACCAGCATGTCGTACCGGGCGGAATCGAGCTGTACCGGCTGGCGCGGATGGTGATAACACAACAGCAAATCGCAACCACCTTCCACCATGCTCATGACCGCATCATGGACATTGAGTGCCATCAGGCGGGTATTGATCGGGCCGAAATCCGCATCCAGTGCCGTCATCCATTTCGGCATGTAGGTCAGCGACAAGGTATGCGGCACCGCGAAGTCAACGGTGGTTTGTGCCGCCGGTCGCTTGCCGCGCAACAGCGCACGGGCATTGTTGATCTGCCCCAGCATTTCCATGGCCTGCTCATAGAAAATTTCACCGGCCGGCGTGAGCCGTGTCGGATACGAAGTTCGATCGATCAGATCAGCGCCCAGCCAGGCTTCAAGCGATTGGATGCGACGTGAAAACGCCGGTTGTGTCACGTGGCGCAATTGCGCGGAGCGACTGAAGCTGCGGGTCTCCGCCAGCGACAAAAAATCTTCTAGCCATTTAGTTTCCATCAGTCGATGTTAATCGGCTTCACGAAGACAGGCAAAGGCATTACGTCTGCACTGCCATGGCACGCGCATCGACGACGGGAGCGCCATCCTGATCCACTGCCACCTGCTGGCGTTGCCACATCTGGGCATACGCGCCATCGGCCGTCAGCAGCGTCGCATGGGTGCCACGCTCGATGATGCGGCCCTGGTCGAGCACCAGGATTTGCGCCGCATCGGCAATGGTCGAGAGCCGGTGTGCGATCACCAGCGTCGTCCGGTTGCGGGCGATGTCCTTGAGCTGGGTCTGGATCGCCTGCTCGGCCTTGGAGTCCAGCGCCGAGGTCGCTTCGTCAAAAATCAGCAAGGCGGGATTTTTCAGCAGCGCGCGGGCGATTGCGACACGCTGCTTTTCACCGCCGGACAATTTCAGACCGCGCTCGCCGACCATCGTCGCGTATCCATCCGGCAGCGACTCGATGAAATCATGGATGTACGCGGCCCGTGCCGCAGCAATCACGTCGTCTTTGCCCGCGCCCGTCCTGCCGTAGGCAATGTTGTATTCGATCGTGTCGTTGAACAGCACCGTGTCTTGCGGCACGATGCCGATCGCATGCCGTAGCGAGGCCTGCGTGACGTCACGCACATCCTGGCCATCGATCGTGATGGCACCGGCATTGACATCGTAAAAACGAAACAGCAGGCGCGCCAGCGTCGACTTGCCCGAGCCGCTGTGGCCGACGACGGCAGTCGTGGTTCCTGCTGCAATCGTGAAGTCGACATCGAACAGGATCTGGCGATTCGCTTCGTAACTGAAGTCGACTTGTGCAAAGCGCACCGAGGCCGCCGCCGTTACCAGCACGGAGGCATCGATCGCATCGGCGACCTCGCGGTTCTGGTCGAGCAACAGGAACAAGCGCTCCATGTCGGCCAGGCTCTGCTTGATCTCGCGATACAGCACACCCAGAAAACTCAACGGGATATACAACTGGATCATGAACGCGTTGACCAGGACCAGGTCACCGAGTGTCATCGTCTTGTCGATCACGCCTTGCGTGGCGCGCCACAGGATCAGCGTCACGGCAGTCGCAATGATCATCGACTGGCCGGTATTGAGCACCGATAGCGAGGTCTGCGACTTCACGGCCGCGCCTTCGTAGCGTTGCAAGCCTTCATCGTAACGACGGGCTTCGTAATCTTCGTTACCGAAATATTTGACGGTTTCAAAATTAATCAGCGAGTCGACCGCCTTGGTGCTGGCCTTCGAATCGAGCTCATTCATCGTGCGCCGGAAATGTGTGCGCCATTCAGTGACAGTGATCGTGAAGACGATGTAGACCACCAGCGCCACCGCCGTGATGACAGAAAACCAAACATCGTAGTGCAACGCCAGATAGCCGATCACCAGCGTGATTTCAATGAGCGTCGGCAAGATGCTGAACAGCGTGTACGACACCAGCGATGAGATCCCGCGCGTACCGCGTTCGATGTCACGCGTCATGCCGCCGGTCTGCCGGTTCAAATGAAAGCGTAATGACAGCGAATGCAGATGACGGAATACTTTCAGGGCGATCGTGCGCACCGCGCGCTGCGTCACCTTGGCGAACACGAATTCGCGCAACTCGGTAAATAGCGTGGTCGACAAACGCAGTGCGCCGTAGGCCACCAGCAAACCCAGCGGCAGCACCAGCAAGGCTTGCGGATGCGACACCGTCACCGTCAATTGATCAACCAGATTCTTGAGCAGCAGCGGCACGCCGACGTTGGCCATCTTGGCACCGATCAGGCAGCCGAGCGCCACCAGCACCCGCCATTTGTAGGTCCACAGATAAGGAATCAGTGTCTTGATGGTGGCCCAGTCGTTGCGCGTTGCCTGGTTGGCAGCGGCGACCGGAGGAGCGACGGAGTAATTGCGCATGAGGAGATCAGATCAGAATGGTTTAAGCTGCGCAAATTGTAACGGGATAAAGGAAAACACCATGACGAAGACCAACGACAACGCATTGCCGGAAGGAAAAATGCCGGTACTGCGGATGCTGCCAATGCCAGCCGATGCCAACGTGTACGGCGACGTGTTTGGCGGCTGGATCATGTCGCAAGTCGACATCGCCGGTTCGCTGCCGGCCACGCGCCGCGCCAACGGCCGGGTCGCCACCATCGCGGTCAATTCATTCCTGTTCAAGAACCCGGTATTCGTCGGCGACCTGCTATCGTTCTATGCCGAGATCGTCAAGGTCGGCAACACCTCGATCACCGTCAATGTCGAAGTCTTCGCCGAACGCAACCGGCTGCAGGCCGAGACCGTCAAGGTCACCGAAGCCACACTGACCTATGTCGCCACCGGCCCCGATCGCAAGCCACGTCCACTACCACCACTGACCGAATAAAAAAACCGCCCCTGAAGGGCGGCTGGCACGACACCATCAAGGTGACCTGATCGGATCAGGCCACCTTTTTTTCGTCGCGCAATTCGCGTCGCAGGATCTTGCCGACATTGGTCTTCGGCAGGTCAGTACGAAACTCGATGTACTTGGGCTTCTTGTAGGCAGTGAAGTTTTCCTTGCAATACTCCATCAACTGCTCGACCGTCAACGTCGGGTCCTTGCGGACCACGTAGAGCTTGACCGCTTCGCCGGAATGCTCGTCGGGCACGCCGACGCAGGCAGATTCAAGGACGCCGGGATGCATCGCGAGAATGCCTTCGATTTCGTTCGGATACACATTGAAGCCCGAGACCAGGATCATGTCCTTCTTGCGGTCAACGATCTTGATGTAACCGCGCTCGTCCATGATGCCGATATCACCCGATTTGAAGAAGCCGTCAGCGGTCATCACTTTGGCGGTCTCGTCAGGATTATTCCAGTAACCGGCCATCACCTGCGGGCCGCGGATCGCGATTTCACCCGGTTGGCCGAGTGGCACGACGACGCCATTGTCATCAAGAATAACGATATCGGTCGACGGCACCGGCAAGCCGATGGTACCGGTGAATGTGGCCGAATCCGAGGGATTACAGGTCGCCACCGGTGCAGTTTCGGACAAGCCGTAACCCTCAACAATCGGGCAACCGGTCAGCTTGAACCACTTGTCGGCCACCGCTTTCTGCACCGCCATGCCGCCGCCATTGCAGACCTTCAGCATCGAAAAATCGACCGTCGCAAATTCAGGGTTGTTCAGCAAGCCGTTGTAGAGCGTATTGACTGCCGGCAGCATGTTGATCTTGAACTTGCCCAGCGTCTTGACGAAACCCGGCATGTCGCGCGGATTCGGAATCAGGATGTTCATGCCACCGAGACGGGTGCCCATCAGGCAGCACGATGTCAGCGCAAAAATATGATAAAGCGGCAGCGCGCAGACGATGGTCAGCGCGGCGATCTTCGGCTCGCGGTTCAGTGCGGGCTGCGCCCAAGCTTCGCTTTGCAGCACATTGGCAATGACATTGCGGTGGTTAAGCGTAGCGCCTTTCGAGACGCCGGTCGTACCGCCCGTGTACTGCAGGAACGCGACATCATCATGACCCAGTTCGACCGGCTTGAGCGCAATGGCGGCCCCTTCGGCCACAGCCTGCTTGAACGAAATCGCATTTGGCAGGGAAAACGCCGGCACCATTTTTTTGACATTGCGGACCACGAAATTGACGATGGTCCCTTTCATCATCCCGAGCAGGTCGCCCATACTGGCCACGACGACATGCTTGACACGGGTCTTCGGCAGTACCTGCTCGAGCGTGGTCGCAAAGTTTTCGAGGATGATGATGGCTTCGGCACCGGAGTCATTGAGCTGGTGTTCCAGTTCGCGCGGCGTGTACAGCGGATTGACGTTGACCACCGTGAAACCGGCCCGCAGGATGGCCGCAATCGCCACCGGATACTGCAGCACGTTGGGCATCATGATGGCGACGCGCGCGCCTTTTTTCAGTCCCTTCGACTGCAACCATGCACCGAGTTTTTTCGACATCGCATCAAGCTCGGCATACGTCAGGAACTTGTCCATGCAAACGTAGGCATTGCGGTCGGCATATTTCTGAAACGCTTCTTCAAGCAAGTGAACCAGTGAGCGATATTGCGTGTAGTCGATTTCTGCAGGAACGCCTTGCGGGTATGACTTGAGCCAAATCTTGTCCATGTATCACCTCTGTCTCTGATTGTTATGGTGCGATTCCCGACAACAAATAGGAACGCTCGTTCTATTAATCGTCGATGCTATCGGGCAGTACTCCAAGGCGCAAGCGTTTTACGTACTATCTGAGCAACCCTTCTACAGAGCAATCGTCTTTGAAGCAGTTAGCCCGCACGCCATTCAGCGCTTGATCGCGCTAGTCACCGAGGCATCGACCGACGCCAACGTGGCATTGCGCGTCAGCTGGGCCAGCTGCATGTTACGTTGCGCCGGCTCCAGAGCCGCCATTTTGCGCGTGGCTCCATAAAACCTGGCCAGCGTCTTTTGCTCGGTCATCAAGGCCCGGAATGCCGGCACGTAGTCATGGTAGGAAGCCACCGCTGCCAGGTGCGCATTCGATAGCGGTTCGGCAAACCAGCGATCGTATCCGGCATAGCCACCCCAGGCGGTTCTCAGTACCAGATACTCGTCCTTCAGGGCCGCAAACAGCTTGCCCTTTTCACGCCGCTTGTCGCCATCACCGACCGTGCGCGCATAGTTGGCAACGAGCAGCTTGCGATACTTGACCAGCAACGCGAGAAAATCACGTTTGCGCCCGTCGAACGCCACGAAGTTCTCGCGCATCGCGGCATCGCCGTGCGCCGCCATCCAGCGCTCGACACCCAGTTCCTCGACGGTGGTGGCAAATGATTCATTGAACTGGGTATCGTTGCGGGCATAGGCAACCTGATGCGCCAGCTCATGAAAGACCAGCCGCGCCAGTTCACCATCGGGATACTGGATGAAGGTCGACAGCACCGGATCATTGAACCAGCCTAATGTCGAGTACGCCGCCACGCCCGACATCTGCACATCGTAGCCAGCCTTGCGTAAGACGGCCGCATAGTCGAGCGCTTCCTGCTTGTTGTAGTAGCCGCGGTAATTGACGCAGCCGGCAATCGGAAAACACCATTGCGCCGGCTGCATCGACAACTCCGGCGTAGCCACCACATTCCACAGCACGTAAGGCCGCTTGAGGTCGGCATAGTTGGTGTAACTGTTGTTGTCCGACAGGCCGAGTTCACGCGCCGCATAGCGACGGATTTCACGGACCTTGGTCAGGCGCGCCTTGAGCTTCTCGCCGACCCCGGGATCGGCCAGCCAGTCATCAATCGGACGGGCCCCCGAGAGCAGCGCAAACTGTCCCTGCGCCGCCTGATAGTAATAATCGAACTGGGCGCATCCGCTCGCCAGCAGGCCAGCTACTACCGCCAATCCCGTGCGCCATTTCATGATCGTCCTTCACCGGAGTGGAACTTCACATCACTTTTTTTCGACCTCGACCAATACGTCATAAAAAGTCGGACCACCGGCCATGTCCGTCAGACGCTGGCCGGTTACTTCATTGGCGTTCTTGCCATCAGCCGCCATTTTTTTCCACCAGATCGATAGCCCGACCACGAGACCCTTGCGGGCCCGGTCGGTCACGCGCGCCTTCGCTTCGAAGCTGCCGCGACCATTGAAAATCCGCACCGTGTCGCCGCTGCCGATACGGCGTGATGCGGCGTCATCGGGATGGATATCGAGATGCGGCTCGCCCTCGGTGGCGCGCAGGCTGGCGACATTGACGAAGCTGGAATTGAGGAAGTTGCGCGCCGGCGGCGAGATCATCGCCAACGGATATTTGCTGGCCAGCGCCGCATTACTGGCGACCGATTCGTACGGCGCAATATAGGTCGGCAGCGGATCGAAACCATCGGCCAGCATCTGCGCGGAATAGAACTCGCACTTGCCCGACGGTGTCTTGAAACCGCCGTCGGCAAATGGCGCATCCGGCACCACCAGTTTTTGCCAGCCGGTGCGCTTGAGGCTATCCCAGTCAAAATGGATCGCGCGCGGGTTGCTGCTATCGAACGCGCTCGCGGCAATCGTGCCATCGCTGTCACGAAAACACGGATCGTCGAAGCCCATGCGCGCCGCCAGCAAACGGAAAAATTCGGTATTCGGTTTGGCCTCGCCGAGCGGCGCAATCGCGGCGTTGTTGGCCATCATGTACAAGTGGCCGTAGGTCGAATGGATGTCGACATGTTCGAGCTGCGTCGTGGCCGGCAACACGATGTCGGCATAGTCGGCGGTATCGGTCTGGAAGTGTTCGAGCACGACGGTGAACAAATCCTCGCGCGCGAAACCCTGCATGACCTTGCCGGACTCGGGTGCGACCGCCACCGGGTTCGAGTTATAGACAATCAGCGCAGCGATTTTCGGACCGAATTCCGGCGAGGCTTCACGCAGCAAATCATCGCCGATCGTACTCATGTTGATGCTGCGTACCGGCTTGGCCAGATCGGGCCGCTCGAGCGCCTGCTTGTTTTTTGCGAAGCTGTCCGAGGTCGACAGCAAAATGCCGCCGGCGGCCTGACGCCAGGCCCCGACCAGCGCCGGCAGACAGGCGATATTACGCACCGCCATGCCGCCGCCATGCACGCGTTGCAAACCATAATTGACGCGGATCGCGACACCCTCGCCGCGCAACGCAGCCTGACCGTAGTCGCGTGCCAGCGTGATGACTTCGTCGACGCTGATACCGCAGGTGGTGGCGACTTTCTCCGGCGGCCATTCGGCGGCGCGGACTTTTAATTGCTCAAAGCCGGTTGTATGACGCGCAATATAATCGTGGTCAATCAAATCGTCCGCAATCAAAACGTGCATCATGCCCAGCGCCAGCGCCGCATCGGTGCCGGGTAACAGCGCGATGTGCTGCTGGCATTTTTCGGCGGTCAGCGAGCGGTACGGATCGATCGCGATGATCTTCGCGCCCTGCCGCTTGGCTTCCTGCACACGCATCCACAAGTGCAGGTTAGAGGCGATCGGATTGCCGCCCCAGATCAGGATCAGCTTCGCATTCTGGAATTGTTCGGGGTCCGTGCCGACCCGCTGGCCTATCGTGTACTTGTAGCCCGCGCCGCCGGCCGCCGCACAGATCGTGCGCTCGAGTTGCGAGGCACCCAACACATTGAAGAAGCGCGACGCCATCGACTCGCCCTGCACCAGCCCCATCGTGCCGGCATAGCTGTATGGCAGGATCGCTTGCGGGTCAGTAGCGGCAATCGCACCGAGGCGGCTGGCGATGGTATCGATCGCTTCGTCCCAGCTGATGCGAACAAATTTGCCTTCGCCTTTTTTGCCGATGCGTTTAAGCGGATGGAGCAGGCGGTCGGCGTGATAGGTACGTTCGGTGTAGCGCGCGACCTTGGTACAGAGCACGCCGGCAGTGGTCGGATGATCCGGATCGCCGCGCACGGCAGTGGCGACGCCGTCATCAACGGTCACCAGCAAGGCGCAAGTATCGGGGCAGTCATGCGGACAAACCGCACGCACGGTGGTAATCGTCATTAGTGATTCCTGTGAGCAGTTGGGCGTCGGCCGCGCATCCGGAGATGCGGTCGCGGCGTTGCCTGTTCGAAGCATCATAGGCGCAGAAAGTGCGCCGCGGGAAGCCCGCGCCACACCGGTTTGCAAATATTTTCCGGTGTCGCGGCGAGTCGTGATCAGTTTGTTATCGAATGCGATGGCAGTGCAATAACAGCTTGTCAAGCTGACAAATCAACCCGGCTTAACAGACTCCGATTCGACTAGCCGTTCCATGAATTGCTCACACTGCGCCAACTGCTCCAGCGCGACAAATTCGTTAGGCCGGTGCGCCTGCTCGATGTCGCCGGGACCGCAAATGACCGACGGAATCCCGGATTGATGAAACAAGCCCGCCTCGGTGCCATACGACACAGCACCATTGGGCTTGTTGCGCGACAAACCAACCGCCAGTTGGACGATGGCATCGCTTTCCTCGGCGCTCATGCCAGGCGCGCTGGCCAGCATCTCGAAAGCGATCACCGCGTTCGGTTCGACCCGCAGCATTTCGGGCAGCAGCGTTGCCGCAAAATCCTGAATCTCCTGGTACAAGCGGTCGGCCGACGCACCCGGCATCGTGCGTGCCTCGAAATTGAATTCGCAATCCTTGGGCACGATGTTCGAGGCGATGCCGCCCTTGATGGTGCCGGTCTGCAGCGTCGTGAATGGCACCGTGAACGAATAATCCCGTGATTCCAGCTGCGCCAGCCGGTCGGCCATCTGGCGGATATAAACGATGATGCGCGCCGCATATTCGATCGAATTGACACCCTGCGTGGTGTAGCTCGAATGCGCTTCGCGACCGGTGATGCAGCAGCGGAAACGGTGCGTGCCCTTGTGCGCAATGATCGGCTGCATCATGGTCGGTTCACCGACGATGCAGCCGGCGGTTTTCAGGCCCATCTCGGTGAGGTCCTGGATCAGGCTGCGCACCCCGATGCAACCGACTTCTTCGTCATACGACAGCGCGATATGCAGCGGTGCGTCGGTGTTTGCGGCGAGGTACTTCGGAACCAGCAGCAAGGCGTTGGCGATGAAGCCTTTCATGTCGGCGGTGCCGCGGCCGTACAGCTTGTCGCCCACGACGGTCGCCTTGAACGGATCAGTGTCCCAGGCCTGGCCATCGACCGGCACCACATCGGTGTGACCCGACAGCACCAGTCCGGCACGACTGCCGCCGCCGGCGGTGGCGAACAAGTTGGCTTTCTTGCCGGTCGAGTCATAGGTCAGGCGCGAAGTGACGCCCATGCCGGCGAGATAATCACGAACCCATTCGATCAATCCCAGGTTGGAATCGCGCGAGACGGTCGGAAAGCCGACCAGTCGTTCGATCATTGCCATCAGTTCAGCCGAGGGCTGCGTAAGCTTGGTATCCATGGTGTCTTCCTCCAAAAATTCAGGGTTGATCGTTCAGGTGGCAGGCCGAAAAATGTGCCGGCGCGACTTCTTTCAAGGCCGGTTTCTCGACACTGCAGCGCGGCATCGCATGCGGACAGCGTGGATGAAAGTGGCAGCCATCGGGCGGATTGAGCGGCGACGGAATCTCGCCACGCACTGCAAAAAATTCGGTCTTGCGCACTTCCAGTTTCGGTGCCGACGCCAGCAGCGCCTGCGTGTACGGATGGTTCGCATGATTGAACACAGCGTCCGCCGGTGCCGATTCCACCACCCGTCCGAGGTACATGATAACGACGCGATCGGAAAGATGCCGGACCACGCCGAGGTCATGGCTAATAAACAGGTAAGTCAGGTTCAGCTCATCGCGCAGACGGATGAACAGGTTCAATACCTGCGCCTGAATCGACACATCCAGCGCCGCGACGGCTTCATCGCAGACCAGAAATTCGGGCCGCACCGCCAGCGCCCGCGCGATCCCGACACGGGCGCGCTGGCCACCGGAAAACTGATGCGGAAAACGCCGCAGCACGGCCGGGTCGAGGCCGACCCGCTGCAGCAGGTCTTCGACGTAATCGACCTGCTCGCGCGCGGCGATCATCTTGTGCGCGACCGGCGCTTCGCCGACGATATCGAGCACACGCATGCGCGGGTTGAGCGACGCATACGGGTCCTGAAAAATCATCTGGATGCCGAGTTGCTTCAGGCGCCGCTGCGCCGGATCGAGCGCATCGATATCTTCGCCCTTCCAGCGCCGCGACCCCGATGACAGGCTGTGCAAGCCGACCGCCATCCGGCCCAGCGTCGATTTGCCGCAACCCGATTCACCGACCAGGCCGATCACTTCACCGCGATTGATCACGAGGTCGACCTCATCGACCGCATGCACGACTTCTTCCTTGATGCCAGCGCCGAAGACATTGGCGATACGTGCCGCCGCATCGATCGATTTGACGAAGCGCTTGCTGACACCACGCAGTTCCAGCATGGATTGGACTGGATCGGTCATGCGTTCACCTCAGCCAGTTCGATGATCGGATGAAAGCAGCGCAGCGCGCGGCCATCGGCATGTTCCAGCGGCGGCGACTCGGTACATGCCACGCTGGCCCGGTCGCAGCGCTCACGGAACGCACAACCACCCGGCAAATTCAGTAGCGACGGCGTCATGCCGGGAATCTGGCGCAAGGGCTGGCCGCGCGGATTGCGCGACGGTGCTGAGCCGATCAGACCATGCGTGTACGGATGGCGCGGCTGTTCCAGCACTTGCCGGACGGTGCCGCTTTCGACGATTTTTCCGGCATACATGACGCAAACGGTGTCGGCCAGACCGGCCACCACCGACAGGTCATGCGTGATCCAGATCAGCGCGGTGCCGGACTCGCGGCACAGCTTTTGCATCTCGTAGAGGATCTGGCCCTGGATCGTCACATCAAGCGCGGTGGTCGGCTCGTCGCAAATGATCAGGTCGGGCTTGTTGAGCAGTGCAATCGCAATCGCCACGCGCTGACGCATGCCGCCGGAGAACTGGTGCGGATACGCCAGCAGTCGCTCGTCAGGCGACGGAATCCCGACCCGCGCCAGCGCATCGCGCGACATCGCGCGCGCGGTGTCCTTGCTGACGTCGTGATGCGCGAGCACCGCTTCCATCATTTGCGTATCAATCCGCAGGACCGGATTCAAGGTCATCATCGGATCCTGGAAAATCATCGCGATGCGGTCGCCGCGTATCTTGCGCATCGCGTCGGCCGGGATGCCGCGCAGCTCGCTGCCTTGCAGCAGGATCGAGCCCCCGGTGACTTTGCCGGGAGGGTCGATCAAGCCCATGATCGAATAACCGGTCATCGATTTGCCGGAGCCGGACTCGCCGACCAGACCCATGATCTGGCCCGGCATGACCGAGAACGAGACATCGTCGACGGCCTTGACGATGCCGGCGCGTGTCGTGAATTGCGTGTGCAGATGCGACACGCTCAGAGTAGGAACCACGGTGTCTTCTTTCATTGCGTTTGCAGGCGCGGATTGAGCACATCGCGCAATTGGTCAGCCACCAGATTGATCGCCACCACCGTCAGCAGCAAGGCGATCCCCGGAAAAAAGCTGATCCAGTATTTGCCGGATAACAGGTACTGGAAGCCGTTGGCAATCAGCAGGCCGAGCGACGGTTCGGTGACCGGCAAGCCCAGGCCAAGGAAGGACAACGTGGCTTCGAGCGAAATGGCCGACGCCACTTGCAGCGCCGAGATCACGATCAGCGGCGGCAGGCAATTCGGCAGCAGATGGCGCAGCATGATGCGCAGCGGCGACAGGCCCAGCGCGGTGGCCGCTTCGATGTATTCCTTCTTGCGTTCGACCAGCGCGGCGCTGCGGGCAGTGCGCGCGTAGTACGCCCATTGCACGGCTACCAGCGCGATGATGATCTTGCCGACGCCCGGTCCGGTCAACGCCAGCAGGATCAGGGCGATCAGGATGGGCGGGAACGACAACTGGATATCGGCCACGCGCATGATGAAGGCCTCGGTGCGACCACCCGAGTAACCGGCCAGCAAGCCCAGCGTCAGGCCGATCAGTAATGCAATGACGGTACTGGCGACGCCGACCGCGACCGAAATACGCACGCCATACAGGATGGCCGACAGCATGTCGCGGCCCTGCTCGTCGGTGCCCAGCAGGAAGGTCATATTGCCGCTGAATGACTCGGCACCCGGTGCCATGCGCGAATCCATCACGTCCAGGCGCGACAGGTCATACGGATCCTGCGGCGACAACCATGGCGCAAACAGCGCGGCAAGGACAATCACGGCCAGCAGGATAAAGCCGGCCGCAGCGATTTTACTGCTGAAAAAATTGCGCACGAAGCGCCGGAATGGCGTCTCGATGGCGACTTGCGGTGGAGTGTTTTCCATGGTCAGCCTTTGGTGTCGGACAAGCGCACTCGTGGATCGAGCAGCGAATACACCACGTCGACCACCAGGTTGATGAAGATGAAAATCACGACGATCAGCATCAGGTAAGCAACGATCACGGGACGGTCGAGGAAGCGGATCGAATCGATGATCAGCTTGCCCATGCCCGGCCAGGCAAACACCGTTTCGGTGACGATGGCAAACGCGATGATCGAACCGAACTGCAGCGCGATGACGGTGACGATGGGGATCAGGATGTTTTTGAGGACATGCACGCCGATGATGCGCGTGCTCGACAAGCCCTTGGCGCGGGCGAACTTGACGTAATCCTGCAGCAGCGCTTCCTGTGCACCGGCCCGCGTGAGCCGGATCACCAGCGCGATATTGAACAGCGCCAGGTTAAATGCCGGCATCAGCAAATGGCGCAGGCCATCGACCGACAGGAAGCTGACCGGCACGCCGAGCAGCAAGGTGGTCGCCCCGCGACCGCTCGATGGCAACCAGCCCAACTGCACCGCAAACACCATGATCAGCATCAGGCCGACCCAGAATGTCGGCAGCGAAAAACCCAGGATGGAGACCGCCATGATGGACTTGCCGGCAATACCGTTTGGCCGCAGGCCGGCCCACAGGCCGAGCGGAATACCGAGGCCTATCGACATCACGATAGCGAACACCGCCAGCTCCATCGTGGCCGGCATGCGTTCAAAAATCAGCGTCAGTGCCGGCGTCGAAAAGGCAAACGAGTTGCCCATGTCACCGCTCAGCGCATTTTTGACGAAAATAAAATATTGTTCCCACAGCGGCTTGTCGAGTCCGAAAGCGGCAATGGTGCGAATGCGATCCATCTGGTCGGCATCGGGGCTGATCAGCATGTCGATCGGGTTCCCGATCGCGTACACGCCAACAAACACCAGCAACGACATGACCAGCAGCACGACCAGGCTTTGCAGCAGTCGGCGAATGATAAATACGAGCATGGAAGAAACCTGAATCCGGAGACAGCATCACGCCCGCGCGTAGCGGGCGTGATAGCACGTCGGTTATTGCTGAATAAACTGATAAGCGTGGGTACGCTCGTCGGTACGCGGGATGTAGGCGATGCCTTTTTTGGTGGCCCAGGTGGTCACTTGCTGGTGAATCGGAATCAGGCCGCCGTCGTTGATGACGATGGCGGTGGCATCCTGCAGCAGTTTCAGGCGGGCCGGGTCATCGACCGTATTGAGCGCCTTCATCAGTAGTTCGTCCATTTTCGGATTGCAGTACTTGGCCCAGTTGAAGCCACCCAAACCTTTGGCAGGATTGTCGCAAGCGGCCAGTGCCCGCAATGGTGACGAGGCTTCGCCGGTCTGCGCACCCCAGCCGAGCAGGCCGATCGTGTACTCCTGCTTGGCACCGCGTGACGAATAAATCGACATCGGCAGTCCTTCGACCTTGGTCGCCACGCCAATGCGCGAGAACATCTGCGCCAGCGTCTGGGCGATTTTTTCATCGTTGACGTAGCGGTTGTTGGGCGTGTGCAAAGTCATACCGAAACCGTCGGGATAGCCTGCGGCCGCCAGCAATTTCTTGGCGCCTTCCGGGTCGTACTTGACGACCTTGAGCGCCGGATTATTGCCGAACAGCGTAGCCGGAACCAGATTGTTGGTCGGCTCGGACAAGCCTTCCATCACGCGGTCGCGGATCGCATCACGGTTGATCGCCATCGACAGGGCCGCCCGCACGCGCTGGTCTTTCAACGGATTCTTGTCGAGCGGCTTGCCGTCCTTGTCGGTCATGAATGGCGACTTGTCACGCACGGTATCCGGGAACAGGTAAATGAGGCGATGCGAGACCTTTGAGTACAGCGCGATGTTCGGATCGGCGCGGACCCGGGCCAGGTCCGGCGTCGGCACGTTTTCGATCGCCTGCACATCGCCGGCCAGCAGCGCAGCCAGACGGGTCGAACCGTTCGGGATAAAGCGCAGGGTCACTTTCGACCAGGCCGGTTTCTTGCCCCAGTAGCTCTCGTTGCGATCGAGCTCAAGGCGGTCGTCGCGCTGGAATTTGACGAACTTGTACGGACCGGTACCGACCATTCCCTTGCCGCTGGAGAAGTCATCGCTGGACAAGCCGGTGGTGGCCTTGCGCGAGACGATATAGATCGAGGTCAGGTCGGCCAGCAGCAGCGGATACGGCTCCTTGGTGGTAAAGCGGATCGTGTTGGCGTCGATGACTTTCTTGTTGATGATGGCCTTGGTGTAGACATCCATCTTGCCTGGGCTGCCGACGATCAACGACGGCCGCTCCATCGACCAGGCCACGTCATCGGCGGTGAGGTCGCTGCCGTCATGGAATTTAATGCCCTTGCGCAGCTTGAATTCCCAGGTCAGGTCGTTGATGAGAGTCCAGGATTCGGCCAAACCAGGGATCACCTTGCTGTCGGCATCCATCGTGACCAGAGTCTCGAACATATGGTCGGCAACGTTCAGGTTCGGGAACAGGTTATAGAAATGCGGGTCCATCGAGGTAGGAGGCGAACTCATCGCCAGCTTGAATTCCTGCGCAATGGCGGCGGGGGCGGCAAAGGCAAACAGCGCAGCGAGCGCTGAGGCAAGCAGGTTTTTCGTGACGAATTTCGAGGATGACGACAAGCGCATAAAGCTCTCCAGTAGGTTGAACACACTCTGACGGTGCTGGCGTAATATACAAGGTAAAACCAAAACAACCCGACGTTACCGGCAGAAAAAAACCCGGTGTCACGCCAACGTCAGCCCTCCCCTTCCGCCCACATCTCAGGTGATAGCCATGAAATTGATCGACCCGATCGTTGAATTCCATTCCGAGCTACAAGCAATACGACGCAATATCCATGCCCATCCGGAGCTGTGCTACGAAGAGCAGCACACTGCCGATGTCGTCGCCGGCAAACTGACCGAGTGGGACATCCCGGTACTGCGCGGTATGGGTGTCACCGGCGTGGTAGGCATCATCAAGCGCGGCACCAGCAGTCGCGCCATCGGCTTGCGCGCCGACATGGATGCGCTGCCGGTGCAGGAGTCGAACACCTTTGCCCACCGCTCGACGATCGATGGAAAAATGCACGCCTGCGGTCACGACGGCCACACCGCGATGCTGCTGGGCGCGGCCCGGCATCTGGCCTTGCATGGCACGTTTGACGGTACCGTCTACGTGATCTTCCAGCCGGCCGAAGAAGGCGGTGCCGGGGCCAGACGGATGATCGAGGACGGCCTGTTCGAGCGCTGTCCGATGCAAGCGGTGTACGGCATGCACAACTGGCCGGGCCAGAAGGTCGGCACCTTCGGTGTCACGCCGGGGCCGATGATGGCCTCGTCGAACGAGTTCGAAGTCATCATCAAGGGCAAGGGCGCGCATGCCGCGCAACCGCACAAGGGTATCGATCCGATCATGGTCGCGGTGCAGATTGCGCAGGGCTGGCAAACCATCGTCTCGCGCAACAAGAGTCCGCTCGATGCGGGCGTGCTGTCGATCACGCAAATCCATTCGGGCAGCGCCACCAACGTGATCCCCGACGAAGCGACATTGATTGGCACTGTGCGTACCTTCACCAATGAGGTGCTCGACCTGATGGAACAGCGCATGCGCGATGTCGCCACGCATACCGCCGCAGCCTTCGACGCGACCATCACCTTCGATTTCAAGCGCAACTATCCACCGCTGATCAATCATCCTGCCGAGACCGCGTTTGCGGTCGATGTGCTGCGCAAGATGGTGGGCGAAGACAGCGTCAATGCCAGCGTCGAGCCGACGATGGGGTCGGAAGATTTTGCCTTCATGCTGCAAGCCCTGCCGGGCTGCTATGTCTTCATCGGCAATGGCGAAGGCGGCCATCGCGACAGCGGCCACGGCCTCGGTCCGTGCAATCTGCACAACCCGAGCTACGACTTCAATGATGACTTGCTGCCGATAGGCGCGAGTTACTGGGTCAACCTGGCTGAAGCAGCGCTGCCATGCCGATGACCTTGCCGGCCTCGGCCTACGCCCGCATCGCGCTCGACAACATCGCCCGGGAATATCCGAACAAGCTCGATCACGTGATCAACACGGCAGTCGACGTGCGCTCGCCACGCGACCTGCATCCGGTTTTTTTCGGTAGCTACGACTGGCATTCGGCGGTCCACATGCACTGGTTGCTGGTGCGCCTGCTGCATCGCCAGCCCGATCTGCCGGAGGCCGGCGAGATCACCGCCCTGCTCGATCGCCAGTTCACCAGCGCCCATGTGGCCACCGAAATCGCTTATCTGCACCAGCCGTCGCGCACGACCTTCGAGCGCACCTACGGCTGGGCCTGGTTGCTCAAACTGCAGGCCGAACTGATCGATATCGCACGCACCCGGCCGCGCGCCGTCGCGTGGCGCGATGCGCTGCAACCGCTGGCCGATGCGTTTGCCGACCGCTATCTGCAGTTCCTGCCGCTGGCGCAATTCCCGATCCGGGCCGGCACGCATGCCAACAGCGCATTCGGTTTGCTGCTGGCGCTCGACTATGCCGAGACCGCCGGACAAGTCGCCTTGCGCGACCGGATCATCCGCAGTGCGCGCAACTGGTACGGCGACGATCAGGATTATCCCGCCGGGTATGAACCGGGTGGTGATGACTTCCTGTCAGGCGGATTGGTTGAAGCCGCACTGATGCAGCGCGTGCTGGATGCCGACGAACTGGTCGGCTGGTGGCAGCGCTTTCATCCGACTGCCGAGGCCTTGCAATGCTGGCTGAAACCAGTCGCCGTGAGCGACCGCAGCGATCCGAAGATGGCGCATCTGGATGGATTGAATCTGTCGCGGGCGTGGTGCTGGACGCTGCTGCGTCCAGCCTTGCCGGTGTCGCTGCAGGCACCGGTGGCGCTGGCCATCGAGCGGCATCTGGCCGCGTCAATGCCGCATGCGGCGGGCGGCGATTATGTCGGCACGCACTGGCTGGCCAGCTTTGCGGCACTGGCACTGACTTAGCCAAATTCAGCTCAGCTGATCGTCGCGCCGGCCGAGCCGCAGACCCGGATTGGCCTGCTCCAGCCCGAGCAGAATGGCCGACTGGTCGGCTCCGGCCAGCGTCGCCGGTAGCGCGCGGTATCCGGCTTGGACCAGCGCTGCCAGCGGCAAGCTGATGCCGGCATTGGCAGCCGCAACCAGAATATTGTCCATATCCTTGGCCTGGCTGCGCACTTGTCCGCCAGCACGGAAGTCGCGGTCCAGCATGCGCTGGCCATGCACCTCCAGCAGCCGGCTTTCCGCGAATCCGCCGCGCAGCGCCTGCCTGACAGCCACCGGATCGGCACCCGCCGCCTGTGCCAGCAACAGCGCTTCGGCAATCACGTTCAGCGTCGCGCCGACGATCAGCTGATTACACAATTTGGCGACCTGGCCGGAACCCGCTCCGCCCACCAGCGTCGGCCGGCCCAGCACTTGCAGCACCGTGCGTGCCCGCTCAAAATCGGCCACCGCTCCGCCGACCATGATGGCCAGCGAACCTGCCTGCGCACCGAGCACGCCGCCGGATACCGGCGCATCGAGGCAGGCGATACCGTGCGTGGCCAAGGTGGTATGCAAGGCCAGCGCCTCGTCCTGACGGGTTGAACTCATGTCGATCACCAGCGCGCCCGGCTTGATCGCTGCGGTGGCGGCCGCGATGACGTCGGCGACCACCGGCCCGGCGTCGAGCATCGTGATGATCAGATCCGCCGCGCCGACCGCCGCGGCGGGCGTCGCCGCCGGGATCGCACCGGCGGCGACCAGCGCAGCGGTTTTTGCCGCCGTGCGGTTCCATACCGTCACGCGGTAACCGGCCTCCAGCAAGCGGGCAGCCATAGGCGCGCCCATCAGGCCGATACCAAGAAAGGCGATGCACGGGGAGTGTCGGGGAGGATTGTTTTGCTGGGTCACGGGAGACTTTCAAGAGGCACCGTCGGCAGACGGTGTACAGGGTAGGTTTTCCGTGCCGCACGGCCCGGAAAGTTAATTTTTTTTTCGACCCCTGGCTGGCCGGCCGGCCATTGCATTGTCCGGCCGTTACTGGCGATAATGGGCCCCATTAAAAAGCGGCGATATTCTAGCTGCAACTTATGGGCTTCATCAACAAGAAACCATCTTGCCTCATTATTTATCGGGAATTTGCATGCACATGACAACAGGCCTCACAGCACTGATTACCGCTTGCGTTCTTTGCGCCGCGAGCAGCTCCGCACTTGCGGTTGATTCTGTCTCGGCCGAAGTCGGCACCGGCAACAAGTCGCAACTCTATCGCGTTGGCTTGCAATGGAACATGGAACAAACATGGATGCGTTCTGACAAATCCGAAATCTGGGGTTACTGGGACTTGACCGGTGCGGTCTGGCGCGGCAATCAGTTCGAGAACCGGCCCGGTGCGACCCAGACCTTCGGCGATATCGGCTTCACGCCAACGCTGCGCTGGCAGGGTCTGAACCATCAGGGCGTGTATGCCGAAGCCGGCCTCGGACCGCATCTGAATTCGGAGGTCTACGATAACTTCGGTCGCCGCCTCTCGGGCCACCTGCAATTCGGCACGCATCTGGGCCTGGGCTTCACCACGGTCAGCGGACTCGACCTGTCCTTGCGCGTCACGCACTTTTCGAACGGCGGCATCAAGCAGCCCAATAACGGCGTGAACCTGGTGCTGGCACGCGTCGGCTACAAATTCTGATCCACCCCGTCCTTCCCGCGATGGCTCCGGCTTGTTGCCGGCCGTCGCTGCCCCCCGGAGCACACGATGTCTGATGCCTTTCATTTCTACGAACCCCGCAACGGCCACGGCTTGCCGCATGATCCGTTCAATGCAATTGTCGGACCGCGCCCGATCGGCTGGATTTCATCGTGCAACAGCGAGGGTGCACTGAACCTGGCGCCGTACAGTTTTTTCAATGCCTTCAATTACACGCCGCCCATCGTCGGTTTTGCCAGCGTCGGCTACAAGGATACGGTGCGCAATATCGAGCAGACCGGCGAATTCGGCTGGAATCTGGTGACCCGCGAACTGGCCGATGCGATGAACCGCAGCTGCGCGCCGGTGCCGCCCGAAGTCAATGAGTTCGAGCTGGCCGGCCTGACACCGGTCGCGTCACGGCTGATCAAGCCGCCGCGCGTGGCCGAGAGCCTGGTCTCGTTCGAATGCCGCTGCACGCAGATCCTCCAGCTGCAAGGCATCGATGGCGTGAAGGTGCCGACCTGGCTGATCCTCGGCGAAGTCGTGGCGGTCCACATTGCCCATGCCCTGCTCGATGATGGCGTCTACAATACGGGCCGCGCCGGCCATGTGCTGCGTGGCGGCGGTCCGGCAGATTATTTTTCGGTCGGGCCGGAACAATTATTCAGGATGGGCCGTCCCACCTGAACGACATCCTGTCGGCACGGACACCTCTCCCTTTTTAAGGACACACCAACGCATGAATGAGCAAGTCACGAGTAGCACCAACAACAACGCATTCTGGGATGAATGGCAACTGGCTGCCATCGAAGCGGGCGTCGCCGTGCCGCTAGCCGAACTGGGCTGCGAAATTTTGCGCACCCACCGCAAGAATCGCTGGAGCAAGGATTTCCTGGGCGTCGAGGACGACGGTCCGGTCATGCTGGAAATGTGCCTGACCGAACCAGCCGAAGCCGAGATGCTGTTTATCGAAAACCTGCATCCGTACAACACTGCCCTGCTGACAGCAACCCGTTTGCGCCTGAAGCTGGCCTGATCAGCGGGCCTGCTCGAGGACCACGCCGCCGGCAGTCCTGTCGAGGCGATCTTCGAGTTCGCCGATGCTGGCGCTGAGCGTCAGTTCGGTCTGCTCCAGCGAGGCCTTCCAGGAGGTATCGAGCTCATCCATCCGTGCCAGCAAGGCGTTACGCGAGGCCAGGTCGGCTTCCGACTGCTGCTTCAGCCCCGTGTCAATGACAGCGCGTAACTCGGTGAATCGCGAGGCTTCGGCCTGATCGGCCAGCTCGCGGTTGCTGCGCAATTCACGCGCGTGGTGACGCGTGTCGAACAGCACCGAGGTCTGCAAGTACAGCACGAAGATCAGGAAGAACACGATCAGCGCGCTCATCAATCCCAGCATCACGATGCCGAGCGGCGCCTGGATATCGGCCACGCCGAGCGATAGCGTCGTCGGTGCCATGAATGCATTCCAGTTGAGTGCGGCAAAACCGGCAATCGCGGCCAGCACGATCAGCAAAATCAGGGTGCGTGCTTTCATGTTCCAACTCCTTATCAAAAAAACCGATTGTACGGTCGAACTACCGGCCTTCTGTGCGACCTGCGTCGCTTATGCCGCATCCATCACCGCACTGAGGAAGGCTTGCGTGCGCTCATGTTTTGGCGCGCCGAAGATTTCTTCGGAGGTGCCCTGCTCGGCAATTTTTCCTTCCGAAAAAAAGCAGACGCGGTCGGCGAACTCGCGGGCGAATCCCATCTGGTGCGTCACCATCAGCATGGTCAGGTCGTGCTTGTCGCTGAGACGGCGAATCACGTTCAGCACTTCGCTGCACAGCTCGGGATCGAGCGCCGAGGTGACTTCGTCGAACAGCATGACTTGCGGCCGCATCGCCAAGGCACGGGCAATCGCGACACGCTGCTGCTGGCCACCGGACAGTTGCGACGGATAGTGGTCGAGTTTGTCGGACAGGCCCACCATGTCGAGCAGTTCGACGCCGCGCTCGGTGGCCGCCTGTTTGGTCAGGCCCAGCGTTTTGCGCGGGGCTTCGATGGTGTTTTCCAGCGCAGTCATGTGCGGGAATAAATTGAAGTTCTGGAACACCATGCCGATGTTGCGACGGCCATTGCGCTTGTAGCTTTCGCTGGCCGGCACGAGCGTGCCATTGCGGTCCATGTGCGTGAGCGGTTCGCCATCAACGTCGATGACGCCGTCATCGATGGGTTCGAGCATCATCAGCACCCGCAACAAGGTCGACTTGCCGGACCCGCTGGGTCCGATGATGGCGACTTTTTCATTGCGCGCCACATCCAGATCCAGATTGTCGAGCACCGTCAGCGGGCCATACCGTTTTGTTACGCCGCGAAAGCGGATCAGAGGAGATGTCATTTCAGGAGTCCTTTATGGCATGCGCAATTGCGCTTCGAGCCGGCGTACCAGCAGCGCGACCACCAGGCTGATGAGCAGGAAGAAAATACCCGTCAGCGTGATTGGCTCGATGTAACGAAACGATTGCGAACCGATATTCTTGGCTTGCAACATGAGTTCAACCACAGTGATCGCCGACAGTACCGGCGTGTCCTTGAACATCGCAATCAGATAATTGCCCAGCGCCGGAACGATGGGACGGATGGCCTGCGGCAGGACGATGCTGCGATAGACGTTCCACGGACCGAGGCTCATCGCCTTGGCCGCTTCCCACTGACCGCGCGGCACGCTGTCCAGACCGGCCCGGTACACCTCGGCGACGTAGCACGCATAGTGCAGCGCCAGTCCAACCATACCTGCCGTCAGTGCCGACATCGTCAAGCCGTAATCGGGCAGTACATAGAACAGGAAATACAGCTGGATCAGCAGCGGCGTACTGCGGATGAATTCAATCACCGCGGTAGCCGGCCACGCCAACAGGCGCAGCGGAGAGCGTCGCATCATGGCCAGCACCAGGCCGAGCACCAGCGCCAAGGCGAAGGCCACCAGCGTGATGCCAATGGTCGTCAAGGACGCATGCAGCAGATCAGGCAAAATCTGCCACGCGAACTGCCAGTCAAACAGGGTGTCGTTATTCATGCATGCCCCCTGACGATGCCGCGTGTCAGGCGACGCTCAAGCAGACGCATCAGCAAGTTGATCGCTTGCGCAATCACAAAATAAATCACCAGTGCAATCGTAAAAATCTCCGTGGTCCTGAAGGTCGCTTCGACCAGCTGGTTGGCGCGGAAAGTCAGATCTGCCAGCGTAATGAGCGAGACCAGCGACGTGCCTTTGAGCAGTTCGATCAGCAGATTGGTCGACGGCGGAATCGCGTTGGCCAGTGCCTGCGGCAGCACGATGTTAAAGAAGCGGTGAAACGGCGAGATGTTCAACGCCACGGCCGCTTCGATTTGTCCGCGCGACACCGAACTCAAGGCACCCCGCATGACCTCGGCGCCATAGGCACCGATATTGAGTCCCAGGCCAAGTACCGCGACCGAAAACGGCGTGAGCCGCACATCGAACGGAGGTAGTGGCAGCACGAAGAACAACCAGAACAGCTGCACCAGCAGCGAAGTCCCGCGAAACACTTCGATATAGATATTGGCCACCCAGCGCACACCGCGCCAGGGCGATAGCTTGGCCACGGCAGCGATGAGCGCCAGTGCCGTGGCCAGCACGGCGGCCAAGGCAGTAATCCGCAACGTTACTAGCGTTCCCTGTAGCAGCAGAGGCATCAGGGTCGTCAGTGTGTCACGCACTTATTGCGCCGCTATCTCGGCGACCGTTTTTTTGGTCAGGTTGCTGCGATCGAAACCGAACGGCGCGACAGTAGCCAGATGTTCGGGGCTGCCTAGCCATTCCTGCAGCGCGCCATTGACGGCATCGCGCAGTGTCTGGTCGTCCTGGCGAAACGCCAGTGCACCGTAACCGATATGCGATACATCATCGGCAAAGTCGGTGGTAGCCGCGACACGCGCGCCCCCTTTGACAGCCAGCGCTTTCATGGTCAGTGCGGTCCCGACAGCAGCATCGGCGCGACGGGTACGCACGGCCTGCAATTGCGCGGTGGTGGTCGGCACCTGCATGATGCGGCTGTCCGGTATGCCGGCAGCAATGGCGTACGCATACTGGGAAGTGCCTGCCATGATGGCCAGCCTGACTTTGTCATTGGCGGCGATATCGGCATAACTGCGCAGCTTGCGCGGATTGCCTTTTGCCACCAGCAGCGTATCGGCAAGCTGGTAATGCGGATCAGTGAACAGGACTTGCTTGATGCGTTCCGGCGTGACGTACATGCCGGCCGCAATGACATCGAAACGCCCCGCCATCAGACCCGGAATCAGGCTGCCCCACTCCACCAGTACCGGCTTGACGTTAGGCACACCGAGCTTGGCAAAAATGATCTTGGCGATTTCCGGCGATTCACCGGTGACCTTGCCGCTGGCTGTGGTGTAGGCAAACGGCGCTTCGTTGGCATACGCGACGCGGACTTCACCGGTGCGCTGTATGCGCTCCAGCGTGGTTTCGGCGCTGGCGGGCAGGCTCAGGGTCAGTGCGGCAACGGCAAACAGGGCAAGAGCGGGAAGTTGAATATAGGTTTTCATGACGACGCCTTTCGATGTTAGATGAGGGGGACCGCACCGTGCAAAACGATGCGGAAGGCTTCTATCAGGGCAGGACGAATGGCTCGGGTTCGAGCGCGTCGACGTCATCGCGCACGGCGATGTACCCCGGACGTGGTGCCAGACCATCGGTCGGTGCCTGCAGCTGGTTCTCGACACTGTTATAGACAAAGAACAGATTGCTGCGCGGGTACGGCGTGATATTGCCGTTCGAGCCATGCATCGTGTTGCAGTCAAAAAAGACCACCGATCCGGCCTTGCCGGTGCAGGAAGTAATCCCTCCGAGGTCCGACAGATAGCGCAACAGGAAATCGTCGGGCACGCCGGCTTCCTGCTTTTTCAGGGACTTCTTGTAATTGTCTTCGGGGGTCTCGCCGAGGCACGAAATGAAATGCCGGTGCGAACCCGGGATCAGCATCAGCGGGCCATTGAGGTCACTGTTGTCGGTCAGCAGAATCGAGCAGCTCAGCGCACGCATCGCCGGCATGCCGTCTTCGGTGTGCCAGGTTTCGAAATCCGAATGCCAGTAGAACTCCTTGCCGGTAAAGCCAGGTTTGTAGTTGATGCGCGACTGGTGGATGTAGACCTCGCTGCCGAGAATTTCACGGGCCACATTGAGCACGCGCGGGTCACGCACCAGGTTGGCAAACAGCGCATTGAGCTTGTGGACATCGAAGATCGAGCGCACTTCGCCACTGCCCGGTTCGGCGATGACTTCGGCGCGGCCGGTGGCGGTAAAGTCGCCGCGCATTTGCTGCATTTCGTCGTACAGGCCGGTGACTTCGTCGGCTGAAAACAGGTCGGGCAACATCAGAAAGCCGTTCTCGCGGTAGACATCGCGCTGCGCGGCATTGAGTGCCGGGGCGCTGCTGGTCATGACCTCGTCGTAGACGACCGGTTCATTGCGTTTCAGGATGGCGGCGGTGCTCTGGGCACGGCTTTTGTAAGCGTCTTGGGATAACAGCATGGGAATCCTTTCTCTTATCGGGCGGCGGTTTCCGCAGCGACGGCATACACGCCGTCGGCATCGTGGACTTCCGTACCGACTAATGGGGGATTGAAGGAACAGACGACACGCATGTCGCCACCGGCATCGGCACGCAGCCAATGCTGGTCATTCTTGTTGAGTGCGTACATCGTGCCGGGCTCGATCCGGAAAATTTCTCCGGAAGGAATCAGCTCGACTTCACCCGAGCCTTCGACGCAGTACACAGCCTCGAAGTGATTTTTGTACCAGATGTGGGTCTGGGTGCCGGCGAAAATGGTGGTCTCGTGCATCGAGAATCCCATCCCGTCTTCGCGCAGCAGCAGACGGCGGCTGGCCCAGGTGTCGGTGACGATATCGCGCTCGGTATGGAGGATGTCTTGCAGGCGGCGGACGATCATGCGGTCACCTGGCTTTCTTCGGCATCGGTGGTACTGAGCTGGTTGACGGTGTCGGCCATCGCTTGCTCGAGAATATCCAGACCTGCCAGCAGTGTCTCCGGCTCGATCGTCAGTGGCACCAGGAACTTGATGACTTCGCTATTGCCACCGGAGGTCTCGATGATCAGGCCATTCTGGAAGGCCAGCGTGGTGATGCGGTCAGCCAGTTCGGGATCCTTGAAGGCCAGTCCCTGCATCAGGCCGCGACCGCGACGGGTCATTTCAGCTGCCGGATAATTCTTGACCAGCTTGTCGAGGTAAGCCGTCATGGTCTGGCTTTTCTTTTCGATCGAAGTCTGGAATTTGCTGTCGCTCCAGTAGTGATCGAGTGCGGCGGTGGCAGTGACAAACGCCATGTTGTTGCCGCGGAAGGTACCGTTGTGCTGACCGGGCTTCCAGATGTCAAATTCGGGCTTGATCAGCACCATCGAAAACGGCAGGCCATAGCCGGACAAGGATTTCGAGAGCGTGATGATGTCCGGAGAAATACCAGCCGGCTCGAAGCTGAAGAAGGTACCGGTACGACCGCAACCGGCCTGGATATCATCGACGATGAGCAGGATGTCGTGGCGGCGGCAGAGTTTTTCCAGCTTTTTGAGCCAGTTCAGCCCGGCGACATTCAAGCCGCCCTCGCCTTGCACGGATTCGACAATGACGGCGGCAGGATGATCGACGCCGCTACTCGGATCGGCAATGAGCTTGTCGAGCATGGCAATCGTGTCGACCTCCGGTCCGAAGTAGCCGGCGTACGGTGCGTGGTGCACATTGGATAAGGTAACGCCGGATGCTTCGCGGTATTTCTGGTTACCCGTCAGTGACAACGAGCCCAGGCTGACGCCATGAAACCCGTTGGTAAATGAAATCACGTTCTGACGCTTGGTCACGTTGCGGGCCAGCTTGATGGCAGCTTCCACGGCGTTCGTGCCGGTCGGGCCGGTGAACTGTAATTTGTACTGCATCTTGCGCGGCTTGAGGATGCGGTCTTCGAAGGTGTGCAGGAATTGTTTCTTGGCGGTAGTCGCCATGTCGAGGCCGTGCACGACGCCGTCGGTGGCCAGGTAATCGATCAGGGCTTTCTTGATGACCGGATTATTGTGGCCGTAGTTCAGGCTACCGGCGCCGGCAAGAAAGTCGATGTACTCCCGACCGCTCTCGTCGGTCAGAACTGCATTCTGGGCTTTGGTGAAAATAGTTGGAAAGGAACGGATGTAACCACGAACCTCTGATTCCAGTCGGTTGAATATACGCATCAGGCTTCTCCTTACGGATGGGATGGATGGTGAAGAACGTCGTTGAGTCAGTCTTTGCGGTCCAGGGGGCCGATCTTGTAGAGACGCTCTTCTTCGTGACCACTTTCACCGAAGTCTCCGGCGGCAAACAAAGTGGTTATTGCGCAGCCCGCATCGTGCTGCGATGCGAAGCTGGTAAATAACTGGTGGGACGGCGCGTTGTCGGGACTGATGGTGGTTTCAATCCAGCGCGTCAGATGACGGAGTCGCACGGCTTGCAGCAGATGCTCGAGCATGCGCTTGCCGAGTCGCTGGCCACGGCTTACCGGGGCGACGGCGACTTGCCACACAAATAAAGTATCCGGCTGGGCCGGCGGCAGGTAGGCAGTCACGGCACCGACGATAACGCCATCCTGTTCCGCGACGACGCTGGTCTGTGCGTGGTGATGGCAAAGCAGCAGGTAGGCGTAGCGGGAATTGAGGTCCAGCGGCGGGCAGGCAGCAATCAAGTCGTGCAGTGCCGCGCCATCGCTTTTGCGTACCAGGCGGATAGCTGCCAGGGGCTTGTCTTGCTTCTTGTCTTGCTTCTTGTCTTGCTCTTGTTCAGTAATTTTTTCATTCATGGGTCGTCCTTTCTTCGGAAAACACATTTGGCGGAAAATTTCGACCGTCGTAACAGGGCAAAGATCAGTACTTTTTCAACCGTGCTAACGGTTGGATGCGCATTCACCTTAATGGCGACGTCACACTTCGAGCAATGCTGCGAATTTCTCCAGCATCGCCACCAGCGCCTGCCGGTCTTCTTCGGGCATCGCATGCAGCGCGCTGACAAAGCCGGGTGGCATGGCCGACGGCGCATCGTCAGCAAGCAGCTGTCCATCGGCAGTCAAGGCAACAAAAACGTTGCGGCGGTCATGTGCATCGCGGGTCCGGATGACCAGTTTTTTTTCTTCCAGCCGGTCAACGATGCCCACCACAGTGCTCGGGCTCAAATGAATCGCCAGGCCTATCGATTTCAGGGTGCTCGGCCCGAGTTGCGCAATGGCGAGCAATGCGATCAATTGCGGCGACGTAATGTCGAAAGTCACATTGAGATGCTTGGAATGTTGCTCAACGCGCTGTGCGATGCGGCGCGTGCTTTGCAAAATCCGGAGGGAATCATTTTTGGCAACAAACCTTGACGCATCGCTCATGACATCCACCCGATTGTTTTCCTGATCTTGTTTTTTTATGGCGCTGCCGGAAATCACTTCGTTTTTGCCGGCTGCGTTTCTTTCGATGCGCTCAATGTACGCCCTTAAATTTTTATGTCAACCAGAATCGATGTATATCGAATGATTCGTACTGAATTTATTAAATCGTGTTTTGACGGCTTAGGCAGTATCGTAGGGTGCAATAACCGCAGGGCATTGCACCGAATGCTCCGCTTGCGGTTGATGAAATTGCATGTACTTCGTCATGACCAAGCCGGGGCGGAGCACAGGCCGCTACATCAACGTCAGCGCGCTATTCAACCCGCCCCCATCAGCCGCAACAAGGTGTGACCGTGCTCAGTCAGCGCGTGGCACCCGCACTGACGGCAGGCTTATTTGAAGCGCACATGCTGCAGCACACCCGTGAAAATCGGATTCTTCTCCGGGGGAGTCGAGCGGGGGTAGTTGCTCTTCAACGATGAGCCGACAATGGAACCGACAGGTACTGGCCGACACGAATGGGAGCGCAAAGAGCGCTGAACCCAAACTGAAAGGACTTGCACCGTGGGAAATTGTCTTGGCCGCTACGAGCCGCCCCCGGCACATGTTGCCCCTCCACGCGCCAGAGCTGAAACACCGCCGGCCATGGATGCCGCTGCACCAATGTTGCCACTCCCGCCAGCCATGGACGCGGTTGCGTCCGCTAGCCGTCATCCTGCCGCCGCTGTCCCTGCGAACCACCAGGACAACTCGCACCAGATGCACCGGCAAACACGCCTGGTCCTGCAAGCCTGGCGCGAGCAGGCCCACGGCGAAACAGATGAGGCGATGCAACGCCTCAACGACCTGATGGAACGCGGCGGACATGCGCTGAACTGGTCAGGGCTGAAGCTGACGAGTCTGCCCGACTGCTTCGGACAACTCCGGTTTATCGAACAACTCGACCTTGGTGACAACGCGCTGACGAATCTGCCCGACAGTGTCGGCAAGCTCACTGGTCTGACCCATCTCGATGCCCGGAAAAATGCGCTCATCACGCTATCGGCCTGTGTCACGAAACTTCACGGCCTACAACGATTGAATCTGGACGGCAACCAGCTGGAAGAACTTCCTCGTGACATGCAACGCCTGACCGCATTGCGTGAATTACGACTGTGCAACAACCGGATTGTCCGTGCCGACGGGCACTTTGCCACCATGACAGCATTACTGGAACTGAATCTGGAACGCAATCCGATACGCCTGACGCATGCCGACCTGAATGGACTGGGGCCGACAACACTGGTGCATGCGCAGAATGCGTACCTCGCCCCGGAGGACAAGGCGCTCCTCATAGAAGGCACCGCGAACAACCGCCCGCTGCCCTGCGTCTACCTGTCCAGCGAACTGAAGACACTGTCACAGCGTGATCCGGCTGACAACACCGTCGACCCGATCTTTACCAGAGAACCCGAACGCCGTATCCAGTTGCTCCTGGAAGCAGCATCGCACCTTACTTCACGACTCGATACAGAGATGCAGCAAGTGACGCTCGGCAGCCGCCGCCTGACCCGGAAAGATTGTCTGTTAATGGCATTGGAAACAGCACTCGAACATAACCATGACCTGATTCCGGTGATCAGCTATCGCCTCGTCCATGACATGCCGGACGATACAGCCCGTTTCGAGCTCTTCGGTGGTCACCTTGAGCGCGAGAGAATAACCGAGTGGTCAAACAGGACGAACCTGCCTGTGAAAACGGTCGTCAACGATGACGCGGCAAATGTAGGTAACCAGATGCGCACGTTAGATGGCCAGAATGTGCACGCGAACGTTGTCCTGATCGCCGGTACAAACACGCTTGAGCGCATCAGACAACGCGTACCCGCGCCGCTGTCAGAAGCACAGACCCAAGCTGGCATCGCTGCACATTTGCGCGCAACGCGTGCGCCGGCTGCTGCCTTGCGCGGCCTGGAACAAGTCATGAACAGGACCGCTATGTTGAATAACTTCAACGCCAGTGGTGCCTCCGCCATGGCCTTGATGTGGACGTACATCACGCAAACCGACGAACAGCCGCTTCGACAGAATCTGCTCGAGGCTATGCAGAACCGGTTAAGTGACATCAACGCCAACATTTGCGCCACCGGCGTCATCCAGCGCGTCATCGACATTCCTAACTCGGTCGACTTTTCAGTGACGGCAGCAATTTCCGTGGAACAGCTACGCGACGAAATGCGCCAACTGGCAGGCGCCGTGAATGATGAATTCGAGGCAATGGCAGGAGACGTGAACGAGGCGTTCGGAGCACAGTCCCCCACACCAACCGGGCCCGCACAAGCAATGGACTTATCTGCGGATGCGCTGCTGGAAGACCTCGCTCCCTTACCACGAGATTTTGCTGCACTTGAGCGCCTGGTGCTGAAAGGTCTTGAATCCGGCCAAGGAATTGTTGAATTTGTATCGCGTCGGCAGCAGTCCCACACAGGCGAGCTAAAAGCGATCATCGCAATACTCCGCAACCTTCCCGAATTCGCCAGTGGCAACTTGCAATTTGGCAATCGCTATCAAGTCGATTCCGTTACTTCGATCAACGAGGCTGACGCACCTGAGACCAACGATCATCTGCTCGTGCAAATGACCGTGCGTAACACACACACGGAAGCGCAAAAAGTCGTTCCACTGACGCAAATCGGCTTGAAATTTACCGACAAAATATTACGCAGCAGACAGATCGAACGTGCCAATGTGCTTTTCGAACAGCATCTGGACCACATTGCCGATTCTGATCGTCGTGGTGAATTGCCTGTGATGGTGTCGACCGGCGGAACGGGACGCAATCTCCTTTTGCGCGCATACCGTCAGATCCAGGAAGGTATCCGGGATGACGTGGTCCGTGGTGTCGCGGATCTCGACGCGACACTGGCGCGGTTGGCCGAAATCAGCGTGCAGGTGAGTGGGAAAAATGGTGCATTTTCTGCGGAACAAATTGCCGAAATGAAAACACCGCTGCTGCGTGAACTGGAATCCCGCCAGGCAGCGCGCCAGGCGGCACGGCGGAGACAGCAACAAGACCTGCTCGACGCGGAAACCAGTGCGATCAAACGCGAAATGTTCCAGCAGAAGACACATCTCGAACTGGTCCTGCTGCGAGGAATAGACGCCGATCTGGTGTCCGCAGAAACCGAGCGGATCTTTCCGGCGGGGATGGTGCTTTGACCTTGCACGATCCGGCATCCCGCAATGCAATGCCTGCCTGCCTGCTTCCGTGTATTCCGACAAAATAATAACCCTGAGATGAATCGAACATCGCCATGACTAATCCCCTACCCTCAATCGGTCTCACGTCGTCACGCTTTTCGGCAAACCAGACAACGGCAGAAGCAGCTTACGGACGCGCTGAACCAGTTGTCGCCGCGCACGCTTCATCGTCACGAGAACCACGCCGTCAACGTGTAAATCCGCAGGAATCGCGCCTTCGCAGCGCCAGCCCACGAAGGCGAAATGTCATTTCGGGCAACTGGACAAGATTGCTAAATAACCTGGATACATTTACCAGGGCACTGGCGAAAAAAATGGCCCGGGACGGAGCGTATGCAGGCAGGAACGACGTCGAGCACAATGCGACCAATGTCCGCTGCCCGAGCAAGGACATGGTGACGATCGACGATCCGTGGCGAGATTCCGCGATACCGATACACCGCAACCTGCATGCCACCACATTGCATTTCACGCCATCGACACCCGGTGACGACTCCCACATGTATATCGCAGCGCAATCTCCCATTCCTGAAAAAGGTGCCGTCGACGGATTTTTCGCCTGTGAGAAATTTCTGGCGAAAGCCCTTGAATCCGGGTTGGGCATATTCCAGTTTGTCTCGCCTTCGAAAACCGGGGAAGCCGGCTACATCAGCAAGCGGTCAATTATTGGTCAGCTGACTGAAAAAATTAACCAACCCGGAGGAAAAGACCTGCTCATAGGAAGGCGCTACACGCTGAAAAATTTTGGTCCATTGGAAACCACCTATTCGGACGGCTCTGTCGAGCACAGCGATAAACACTATGCCCTTGAGGTCGAAGATACCAAAGGCGTTGGCAATCCACACCCCCGGGTTCGCATTATCCTGACCCAAGCGCAAGTTGCATTCGACAACAAGGTGGTGGCCGCAACAGACATTCGCCAGGCAAGCGAGTTGATGGACGAATTACACAAGCAGGCAGGCCCAGAGCACAAATGCACGATGGTCGTCAGCCATGCCGGTATCGGGCGAAATGCGACATTAATCGCTTATCGTGAAATGTACGACCGCATTGAAAATGGGCCGATCAACAATCCCGAAGAACTCGAAGCGGCGCTGGAAAAATTAATCATGGAGGGTCGCGCTGCCCGTGGCCCACAATTTGTGCACTCGGAAGAACAGGTCCGTGAGTTGGCATCGACATTGAAGGAGGATTTGGAACGTAAAACTCAGCTGAAGGACTCTGACGTTGGTCGACAAAGCCGTAGTGCGGCAAGCGAACCTGTTAATCCGTCGGTATCGCACTGGATAACGCCAGTTGATGAAGCCAGACCGGCAACAGCGCCAACTGCTCTAGCGGCATCAAAAGAAGTTGTTGCAGCTGCACTTGAAAACTTGTTTCAGTTGCAAGACACGCCGGGTGATGGCAATTGTTTGTTTCATGCATTGGAAGGTGATCTCCATAATGGTTTCTGCCAGCTACCCTACGACGAAGTAGTTGCTGTTCGAAACAAGGTTGCGGATGTACGGAAAAATGAACCTGACAATACGCCCAAAAGGCTGGAGTACAACTGCAGCCAAATTATTCACGAGTTGGATCGCAGCAAGCAGACATGGTTTGAAATACCTGAAGACAAAATGGTAAGCAATGAAAGGTACGCCGATTTTCAGCGACGACCCGGTGTCTATGCTGGAGACGATGAAATCGCGCAGTGGCCTAAAGTAAAGGGGAATGAGGGTGTAACGGTTATTGTTGTGGACGCAGTCGCAGAAAACCCTTACATCAAGACCTATCCGAGCGAGGGCAAAACTTCTGTGGAAAAGATCGATTTATTAGGAACTACTCCCGACCAGATACGAGAGCAGGTCATTGCCAGACTCGAAAATTGTTTCGATCCGGAATTTGATCCGAAAGGATTGTCACCCGTGAAATATCGCGTGATTCTCCGGCAAGGCAGCCACTTTCAACGCATTGTCGGACTTAGGAACGATAAAGAACGCGAACACACTGATAGCCAACTTAAAAAGCAAAAAAAAGAAAATGAAGCAATAGACCGCGACGTTCAAGAAACGCTAATCAAGCGTGGTGGTGTTTGGACCGACGAGGCTATTGCTAGTGCACAGGCTGAGGTTGCGGCACGAAGAGCAAAGCAACCCGGTTTTATCAACTCAGTTAAATCATGGATATCGAAAAAAATCGGGTAAATCATAACCATTTGAAGCGCCTCATCGATCCCTGCATTCTGCATCCCGTCATAACTGAACCAGCGATCAGAACATCGCCGGAAAATCAGGACCGGATTACGAATTACGGAATGCGGGTTACAGAGAGCGATGCGTCGCGCGTCGGCAGTTACTGTCCCGGTTAGCAGGCTCTGAAATCAGTATCGTAGGGTGCAATAACCGAAGGGCATTGCACCGAATGAACCACTGGCGGTTGATGAAATTGCATGTACTCCGCCACGACCAAGCCGGGGGTGGAGCACAGGCAGTTTCATCAACCGCAAACGGTGCATTTGGTGCAATGCCCTGCGGTTATTGCACCCTACGACCTATGACGCGACCGCTTAGGGCGCACCGGCGGCGTACCACTTCCCGATCAAGGCCCGCTCGTCGTCGGTAATCCCGGTCAGGTTCCCGATCGGCATCGCCTTGAGTTGCACGACTTGCTGGTAGATCCCTGCCGCATGCTGATGGATCAGTGCTGCCGTGTGTAGCTGTACACCGAGCGGCGCAGCCGCGAAACCCGGCTGGGTTGGCTGTGCCGCATGGCACGCGACGCAGCGCTGATCGATGATGGCTTGCACCTGCTTGAAGTCAACCACCGCTCCGGTACGCGCGACCGGCTTAGGCGCAATCGCGATGGCCACGGCCAGCAGGATAGCCACGCCGGCAACCGGATAGCCCCAGACAATACGACCCTTGTGGCGCAGATTAAAAAAATGCCGGATCAGCACGCCGGCCGCCATTATCGCCGCCAGCACCAGCCAGTTGTAGGCATGGCTGTAGGTCATTGCGTAGTGATTGCTGATCATGATGAATAGCACCGGCAGCGTGAAGTAATTGTTGTGCACGCTGCGCTGCTTGGCGCGCTGACCGTGGATGGCCTCGGGCACTTGTCCGGCCTGCATCGCCGCGACCATCTTGCGCTGGCCCGGCATGATCACCATCAGCACGTTGCCGACCATGATGGTACCCAGCATTGCGCCGACATGGATGTAGGCGGCACGTCCGCTGAGGAGCGTCGATAGCACGTAAGCGGCAACCACGATGAGCACGTACAGGACAATGCCCAGCAAGCCATCGCGCTTGCCCAGTGGCGAACGGCACAGCAAGTCATAGACTGTCCAGCCGGCCAGCAAGGTGCCGAGACCAATCGCAATCGCCTGCCAGACCGCGAGGTCGGCCACCGAGCGGTCTATCATCATCGCCGACGCATTGAAGTAATAGACGATGGTCAGCAGCGCGAATCCCGAGATCCAGGTCCAGTAGGCTTCCCACTTGAACCAGTGCAAGGTCGGCGGCAGGGTCGCCGGTGCCACCAGATATTTTTGCGGGTTGTAAAAGCCGCCGCCATGCACCGCCCACAATTCACCGGAGACACCGCGTTTGGCCAGCTCCGAACCGGGCAGTGGCGGACGGATCGAATTGTCGAGCCAGACGAAGTAGAACGACGCGCCTATCCACGCAATGCCGGTAACCAGATGCAGCCAGCGCACCAGCAAGTTGAGCCAGTCGATGCCATACGTAAGTAAAAATGCGTCCATGAGTCCTCTTGGAATAGTCGGTAGTGCGCCCGCGCGCGACGATGACTGACTCGTTGACGATAAGCGCAAAGGCTGCCCAACTCATGCCACATCCCGTATATTTCACATATCCATTGTCATATGAGGCATTCCATGTCCGGCGTACTTCCCGATCATCTCGATATCCACCTGATCCGCATCCTGTACATGCTGTTGTCCGAGAAAAGTGTCTCGCGCGTGGCGCTCAAGCTGAACCAGCCGCAACCGTCGATTTCGGCCTCGCTGCGCAAGTTGCGCGAACTCACCGGTGATCCGCTACTGGTACGCGGCGCACGCGGCATGGTGCCGACGCAGCATGGTGAAAGCCTGCTGAAACCGGCCAAGCGCATCCTGGTTGAAACCGAACGCCTGTTCGTGCGCAAGGTGCCGTTCGTGGCACAAGACGAGGGCCGTACCTTCCACATCGCCGCACCCGATTATCTGGACAGCCAGTTCCTGCCGAATGTGGTCTCTAGCCTGCGACGCGAATCACCGAAGAGCAAACTGGTAATCCACGGCCTCGGTCCGGAGATCGATTACATCCGCCTGCTGTCGGATGGCGATCTGGATCTGGTCATTGCCAACTGGGGCGAGCCGCCGGCGCATTTGCACCTGTCGAAACTGTTCGAGGACACCATCGCCTGCTTCATGCACAGCGAATGCGCGTATGCCAAGCGCACCGGTCCGGACGAGATGACGGTCGAGGATTACCTGAGCCTGCCGCACGTCGCCCCGGCGCAAACACTGGCCGGCTACAACGGCGTCATCGAAGGGTATCTGGCCAAGCAAAACATGAAGCGCAACGTCACCGTGCAATCGGCATTCTTCGGGCTGATTCCGTACATGCTGACGCAGACGGACCTGGTGCTGACCACCGGCGAGCAGTTCTTGCGCTTCTATGAAAAGACCTTGCCGCTGAAGCGCTTCACGGTACCGGTGAAGTTTCCGAAGATGCGCTACTACCAGCTCTGGCATGACCGGGTGCACCAGTCCAATGAACACAAGTGGCTGCGTGACCTGATCAGCGCGGCGGCAAAGTCGCTGACGCCGCGCTAAGCCAGCCCGTCACCGCACCAGCTCGAACAGCATCGCCGACATCGACGCGATCACCGGAAATGGTGTGAGCCGCCACAACCTGGCCGGCTGCGACAACGGAATCACGCGGCGCAGGATCACGCCAAAATCCAGCGACGGCGGATGCGGAAAGTAGTCTTGCTGGATCGAGACGATCTGCCGGAAACCCTTGCCGTAGTAGTACGACAGTTGCGGATCGGCCGGTTCGCCGGCATGGAATTTCTTGTTGCGGTGGACGTACTCCCAGGCCGACAGATCCGGCTCCAGCTCGCGGGCGCGGCGGAATCCCGGCATCGGCGACCCCAGGTAGACATCACGCCAGCCAGCCTTCAATGCTCGCGGATAAAAGAACCGGAAGATCGCGTCGGTCGCCGCCGCGTTGTTGCTGCTCAGGCTGATGCCGAACAGGCTGCGCGTGTGCCGGTGCGGCGCGCTGTCACCGGGCAGGTTGGCGGTCAGTTCCCAGCGCGTCGGACCGGTAAAAATCGCCGGATTGACCGGTCGCATGAACAGCGACGCCAGCGCCCTGCCGGTCTGCGGGCAGAAGCTGCCGATGCACAGTTGCGGGTAGGCGTTGATACGCTGGCGCAGCATGTCTTCGGAAGCGGCCTGGTTCGGTTCCCACTTGTCATATTCCAGCGCCAGCAACGCGGGGATGTCATCGAGCGTCAGATAACGCGTTTGCCATCGACTGGCGCGAACGCGGCGCAACAGGTCAGCAAACATGATCAACTCCGCGCGGACTGGCCAGCGTACGGCGGGCCGAGATTTCATCGATCAGGCCGGTCAGGTAACCACGCGTAACCACGGCCTGCGCGCGGAAGTCCGGGTCGAGCATCAACGCACGATGCAAGCGCCCCAGCCGGAAGAACGGCACCGACGGAAACAGATGGTGATCCGCATGAAAATTGACCCCGTTCTGCGCAATCAGCAAGCGCTCCGGCCAGCCGACCAGCATCGTGCGGGCACTGTCGAAACCGGCACCCGGCAAGCCGAAATGCTCGCCCAGATCGCGCACATACAGGATGCCCATCAAGAAGGTCGCCAGCGGCACGAGCCAGTACAGCAGCACCGGCCGCCACAGGTCGAAATACGCGACCGCCGCAAACAGCAACAGCGCAAACACGAAGCGGCCGATCGCGGTACTGCGCGGCAGGCCGATGGCCATGCCGGCGTCGACCGTGTAGTTCTTCAGGTCTTGCAGCGTGTACCAGCCGATACTGTGCTTAACGATTTCAAGCCAGACTTGCGCACGGGTTTTGGGGAACTGGTAGCGCCGTTTTTTCGATGACGCGACATAGTTCGGATCGTGTTCGGTCCATGCATGCTTGTGATGCAGCAGGTGATTGCGGCGAAAGCCATGGACCGTAATGAAGAACGGGAACGCGGTGAAGACATCACCGATCAGGTCATTGAACCAGCCGTGCTTGCGGCTGAGCTGGTGGTGTGCGTACTCGTGCATCAGGGCCAGCAGCGCATGCTGGCGGGTCGCGATCAGCAGCATGCAGACCAGGCTGACTAGCGGATACGACGTCCGGCTGGCCAGCACCATCAGCGCAATGATGCAGACCCATTCGAGGCAAGTTTGCAGCAGTAACCGACCCGGCGCGGGTCTGGCCAGCGCTTTCAGGAGGTCACGCTGGAGGCGTATTTTTCCGGAAGGGACAAGGGAGGGACAGGTTGACATCGGCAGCTCCAATCATTAATTCAAAAATAATTTATCGCCAATTTACGGATAAATTATTTCTATAAAATGACATCGACAAACTTATTCAGTTGTTGTGCAAACGGAACTACACCCGCTATCCGGTTACCCATGGAACGCCGATTTGGCCTCCGCCAGTTTTTCCGTAAGTGACAATTCAGATGACTACAATCTCACCGACCGGTGCCGCATCGGCCGTCGCGCCACTCCCTCTATCACCGCCGGCCGGCACGCCGCCGCCGGCCTCTCCCGCGGGCAGCCAGGCGGGCAAGCACCCTGCACCGCCGTCCAATAACGCGATACGCACCCGATTCAACCAGCTCTTCCACACCGACAACGTCCCCGGTACGCCGGCGCGCCAATTCGATGCCGACTGGCCGACAGCCGCTCGCGAGATTTGCAAGGGCTGGGTCGATGCCCAGGCCGGACACAACGTGACCACGGTGTCGCATGTCGCGCTGTCACGCATGAAGGCGCTCGAATACGAGCGGAAAAATCTCGCCACCATCCATCCGGACCAGCGCTTGCTGCCGGCAACGGCAACGACGGGCGATTACTACCAGGCAGGCATCGAGGCCTTTCTCGACGCTGTCGGTGAAAAAGATCCGCAGGCAGTACTGGAGAGTTTCAAGCTGGCCGGCACCGGTGGCTTGCATCGTCAGCACGCAACGGTCGGCGCGACGATCAGCAATGCGCTCAGCGTGGCGATCGTGCTGGCGCCCGATCCGGTGACCAGGCTGGCGCTGGTCGGTACCCGGCTGCTGACGCAAACGGGGACCTCGGCGGCGGTGGTTGCCTCGGGACCGCGTCGCTTTCGCAATGCCTGTACCGAAGACGTGATGCCGCTCGGCCGAGCCGATGCGGCGCCCGCCGCCAAGCGCGCGCCCAACATGCTGAAGGCGTCGCTGGGCGTCATGCGCACCTTGAAAATGAAAGCGGTGAACAAGAGCCTGCAGGAAATGCATGACGCGATGCAGGCACTCGACCGGGCCCGGGATGGCGGCATGATCAAAGCACGCCTGGAGACCCGGCAACAACTGGAGCTCGCCTTCGCCCGGATCTGCCACCAGCTATCGGTGAAGGAGGCTTACAAAGCCTCGTCCGAAAGCGCGAAGATCGAATTCATCGGCAACCTGCGCTATCTGCTGACCAGCTACACGGGTACTGCCGCCGTGCTGGCCGCGGCAATGATCGGGATCATGACGCCGCTGTTCATCGATGCGGTGGTCACCGGTGGCTTGATCGGTGCGGCGACTGCGCTGACGGTGGTGATGTATCTCGGCTATCAGCTCAGCACCGGCCCGGCGCGGGATGGCGAAGAAAAAGCCCGGCGCGCCATCGTTGCCCTCGTCAAGATGCTGGAAGTACTCGGTGGCGAAAATACCGACAGCACACGGCAACGCGGCGCGGCGTACGCCGACTATCTGGAAGAACGCAAGGTGCCGCGTTTCACCCGCGCGGCTGGCCGGAAAAAAATTCGCAAAGCCGCCCTCGCGCGATTGCAGGACAAGCTCACCACGATCGCGTCCGCAGAGCCGGCTTCCGCAGGCCCGGACCTGGCCAGCAACTGGACCGATTATTCCCGCCACCTGAAAGACACCAAAGCGATCGACGCCAACGCCGCGCAGAACAAGCTCGCTCCGGCAGAGCACCAGCAGCAATTGACCGACCATGACAACCAGTTTCGTGAGAGGCATCGCGAAGACTTTGCCATCAAGGAGCTCGTCGCCGCCTGGAAAACTCCGATGCAGATCCGCATGGGTGCGGCCAGCCGGCTCCTCAAAGGCAAGGTCGCGCAATCGTACAAGCGCTTGCTGGCGCTACGGCACGGCGAGACATCCGGCACCGGTCATGGCCGGGCCGGACAAACCGACCAGAGCAAGCGCGCCATCGAAACGCAAAAGCAGGATTTGTGCGATCGCCTGCTGGACCTGTTCCACCTCGAACTGGCGCTGCAGGACTTGAAGCTGGCACCCGGTGCCAGCGCCGACAGCGTCAACCGGGACCGCGCGCGCGAGCGCATCGAGGCCATCACCGATCCGGACGTACACCAGCTGTTTTGCGGCAGTGCCGAAGAACAGGTCGAGGCAATCCGGCTATCGAAAGAGCTGACCGCGGGGGAAAGTGAGCGTTACACGCACGCCAATATTGGCTCGGCAGCTATCGGCATTGCACTCAACATCGGGGTGCCGATGGCGGATGTGGTGGTCAATGTCGGGAAAGTCACCAAGGCTTATCCGACCCAGAAAGTGAATGACTACAAGCTGATCTCCGTGTCGCAGGCCGGCGCACAACCGGGCGCGCACCAGAGTGCCGGTAACCGCGCGGCGTTCCCGCAGTGCGATATGCAACCATTATTGGAAGAGACCGAGCTGGAGGAACCGGCACCCGAGCACCACCTGCAGCTGGCCCTGAAAGGCAACGTGTTGCAGGCGAATGATGAGGCCGTGAAGCTTGCCCTGAAGGGGCTGATGGACGATCTCGGGAAAGTCGACGTGGTGCCGCGCGGGTTGCGGCTGACCCTGCAGCATCCGACCCCGAACGCCGCCGGACCGTCGACCAGCGCCGCAGCGCCGGCACCGCAGGAGATCGAAGAACTGCGCATCAACCTGAAGCCGACCACGGCCTTCCATCGCGTGCAATACAAGAAAAATCCGCTCGGACAGCGGATACGCCATATACGCCACCAATGGGTCATCATCGGACGGCAAGCGGCAATGTCAATTGCTGGCTTGCCGGTGCAGGCGTTTGCGCAGCGTCGCCTCAACCGGACCCGGGCGACGCTCAACAGCGCCGCCGAGTCCGTCGCCGACATCCGCGCCCGCTTGCAACCGACCACGTTTGATCCGAAGGAAGTTCCGGTAAATGCCTCAGGCTTGCGCTGCCGGGAAAATGCGCACGTCGTCATGGTGCAAGCCGGCGCAAAGGACCAGGCGCCGCACCCGATTCATGCGCACAAGATTGCGCAGCAGTTGCGCAGCGAGGCGGCCTATGCTGCGGGCCAGTCGCCGCCCGCCGACAGCGTCGATGATTTCCTGTTGCAGGGACTGGCGTCGGGACAGGGCATCTTCCAGTTCGTCTCGCGCAAGGCGCATTACCAACCCGAAGACAGTCGCGAGACGCCGGTCATCAAGATGCTGCTCGAACAGTTGGGCCAGCCTGAGGGCCGGGTGATCGGTGGGCGTTATCGTGTGATCAGTTTTGATCCCATCGGCGGCGGCGGCGATAGCGATTTCCTGCGCCACAAACTGGTCGCCGAGGACACCTGGTCGACACCGCCGCAGGAAGTCCAGGTGCCGATCACCCAGGCCGGACTCAGATTTTCAGGTCGCCTGCTGCGTGTAGACATGATTGAGCGTGCCAGCGCACTGCTCGACGAGCACAACGCCCTGCTGGCGCAACCGGCCAACCCGGCCAAGGCCGACAAGATGATCCTCAGTTTTGCCGGCATCGGTCGCAACGCCACGCTCATTACCTATCGCGTGCTGGGTACGGCGATCGACAGCGGCGCGGTCACGCGCGAGACGCTGGACGCTGCGCTCGACGCCGAGATTGCGGCCAATCGCCTGCGTCGCGGGCCCGGTTATATCCATACGGCGAAGCAGAAGGACCAATTGCGCGCGGCGCTGCTGGCGCGGATAGCGGATCAGGAGGCGCGGGCCGCGACGAGCCAAGTATAATCAGCGCTCCTTTTCCTCCTATTGGCCGCGCCCGTCATGCAAGACAAATACAACCACGCCGAGATCGAAAAATCAGCACAGGACCACTGGCAAGCGACCGACGCCTACAAGGCCGTCGAACACGCTCAGGACCAGCACGGTAACGACAAGAAAAAATTCTACGCCTGCTCGATGCTGCCCTATCCGTCGGGCAAGCTGCACATGGGCCATGTGCGCAATTACACGATCAACGACGTGATGTATCGCCACCTGCGCATGAACGGCTACAACGTGCTGATGCCGATGGGCTGGGATGCGTTCGGCATGCCCGCCGAAAACGCCGCGATGGCCAACAACGTGCCGCCGGCGCAATGGACCTACGCCAACATCGCGCACATGAAACAGCAGATGCAGGCGATGGGCCTGGCGATCGACTGGTCGCGCGAGATGACCGCCTGCAAGCCGGACTACTACAAATGGAACCAGTGGATGTTCCTGAAGATGCTCGAAAAAGGCATCGTCTACAAGAAGACCGGTACCGTCAACTGGGACCCGATCGACCAGACCGTGCTGGCCAACGAGCAGGTCGTCGATGGGCGCGGCTGGCGTTCCGGCGCGCTCATCGAAAAGCGCGAAATCCCGATGTACTACGCCCGCATCACCGACTACGCCGAAGAATTGCTCGACCACGTCGATAACAAATTGCCCGGCTGGCCCGAGCGCGTGCGTACGATGCAGGCCAACTGGATCGGCAAGTCGACCGGCGTGCGCTTTGCGTTCACGCACACGATCGCCGATGGCGAGACGCTGATCGATGACGGCAAGCTGTGGGTCTTCACGACCCGTCCCGACACGATCAAGGGCGTGACGTTCTGCGCGGTCGCACCGGAACATCCGCTGGCAACTTTTGCCGCCCGCAACAATCCCGAACTGGCCGCCTTCAATGCCGAGTGCAAGCTCGGCAGCGTCATCGAAGCGGACATGGCGACGATGGAAAAGAAAGGCATGCCGACCGGACTGGTCGTGTCGCACCCGATCACCGGTCGCCAGATCGACGTCTGGGTCGGCAACTACGTGCTGATGACCTACGGCGATGGCGCCGTGATGGGCGTGCCGGCGCATGACGAACGCGACTTTGCGTTCGCCCAGAAATACGTGCTGCCGATCGAGCAGGTCATCGCCGTCGAGGGCAAGGTCTTCAACGACATGCAATGGCATGACTGGTACGCCGACAAGGAAAACGGCCGCTGCATCAACTCCGGCCGTTTTGATGGCATGGGCTTTGCCGAAGCGGTGGACGCGGTCGCCAAAGTCGTCGCCGACCTCGGCCTCGGTGAAAAGAAAATCACCTACCGGCTGCGCGACTGGGGCATCTCGCGCCAGCGTTACTGGGGCACGCCGATCCCGATCATCCATTGCGACAGCTGCGGCGCAGTGCCGGTGCCGGAGAAAGATTTGCCGGTAGTCCTGCCCGAAGATTGCGTGCCGGACGGCACCGGCAATCCGCTCAACAAGCATGAAAAATTCCTGCACGTCGATTGCCCGACCTGCGGCAAACCGGCGCGGCGCGAAACCGACACGATGGATACCTTCGTCGATTCGTCGTGGTACTACATGCGCTATTGCTCGCCGGGCAGCACCGAATCGATGGTCGATGCGCGCAACGATTACTGGATGCCGATGGACCAGTACATCGGCGGCATCGAGCACGCCGTCATGCACCTGCTGTATGCGCGCTTCTGGACCAAGGTCATGCGTGACTTCGGCCTGATCACATTCGACGAGCCCTTCACCAACCTGCTCACGCAGGGCATGGTGCTCAACGAAACCTATTTCCGCGAAGACGCCGCCGGCAAGAAGACCTGGTTCAATCCGGAAGACGTGGCACTGACGCTCGACGACAAGGGCCGGCCACTGGCCGCGACACTGAAGTCAGATGGTGCTGCGGTCAACATCGGTGGCACCGAAAAGATGTCGAAGTCGAAGAACAACGGCATCGATCCGCAAGCGCAGATCGACCTCTACGGTGCCGACACCGCGCGCCTGTTCACGATGTTTGCGTCGCCACCGGAGCAAACGCTGGAATGGTCCGGCACCGGCGTCGAAGGTGCCAACCGTTTCCTGCGCCGGGTCTGGGCGTTCGGGTTTGCGCAAGTCGGCCGCATCGAAAAATCCGCCGCACTGAAGCTGGTCGTAGCTGACCTCGGCGACCCGCAGCGCACCTTGCGCCGCGAAGTCCACAAGATCCTGCAGCAGGCCGATCACGACATCAAGCGCATCCAGTACAACACGGTGGTCTCGGCCTGCATGAAGATGCTCAACACGCTCGAAGCCGCCAGGCTCGATGACTCGAAGGCGTCCGACGCGGTCATCACCGAAGGCTTTTCGATCTTCCTGCGCGTGCTCTATCCGATCGCGCCGCACATCACGTTCACGTTGTGGCAGCAGCTCGGTTATGCCGCCGTTCATGGTGACCTGCTCGATGCGGCCTGGCCGCAAGTCGATCCGGTCGCGCTGGAACAAGCCGATATCGAGATGATGATCCAGGTCAATGGCAAGCTACGTGGCAGCATTACTGTCGCCAAAGGCGCGGACAAGGCCAGCATCGAAGCGGCTGCACTGGCCAACGAGCACGTGCAGAAATTCCTCGAAGGGCCGCCGAAAAAAATCATCGTCGTGCCCGGCAAACTGATCAACATCGTGGTCTGACCGCGAAGGACAAGCAGCTCATGAACCGACGCACCTTCCTCACCTACAGTGCCACCTCGGCTGCCCTGCTGGCGCTATCGGCCTGCGGCTTCAAGCTGCGCGGCTCGGACGGCAGCGCGCTGCTGCCATTCAAGACGATGGTGATCGGTTTTGCCGACACCTCGCCGCTGGGCGCCGAACTGCGGCGCTATATCCGCGCCTACGGCACCACCGTGATCACCGATTCAAAGGTCGCCGACGCCACCCTCGACGTGCTGTCCGAGACCCGCGAAAAAGTCATCCTGTCGCTCAATAGCGCCGGCCGGGTGCGCGAGTACACGCTGTATTACAAGTTCCGCTTCAAGGTCCGCGACAACGCGGGCAAGCAATTGCTGCCACCGACCGATATCATCCTCAAGCGCGACATCAGCTTCAATGAGTCCGCGGTGCTGGCCAAGGAAGCCGAAGAAGGCTTGCTGTACCGTGACATGCAAAGCGATCTGGTCCAGCAAATCCTGCGCCGCCTGTCGGCCCTGAAGCAGGACTGATCCGCACCATGCAACTGCGCGCCGACGCCCTCGATGCCCACCTCGGCAAGCCGCTGGCGCCGTTGTACGTCATCAGCAGCGACGAGCATTTGCTGGCGCTCGAAGCGGCCGACAAGATCCGCAAGGCCGCGCGCGCGCAAGGGTTGTCCGAGCGCGACGTGCTGCAGGTCGACCGCAGTTTCAAGTGGGGCGAACTGGTCGCCGCGAACAATGAGCAATCGCTGTTCGGCGACCGCAAGCTGATCGAACTGCGCCTGCCCACCGGCAAGCCGGGCAAGGAAGGCGGCCAGGCTTTGCAGCAGTACGCAGCCAGTCCGAACCCGGACAATGTCACGCTGATCACCTTGCCCAAGCTCGACTGGGCCACCGCGAAAGCGGCCTGGGTCGGCACCTTGCAGCAAAGCGCGGTGTACATCGACATCCCGCTTATCGAGCGCAACCAGTTACCGGGCTGGATCAGCACGCGGCTGGCTGCGCAAGGGCAGAGCGCCGGACGCGATGCCCTGGACTTCATGGCCGGGCGGGTCGAAGGCAATCTGCTGGCGGCGCATCAGGAAATCCAGAAGCTCGGCCTGCTGCATGGCGACGGCCAGCTCAGCTTCGACCAGGTCCACGACGCGGTGCTCAATGTCGCGCGCTACGATGTCTTCAAGCTCAATGAAGCGATGCTGGCCGGCGATGTCGCGCGGCTGGTGCGCATGCTCGACGGCTTGCAGGGCGAAGGCGAAGCGCTGCCATTGGTCTTGTGGGCCGTCGCCGAAGAAATCCGCACGCTACTCAAGATCAAGACCGCGATGGAACAGGGGCAGCCGGTCGGCCAGTTGCTCAAGCAGTACCGCATCTGGGGCCCGCGCGAAAAACTGATGGAGCCGGCCTTGCGGCGCCTGTCGATGGCCACGCTGGAAGCTGCCATCCAGCAGGCCGCGCAACTCGACCGGCTGGTCAAGGGACTGCGCGCACCGGCGCTGGCCGGCGATGCCTGGGACGCGATGCGGCAACTGGCGCTTGGCGTCGCCCGCCCGCGCTGATCCGCCACCTTATTGAATGCATCGGGAACTGACATGACGAACACCACCAGCAACATCGCCACCAGCATCGCCGACACCATCATTGCGCTCGGCAAGAACGCCCGCAGCGCCTCGCGCGCGATGGCCAAAGCCTCGACCTCCACGCGCAATCAGGCACTGCTGCTGATCGCCGCAGCGATCCGGCGCGAAGCCGCTGCGCTGACCGCCGCCAACCAGCGCGACCTGCAGGCCGCTGCCGCCAGCGGCATGGATGCGGCGATGCTGGACCGCCTCGCGCTGTCGCCCAAGTCGATCGCCGGCATGGCCGAAGGACTCGAACAGGTCGCTGCGCTGCCCGACCCGATCGGTGAAATCTCGAACATGAAATTCCGTCCGAGCGGCATCCAGGTCGGCCAGATGCGCGTGCCGCTGGGCGTCATCGGCATCATCTACGAAGCCCGTCCGAACGTCACCATCGACGCCGCCGGGCTGTGTATCAAGAGCGGCAACGCGACCATCCTGCGCGGCGGCTCGGAAGCCATCCATTGCAACCGCGCGCTCGCCATCCTGGTCGCCGAAGGACTGGCCGGTGCCGGCTTGCCGGCCGAAGCGGTGCAGGTCGTCGACACCACCGACCGCGCTGCCGTCGGCGCAATGATTACGCTGCCCGAGTACATCGACGTCATCGTGCCGCGCGGCGGCAAGGGCCTGATCGAACGGCTGATGCGCGAAGCCACGGTGCCGATGATCAAGCACCTCGATGGCATCTGCCACGTCTACATTGACGACAAGGCCGACCTGACCAAAGCGGTCGACATCGCCTTCAATGCCAAGTGCCACCGCTACGGCACCTGTAACACGATGGAAACTCTGCTGGTGGCCAGCGGCATTGCCGCGCACGTGCTGCCCTTGCTGGCTGAACGCTATGCCGGCCAGCAGGTCGAATTGCGGGCCGACGCGCATGCGCAAGCCATCCTCGCCGGCACCGGTTATCCGCATCTGACCGAAGCCACCGAGGCTGACTGGCGCACCGAATATCTGGCACCGATCCTGGCAGTCAAGATCGTCGCCGGCCTGGACGAAGCGATCGACCACATCAATACGTATTCATCGCAACACACCGATGCCATCGTCACCGAAGACTACAGCCGCACGATGCGCTTCCTGCGTGAAGTCGATTCGGCCTCGGTGATGGTCAATGCGTCGACCCGTTTTGCCGATGGTTTCGAATACGGACTGGGTGCCGAAATCGGCATCTCGAACGATAAACTGCATGCGCGCGGCCCGGTCGGGCTGGAAGGACTGACCTCATTGAAATACGTGGTGTTCGGCCACGGCGAAATACGGCAATAACGCACTCCTGCGCTCAATTACCCTCAAGGAAACACCATGCTCTGGATTAAAACGCTGCACATCGTCTTCATCACTTCCTGGTTCGCCGGGCTGTTCTATCTGCCGCGGATTTTTGTCAATCTGGCCGACGTGAAAGATGTCGCGACCACCGAGCGCTTGCTGATGATGGCGCGCAAGCTGTACCGCTTCACGACGATCCTGATGATCCCGGCGCTGGTGCTGGGCTTGGTGCTGTGGATGTATTACCGCATCGGCATGGGACCGGGCAATGGCTGGATGCATGCCAAGCTGCTGTTCGTGATTCTGGCGATCGGCTATCACCACGCCTGCGGCTCGATGCTGAAAAAATTCGAGCGTGGCGTCAACAAGCGTGGCCACGTGTTCTATCGCTGGTTCAATGAAGTCCCGGTCGTGCTGTTGCTGGTGATCGTCGCACTGGTGATCGTCAAACCTTTCTGAAGACGGAGCTGCCATGCCCAAGACCTGCGAATACTTTTTTGCGCCGCAATCCCCGTTCGCCTATCTGGGCCATGCGCGCTTTGTCGCACTGGCCAAGGCGCACGGTGCCCGCGTCGAGCTGCGGCCCTGTGATATCGGCAAGGTCTTCAGCGTCACCGGCGGCTTGCCGCTGGCGCAGCGCGCACCGCAACGCCAGGCCTACCGGCTGGCCGAACTGAAACGCTGGAGCAGCTTTTTGCAACTGCCGCTCAACTTGCAGCCGAAATACTTTCCGGTACCCAGCGATACCGCAGCAAAACTGATCATCGCCTGCCAGCTCGCGCACGGCACGGACACCGCACTGGCACTGACCGGCGCGATCATGCAGGCAGTCTGGGTCGATGAAAAAAATATCGCCGATGGCGACACGCTGGTGGGTCTGGCCTGCCTGATGGACCTCGATGGCAAGCAATTGCTGAAGTCGTCCGAGACGCCTTCGGTACAAGCAGAATACGAGCGCCACACCGACGCGGCGATTGCGGCCGGCGTGTTCGGCGCGCCGTGGTTTGTCGTCGATGGCGAAGGCTACTGGGGCCAGGACCGGCTCGACTTCGTCGATCGCGCACTAACAAAATAATGCAGCAAACCGGCACGCCAGGCGGCGTGCCGAACACCTTCACCACGGATAACAGGTACCCCTATGGCACAAGCATCGCACTCGTATTTTTGTCCCTGCCCGCGCGGCATGGAAGCTGCACTGGCCGAAGAACTCGGCGAGATTTCACTGCGCAGTCCGACCCTGAAAGTCCACAATCAAGTCCCCGGCGGCGTGCATTGCTCGGGCGAACTGATCGATGCGTACCAGGTCAACCTGCATTCGCGCATTGCGTCGCGCGTGCTGATGCGCATGGCGCACGCCAGCTACCTCAATGAAAACGATGTCTACGACCTGGCACTGGCGCAGCCGTGGGAAGACTGGTTCAGCGTGCATCGCACGATCCGCATCGACATCACGGCGATCAAGTCGCCGCTACGCAGTCTCGAATTCACGACCCTCAAAATCAAGGATGCGATCTGCGACCGCTTCCGCGAACAGTTCAATGAGCGGCCCTCGGTCGATACCAAGGAACCCGACATGCGCATCGTCGGTTTCCTCGATGCCCGCAACGTGACTATTTATCTCGACACCTCCGGCGAAGCCTTGTTCAAGCGCGGCTGGCGGCTCGATACCGGCGATGCACCGCTGCGTGAAAACCTCGCCGCGGGCCTGTTGCGCGTCGCCGGCTGGAAACCGGGCATGGTGCTGTTCGATCCGATGTGCGGCTCCGGCACCATCCTCGCCGAAGCCGCGCAAATGCTGACCGGTATCCCGTCCGGTGCGCGGCGCAGCTTTGCGTTTGAAAAATTCCACGGCTTCCTGTCGGAAGAATGGAAAGCAATTAAGGCCGCCATCAAGGCCAATCCGCTGCCGGCCGAACCGACCATTTTCGGCAGCGATATTTCGGGCGATGCGATCGCGATGACGCGCGCCAATTTGCATCAGGCCGGCATCCCGTTCGAGATCCCGCTCAAGCAGATCGAGGCGCAGGAAATCAAGCCACCGTCCGACGTGCCCGGCATCCTGCTGACCAACCCGCCGTACGGCGAGCGGATCGAGCTGCGCGGTGACGCTGCGATTCCTGAAGATGAAACGGCAAAGACCTTCTTCGATGCCTTCGGTACCACGCTCAAGCAGCGCTTCCCCGGCTGGAAAGTGTTCCTCTTTACGGCTGACCTGAAGGTGCCGCGTTTGTTGCGCCTGAAGGAAGCGCGCAAGACGCCGTTCTTCAATGGCGCGCTCGAATGCCGGCTGTTCCGCTTCGACATGGTCCAGGGCTACAACCGCCGCGAAGAAGCCAAGCCGAAGGATGACGCGGCATGAACCTGACCACGCCGGCGCTATTATTTCCGGCGATCTCGTTGCTGTTGCTGGCCTATACCAATCGCTTCGTGGTGCTCGCGCAGCTGATCCGGCACCTGCATGTCCAGTACAAGGACAAGCGCGAAGACGTCGTGATCCGCCAGATCGCCAACCTGCGCATCCGCATCACGCTGATCCGGCGCATGCAGAGCTTTGGCGTGACGAGCTTTATCCTGTGTTCGGTATCGATGCTGCTGGTCTTCGTCGACATGATCCTGCCGGCGCAATATGTATTCGGTCTGAGCTTGCTGCTGCTGGTGCTGTCACTGGTGTTCTCGCTGTGGGAAATTGCAATCAGCACGAAGGCCATCGAGATCGAACTCGAAGACATCGAGCAGAACCTGAAGCGGCATCTCTAACCGCATTTTACGAGGCTCCCATGCGCCGCATCACCATTTCGCTCGATGACTCGATTGCCGGACAGTTCGACCAGCTGATCGAACGGCGCGGTTATGAAAACCGCTCCGAAGCGTTCCGCGATCTGCTGCGCCATCACATCGAAACCGAACGCAAGATGACGTACACCGCGCTGCATTGCGTGGCAACTGTCAGTTACATCTACAACCATCACGAACGCGATCTGGCCAGCCGGCTGACTGCTGCCCAGCATGACCATCACGACCTGTGCGTGACCACCACGCATGTCCATCTGGATCACGACAACTGCCTCGAAACCCTGGTCCTGCGCGGCAAGTACAAGGCCGTCAGTGCGTTTGCCGACAGCCTGGTTGCGCAGAGTGGTGTGCGTCACGGGAATATTCACATCGTGCCGGTGCAGGTCGAGCAGCCGTCGCGCAGCCGGCATGTGCATTTATTGCCTGGGACGTGATCAACCGGTACAAGACACCGGGATTGGCGACGGTGATCTGAGCATCCGGTGCAATGCCCTGCGGTTATTGCACCCTACTTTCTGCTGGGATTATTGATGGTGCTCGGGGTTCAGGGTTCGGGGTTCGCCACCCACAAACCGTAGGGTGCAATAACCGAAGGGCATTGCACCGAACACACCCGCATCGATCAAAACAGCGTATTCAAGCTAACCCGAAACGACCTCGACTCTATCGGATGAAAGTGAATGTCGTTGACTCCCGCCGCCGCTTCGCCCGGCAAGCGCGACGCGTAGTAATAATCGATCGCCGAATCACGCCGGTCGGTCAGATTAAACCCTTCAAACTCGATCTTCGTGTTGCGGCCGAGCTGGTAACCGATCCGGCCGTTGAGCGTGGCCGTGCTGCGCGAGCGTACCGAGTTGTCTTCGATCAGTGGTCGCGGTCCGAAGTAACGTAACTGCAGCGCGCCAAAATACGGACCCAGGTTATCGACCGCCAGCGCCAGCGACGCCACTCCTTCGATCGCGCCCGGAATGCGCGCGCCGATCACGTCTGCATCGCGGAAGCGCGCGCGCGCAAACGCGACATCGGCATCAATCGTCAGCCACTTGGTGGGCTTGTAATAGTTTGAGAATTCGAAGCCGGTGCGCCGGCTGGCGCGGCCTGCTTCGGTGGTGCCGGCGTCGCCGGCGAAGGTCAGCTCGGAGTCAAAATCAAGCCGGTAGAGCGACAGCGAACTTTGCAGACCCGGGATGATTTCGCTGCGCACGCCGACTTCGATGCCGTTCGAGCGCACCAGCGGTGGCACCTTGTTGGCCGCCGCGCCGGTCTTCGGATCGACCGTGATGGTGCTGCCGCGCGCATCGTTGCTATGAAAACCGCCACCGGCGTTCACGTAATACTCGGTCTTCGTCCACGGTCCGAAGATCAGGCTGAGCTTCGGACTGAGCTTGCTGTCGCTGGCCGTGCCGGAGTTGGCCGCATTGAATTTGCTGTTGACATCGAAGCGGAAAAAGTCCGAACGCAAGCCGGCGACGGTGCGGAAAGTGTCGGTCCAGCGGGTGGTGTTTTCGATGAACAGGCCAGCGCTGCTTTCGACGATGTGGTCATCCCGTGTGGTCGAAAGGGTCTGCCGCGCGACGGTGCTGTAGAGGCCGTTGAAGATATTGTCGTTCTGCAGTTGCAGGCCGATCTTGTTTTCGGATTCGTGACCGAACAGCGTCGTGCGCCAGGCCTGGCTGACATTGATACCGGTCGTGACGCGGCGGTCGGGCTGGGCAAACTGGTCGCCATTGACCGGATCATCGAGGAAGTACGTGAAGTTGGAAAACAGGTCGAGCCGGTTGTGGATCAGGTAGGCGCTGATGCTGGTGGTCGTGTCGTCGGTCGCGCGGTGCCATTCGCCGGACAGGCTGTAGCGGTGGGCACTGCCGCCATCGGTCGGATCGATGCCGGCAAAACGGTTGATGCTGCCATCGGTGACACCGCGCAGCGGGATCTGGTCGGTCGAATGCCAGCTGCCGTGATAGGCCATCGCACTGACATGAAAGCCGTCGTCGGCGGTGCCGGCGCTATAACGCAGCACGCCATTGACCTTGCGGTAATCGTCGCCGATCAGGAACGGACCATCGTTGTGGAACAATTCCAGCGCATACAGCAAGCGACCATCACCGAGCACCGGCGAATCGGCCAGCAGCGTGCGGCGAAACCCGTTGCTGCCGATGCCAACATTGGCGATGCCTTGCGGCAGCGTGTCGGCATAACGCACGCTGACCGCACCGGCAGCCGAAAAGTCGCCCTCTTCGGCGTAATACGGCCCCTTGCGATAGTCGAGCCGCGTGGCCAGTTCGGGGATCATGAAATTGAGATCGCTCCAGCCCTGCCCGTGTGCATGGCTGCGCTGGTTGACCAGCATGCCATCGACCGTGGTGCGCAAGTCAGTGCCATGGTCGAGATTAAAACCGCGCAAGTAAAACTGGTTGGCCTTGCCCTCACCACTATGCTGGCTGACGATCAGGCCGGGCGTCGCTTCCAGCAGTTCGCCGGCACGATAGACAGTGCGCGCCTCAAGCTGTTTTTGCGTGATGGTGCCGGCGCTGGCCGATTCGGCGATGCCGATCTGGGTCAGTCGCGAAGCCTCGACCAAGACCGACTGCGTGGCGGGTTCCTGCTGGGCCAGAGCGCTACCGGCAACGAGAGTGCCGACAACAGCAGTGGCAAGCAGGGTATGGCGTAATGATGGCAAGCAACGGGACGACAGGAGACGCATGGGAAAAGCCTTTGACATTGACCTGCAACAGGAAGTTCGTATGAGGAAATTTTTTTTGATCATACAAGATTCGACCGTAACAGGGATTCGGATTCAATTATTTGCGCGGACGCAGTTTTGGAGACGAAACCCGATGCTAGAATCCGGCCCGATGAACATGACTTCTTCCCTGCGCCGCGCCTCTGCCTGGATTGCCTGCCTGGCGATCCTGATGGCGGCATTGGCACCGACGGTGTCGCATGCACTGGCTGCGGCCCGCGGCAGCAGCGACACCTGGATGGAAATCTGTTCGGCCAGCAGCATCAAGGTCGTCAAAGTCGCGGCCAGCGACAATCCCGGCCAGCCAGCTCCGGCCAAACCGGCCATGCAGATGGATCACTGCCCGTTCTGCCTGGCCCATGCCGGTGCGCTCGGCATGCCACCGCCCATGGCGACGTTCGCCATACCGGTGATTGCGCACACTCCCACCTTCCCTGCCCTGTTCTACCAGTCGCCCCGTCCGCTATTCCTGTGGGCTGCCGCGCAGTCGCGCGCGCCACCCGCTTTTTCCTGATCGTCCCTGATTCCTGCCAGCCCGCGCCATCGCGCCGGAGCTGGCGCGTCCTCATTTCGATTAAGAAGAAGCCTCATGCAACTGACTCCCTTAGCCTTGCTGGCTAGCGCCATCTGTGCGCCTGCCGTATTCGCACAAACTCTGTCGCAGGCACCCACCCGCAGCCTTGGCACCGTCACCGTCACCAGCCCGCAACCGAGCTCGCTGCCCTCGCAGATCCCGACCACGATGGAGGGCATCACCGGCCAGCAGATCGAGATCACCGTCAATGCCACCGACAGCGAAGACGCGCTGAAGTATTTTCCAAGCCTGCTGGTACGCAAGCGCTACATCGGTGACTACAACCACGCAGTGCTGTCGAGCCGCGCGTCCGGCACCGGCAACAGCGCGCGTTCGGCGGTGTATGCCGACGGTATCCTGCTGTCGAATTACCTTGGCAATGGCGCGACCTACGCGCCGCGCTGGGGCCTGGTCACGCCGGAAGAAATTGACCGCGCCGACGTGATGTACGGACCGTTTTCGGCGGCCTATCCGGGCAACTCGGTCGGTGCCGTAGTCGATTACGTGACGCGTATGCCGAAGCAGTTCGAAGCCCATGTGAAGGCCGCTTATTTTTCGCAACCGCTGGACTTGTACAGTACCAATGCCACGTACAACGGTTACCAGACCAGCGCGTCGCTGGGCAACAAGTCCGGCGACTGGTCGTGGTGGCTCAATGTCAACCGCACCGACAGCCACGGCCAGCCGCTGACCTTCCCGACCCGCGCGATCAGCACCAGCGCGCCGGCCGCCAATGCGGTCGCCGTGACCGGCGCGGTGCCGGGACTGGACCGCACCGGTACGCCGTGGCTACTCCTCGGCACGGCGACCGGGTACCACACGATCCAGGACCATGCGAAGGTCAAGCTGGCCTACGACCTGTCGCCGACACTGCGCGCCAGCTACACGCTGGGCTACTGGCAGAACAGTTCAGAAGGCCGGCCCGACAGCTACCTGCGCAACATCGCGACCGGCGCAGTCGTGACCTCCGGCCCGGTCAGCATCAATGGCAAGGGCTATGCGCTGACGCCGACCGATTTCAACCTGAGCAATGAAGCGATCGAACATGTGATGCATGGCCTGTCGGTCAAGTCGAACACCAGAGGCACATGGGATTGGGAAGCCGCCGCCAGCCTGGTCAGCTATCAGAAGGACCAGTTGCGCGCGGCCACTGTCGCACTACCGGCAGCGCTGTCGGGCGGCGCCGGCACCATCCAGGATCAGGATGGTACCGGCTGGAATACGCTGGCACTCAAGGGTAGTTGGCGTCCGGCCGGCATCGGTGGCGCGCACATCGTCGACTTCGGTTACCAGCAAGAGAACTACAAGCTGCATGTGCTGAAGTCGAACATTGCCGGCGACTGGCGCAACGATGCGGCCGGCTCGTTGAACAACGAGGTCGGCGGCAAGGCGCAATTGCGCAGCCTGTATGCGCAGGACCGCTGGGCGCTGACGCCGCAATGGCAGGCAGTGCTCGGGCTGCGTGCCGAGAACTGGACTGCGTCCGATGGCTTTACCCGCTATTCGGCCACCAGCACGGCCAATACCCGCTATGGCAATCGCACCGAAAATTTCTTCTCGCCGAAAGCCGCGCTGTCGTATCGGTGGTCCGACGATACGGTCCTGAAAGCCTCGACCGGACGCGCGGTGCGGATGCCGACCGTGGCCGAACTGTATGGCGCGACAGCGACCACCAATTCGACATACATCAACGACCCGAACCTGAAACCGGAGAAATCCTGGACCAGCGAACTGACGGCCGAAAAGGAACTCGCCAGCGGCTTGCTGCGGATGACCTTCTTTACCGAGAACGTGCACGACGCGCTGTATGCGCAAACCACGTTTGATGCCGCCGCCAACAGCAACATCAGCCGCGTGCAGAATGTCACGCGGATGCAAACCAATGGCGTCGAGCTCGCGGTCAGCGGCGTCGATGTCGCGTTGCGCGGACTGGACCTGTCGGGCAGCGTCACCTATGCCGATTCCCGCATCAAGGAAAACAGCGGCTTCGTGCGGGTGGCCGGCGACACCATCGGCAAGGTCCAACCGCGCGTGCCGGTCTGGCGCGCCACCGCGCTGGCCAGCTACCGCATCGATCCGAAGTGGACCGCCACGCTGGGTGCACGCTACAGCGGCAAGCAGTTTTCGACGCTCAACAATGAAGACACCAATGGCTTTGCGTATCAGGGCTCGAGCAAGTACTTCACCACCGATCTGCGGATGCGCTACCAACTGGCGAAACACTGGACGGCCTCGTTCGGGATCGACAACCTGAACAACACCCAGTACTGGAATTTCCATCCGTATCCGCAGCGCAGCTACAGCGCGGAATTAGCGTTCAACCTGTGATGTCTGGTATCGCGGCTGCATTGCCGGGCCGCACTGGCATGCACGCTATTGCTGCGATTTACAACGCGTCGAGTACCTTACTAAGTTGCGCCTCGACGTGCGATTGGCGCCAGCCACGCCGTCTGACCAGATCGTCGATAGCGGTTGCGCGCAGGATGTCCTTGCGCACGATATCGGAGAGTACATCGTAATTTTTCTGGTCACTCTCATGGACGATACCTTGCTCGCCTTCCTTGAACTGGTCATCAAAGGCGAGGTGGACGATCCCGCCGATACGCATGATTTCGTTGAAGATGGCACGGTCATGCGGTTCGCGTGCCATCAGCGACTCGTCGATGCCGGCCGGCGCGTCGAGCAGGCGCTGCACGCAACCGGTATTACAGACCCGGGGTTCATTGCCGATATCATGCAGGCGTTCCAGTACGGCGCTCTGCAATTGCCCGGCACAGGATTGCTGCGCCGGGTCGCCCGAATGCGACTGCGTCCGGATATACGACTGCAGCAAACGCAAGGTTTCCGGTGCCGTGGTTGTCAATCCCTCTTCATTGACCTCGCCACGTTGCGACAGGATCTGCGCCAGGCCGAAGGACATCAGCCGTGCGCGCCAGACCTGTGCTACCGCGGTGCGACCCGGTTCGGGCTGGGCGGCGACCCAGTTGTCCATGGCTAGTTTGCCTGCATCGGATAGCCGAGCCGTCGGGTCTTCCTGCGAGGATCGGATGTACGACAGTGCTGTTTCCATGCGCTCGCTGGCGCTCGCATCGTTGACCGATGCCGCGATACTGTCCTGGATGCGGGCAACCGCATCTGCCAGTGTCAGATGGGCGATATCGCGCGCCTGCAGATGCATCAGGATAGCGCGACCACGCAGCAAAAATCCGGGCAAATGCACGTTGGCCTGCCAACCCTCCTGCACGATATGGTTCATCACGCCATGCAGCGCGTAGTTGCCGCGCGCGTTCGCCATGTCGTCGATCTCGCTACGGGGATAGGCGATGCCGCCAATCAGAAACTGGTGGTGATAATGATCCGGTTGTGGCGGCACGACGCCAGGCTCCGGCGGTGCCATATCCAATAGCCGTCTTGCGTACTCGCGCGCCTGCTTGTTGTAGCCATCGTGAAATTGCAGTGACTGTTCCAGTGCCAGCGCCAGATGGAACGGACCATCCTTGAGCCCAAGATCGCGGCGCGCACCGTCCGGTGGACGTGGCCGGTCATTGCGCGTGCTGTAGAGCAGGTCGCCGAGCCGGGCATGGATCATGCTGGTGAGGAAGCGGTTCGGGGAGCCATGGCGCGGCACCCACTGCGTCCAGCGCACCAGTTCCTGCAATTTAAAATTCAGGTCCGACAGTGCCGGCGATGCACCCGCCTTGTGCCGCAAATAATCCACCACGCGCGGCGACGACAACAGCAGAACCGCGCCGCCCGGATCCGTATCGGGATGATCGAGCAGCATGAGCGCGGCGTCTACCTTTGGGATAAGGCCAGCGTGCGCGGAACAAAGCACCAAGGCCGTCAAGCCGGAGTGGTCCGCCAGATTGACATCGATACCCGGTGCCGCCAGTAACTGTTGCAGTACTGCCGTGTGGCCACCTTTGGCGGCAAGATGCAACGGCGCACTGTACCCGTCGGGCATTTTGTTGACATCAATACCGGCAGTGGCAACGAGCAGGGTGACGAGGTCGCCATAGCCGAGGTCGGCGGCAATCTGGAGTGCCGTCCTGCTGTGGACGTTGCCGGCATTGACGTCCACGCCTTGCACACCGAGTATCGCTGCGCTCACCGGCACCCATCCTTTGACGGTCGCCAGCTGCAGCGCGGTGTAACCGAAGGAAGTCGTCTGATTGATGTCGATTCCGGGGCGTCCGGCCATCACCGCGATAACGTTGGCATGCCCGTTGACGGCAGCCAGGTGTAGTGCCGCATACCCGTTATCCGCCTGCTTGTCCCACTGACCCGGGGTACCGTCCATCAGTACCGCCACGGCCTCCGCATGACCGCCATGCGCAGCGATATGTAGCGCCGAAATACCGTCAGGCCTGACCGCAAGGCCATCGATGCCGGCGCCAAGCAACAGGCCGATAATCGCGGCACCACCGGTTTGGGCTGCGTAATGCAAGGCGGTACGGCCTCTGCTGTCCCTGGTGTCGCGCTGCAGCCCGCGGGCCGTGAGCAGCTCTTCCACGGCATCGCGGTTGGCGAGCGTTACCGCCAGCATCAGCGGAGTGATGCTGTTCTGTAATGGAAGATTGGGGTTGGCATGCATCCGCAGCACGTTCCTGACCATGTTGCGGTTGCCGTTGGCAATCGCGCGGTGCAGCGCCGTCAGTCCGTTGCCATCGCGCCGGTCCGGATCGGCACTGGAAAATGACAGGCTGCGATGTGCGGCTTGTAGCGGCGGGCCCGGCCGCTTGCGCGAACTGCTGGCGCCGTCCTCTTGCTGTCCGGAGACGGCAGCGCCTGCGGGGATGACGGCGCGAGGCGATGTGGAAGGTGAAGTTGCCGGTTGATTCGGTGGCCGAATTGCTGGCAAATTCGGTGGCAAATTTGGCGGAACATTTGGCGGAACATTTGGCGGTAGATTGCCGCCGGCTGGATTCAGGTTCATGAAGTTATGCGTCGATATTAAGGTCGGTAATCATCAATCCGTCCTGCAGGAAGAGGGGCCGGTTCGTGTTGCCCCCTTCAGTAACGCCGCAGGAAAAAAGGTTCCGTCTCAGGGTTCCATAGTTCCATTCATCAGAGCCGCACCAGCCCGTGTCGGGCTGCCGGATACATCAGCTGGACGTCGTTTTCGGCGGCCCGTTTTTTCCGGATCGCGTTGGCTGGGTCGGCCAGTACGTGCGCAATCACTGGCGAGAACACGCGCTTGCCGGCGACGAGGCCGCGACTTCTCAGCGCGCACATCCTTGCGCAACGACATCAGGTTGGTCAGCAGCAGCAACACCAGTAGCAAAGCGCCGGGTTGCCAACCAGTCGACGCCTGATAACCATCGTCGGTTTCTGATTCGAGTCATGCTCCTGCGCTGCAGATTTCGGGCCAGCCGGGGCAGGGTTGATACGCGGCGGGAAATGTGCCCGGGTTTGGCGTGAGGATGTCGCCTCCGGGGTAAGGGTCGACCGACTATACTGCCGTGCATATCGGCAATAGACCGTGCCCCATTCCTCTGGAGACTTCATGCCTCATTTCGTTCCATTCTGCAGGCTCACCCGTGGCGCTCTGGCGCTCTCTGCCGCGCTGGGTTCGAGCGCCTTTGCGCAGCAGAACCAGACCCCCCTGCCCGCAGTGGAAATTGTCGGCATCACGCCGCTGCCAGGCGTAGGCCAGCTACGCAATGAAATCGCGGCCCCTGTGCAAGTGGCCCGCAAGGGTGACATCGCCGCCAGCGGCGCGCTCGACCTCGCCGACTTCATGAACCGCCACCTCGGCAGCGTGCATGTCAATGAGATGCAGGGCAACCCGTTCCAGATGGATGTCAGTTATCGCGGCTATACGGCCTCGCCGTTGCTGGGCACGCCGCAAGGCATGTCGGTCTACATGGATGGGGTGCGAATGAACCAGCCATTTGGCGACGTGGTCAGCTGGGATTTGATTCCGCGCGGCGCGATTGCATCGATGACGCTGATGCCGGGCTCGAATCCGCTGTTCGGGCTCAATACACTGGGTGGCGCGATCTCGGTGCAGACCAAGGATGGCCGCAGCGATCCGGGCACCGACCTGCAGGTTACGGCCGGCAGCAACAAGCGGCGGGCGATGGAATTCGAACACGGCGGCGTCAATGACAAGGATCTGAGCTGGTACGTTAATGCCAACCTGTTTCACGAGGATGGCTGGCGTGCCACTTCGCCATCGGATGTGAAGCAGTTTTTCAGCAAGCTGGGCTGGCGCAATGCCGACACCGACCTGAAGCTGACGCTGTCGCATGCCGACAATCAGTTAAACGGCAACGGCCTGCAGGAACAGCGCTTGCTCGCCGCCGACCGCAGCAGCGTCTACACCAGTCCCGACATCACGCAAAACCGCTCAACGCTGGTCAATCTCGCTGGCAGCCATAGCTTCAATGAGGCGCTGCAGTTTTCCGGCAATGTGTATTACCGCGACCTGCGCACCTCCACGTACAACGGCGATATCAACGAAGGCGCGATGGACCAGTCTGTCGTGCAACCGTCCGCTGCCGATCGGGCCGCGCTGACCGCAGCCGGCTACAGCGGTTTTCCGGCCAGTGGTGCGACCAGCGCCAACACGCCGTTTCCGTACTGGACCTGTATTGCGCAAAGCCTGCAAAACGACGAGCCGGCCGAAAAATGCAATGGCCTGATCAACCGCAGCCGTAGCGCGCAGCAAAACTACGGCGCCTCCGGCCAGCTGACCTGGCTCGGCACGCTGGCCGGCCAGCGCAACCAGTTCGTCGCCGGTGCCGGCTATGACGCCAGCCGCGTGCAGTTTTCGCAATCGTCACAACTCGGTTACATCAATGCCGACCACAGCATCACCGGCGTCAATGCGTTCGGCGATGGTGTCAGCGGCGGCACCGTCGATGGTGAGCCCTACGACACCCGCGTCGACCTGTCCGGCCGGATCCGCACCTGGAGCGTGTTTGCCAGCGATACGATCTCGATGCGGGACCAGTTGCACCTGACCTTGTCCGGCCGTTACAACACGACCACGGTGCGCAATCGTGATGCGCTGCATGCCGATGGCGATCCGGCTTCCCTGAGCGGCAACCACAAGTTTGCGCGCTTCAATCCGGCCATCGGCCTGACCTGGAGCCCGACCAAGACGCTGAATATGTATGCGGGGCTCAATGAGAGCAGCCGTGCGCCGACGGCGATTGAGCTCGGTTGCGCCAATCCGGAGCAGCCGTGCAAATTGCCCAACGCGATGGCCGGCGATCCGCCATTGAATCAGGTTGTCACCCGCACCGCCGAAGCCGGTTTGCGCGGCACCGTGGCCGGCAACCTGCAATGGAATGCGGGCGTATTCCATGCCGAAAACCGCAATGACATCCTGTTCGTCGCCGACAACCAGGCCGGCTACGGCTACTTCAAGAACTTCGGCAAGACGCAGCGCAAGGGACTCGAACTGGGCTTGAGCGGCAAGCTCGGCAAGATGACGCTCGGCGCGCAATACACGCTGCTTGATGCGACCTACCAGAGCAGCGAGATCGTCAATGGCAGCAGCAACAGTAGCAATGACACGGCTGCCGCCGGCACGCCCGGATTCGATGGCGTCATCACGATCCGCCCCGGCGACCGCATCCCGCTGATCCCGCGCCAACTGCTGAAATTGTCAGCCGATTACGCGGTCACGCCTGGCTTCAATATCAACAGCAACATGGTGGCAATGGCCGGGGCGCTGGCACGCGGCAATGAAAATAGCGGCCACCAGCCCGACGGCGTGACCTACCTCGGACAGGGCCGCAGCGCCGGTTATGCGATCTTCAACCTCGGTGCCAACTATGCGGTGACGCCGCAACTGCAACTGATAGGCCAGATCAACAATGTGTTCGACACGCGCTACAACAGCGCGGCGCAACTGGGGGCGACCGGCTTCGATGGCAGCGGCAATTTTGTCGCACGCCCGCTCGGTGGATCGGCCGCCGATGGCTATCCGTCCCAGCATTCGACATTTTATGCGCCCGGTGCACCGCGCCTGTTTTGGGTCGGTGTGCGCTATGCGTTTGACAAGACAGCGGGAGGTTAGAACACAGACCGGCTCGGGCGCTGGATTTCGTTCCGGGCCGCCACGCTACTGCTGCGCAATCCGGGCGGCATCGCGGCGCACCCGTTCGATCTCCAGGAATTCGGCATCCGTCACGCTGACCGGCACCCCACGGGCAGCCCGGTAAGCGGGCAAAACTTCGTCGCGGATAAGTCCGGGCGAGACCAGCATCGGGTAAGCCGCCTCCGGCTCGATGCCTGGGTGGGTCAGCAACTCGACCGTCGTCGCGACGTCGTTGCAATATACCGCTTGATGCAGGGCCGAATGTCCGCGTTCATCGCGCAGATTGACGTTGATCTGCGGTGCCATCAGCAACGTATGTACTGCGTTGTAATGATTTTGTGTATTGCCCGCTGCGGCGTGCATCAGCGGCGTCGATCCGGTAACGCTCCGGCAGTTCAGGTCAATGCCCGGCACTTGCATCAGTGTTTCCACCAGGTTGACCGCACCCGCTTCAGCCGCCGTATGTAAGGCAGCCTTGCCGTCAAAATTGCGCAGGTTCGGCCGTACTCTGCCGCTACCGACCAGCACGTCGATTTTTTCACGGTCGCCGGCCTGAGTCGCCAGATGAAGAGGCGTCATGTTGCGCCTGGCTGTGGCATTGATGTCGAGATCCGGACCAGCCGTCTCGATGAGAACGGCCAGCGTCGCAAGATCGCCCCGGGTGACTGCCAGGTGCAGGACGGTATTGCCACTGCCGTCCCTGCTACGGGTGTCAGCGCCATAGTCGAGTAATTTTTCGATGATGTCATGGTCACCTGCAAGAACAGCAAGCATCAGCGGCGTGACGCCATTGGCATTGGTCTGACCGGGGTCCACCCCGGCATCAAGATAATCGATCACCGCCCGATAATCACCACACGTAATGGCCTCATGCAGCGGCAAATGTGCCTCGACCAGAGCGGGCAAGGCCGCACGCAGACGCCGGGCAGAGGCGTCGCCAGTTGATGACAGGGTGCCTGACTGCGCGGCAGACGCGTGTGCAGGCGGATGCGGAGGCGCACCAAACGACGGACTCGTCGCGATCGATTCAGCCGGCTGAACACTTGCTGACTGACTCTGAAGTGGACTGGCAGGGTTGATATTCATGGGTGAGGGTTCCGGTTGAGGAGGTGACTGTGACCGCCACATGGCGAGCTGCACCGGGAGAGTTGTCCGTTGAGTTACGGGCTCTGCCGTTTGGTTCCATCGCATCAAGCCGGCGCACTGTCGCTTGCTAGCTCAGCCCGCGTTGCAACGATGGAACCGCCGCGCGCTGGCCGACACCCACCGGGCAGCTTCTTGCGCTTTCTATTTCATCAACGGTATCCGCAGAAACCCGCCCTTCTCAGGTATCCGTCTGGCCCACATTTAAAACCAACAGAAATTTTTTCAACCCGTACCTCTATGAATATTCCCCCCTCCCCGCCAAGCAGCCCGCGTTCGGCACAGGCTATGGCAACCGCCCCTTCTGATGCGGCTGAACCGTCACCCTTGGCCGGGCCCGGCCCGGCAGCACCGACGCGCCCGCTGTCGCGCCGTGGCGAGCCCTCTTTGCCGGCCTTGCGTTGGTACCGGCGTGCCAGCGCAAGCGCAGGCGTCCCGGTGCCGCTAACCAGCCCTCCTGCCGAACTGGAAGCCGGAGCCGAACCAATGATATTCAAACTGATCCGGGATAGAAATTATGCGGAGCTGCGGCGCCACCTTGAAACCGGCGACCCGAACGTGGCACTCCCGAACGGCACAACGCCGCTGATGACGGCGACCAAACACAGCAAACACCGCGCGATACACCTGCTGCTGGCCCACCCGGCTCTGGACATCAACGCGCGCACCACAAGCGGCTTTACTGCCTTGCACGCCGCGGCTCTCACGGGTGACCTCGCCACCCTGACCATGCTCGTCAGCGCGACCGGCATCGATATCAATGCCAGAAAAGATGGCAATTCAAGCTCCTCCGCCTTGCACATGGTGGCCTTGGCAGGCGATGTCGAAAAAACCGAAGTGCTGCTACGCGTACCACAGACCGATATCAACGCGATCACGCACCAGGACGCCAGCGCCCTGCATCTGGCGGTGATAAAGAATCATCCCCAGGTCGTAGATGCCTTGTTGCGCCGTCCCGGCATTCTCGTCAACGGTCGCATGGATGCCATCGCAAGAAGGGTTACGCCACTGCATATCGCCGCCATGAACGGCCGGCCTGCCATTTGCCAGAGGCTGATCAATGCGCCTGGCATCGACTTGCATGTGTTGAGTACCGGCGGGCTCAGCACCTTGCACATGGCCGCGCGCGCGGGGCACGCCGACATCGGCGAACTATTGCTTGATGCTGCGCCGCAGTTGCTCAACGGGCGTACTGACGAACACATGACGCCGCTGATGCTGGCCTGCACCTTCAGCCAGGACAACCTCATCGACTCGCTGCTTGCGAGACCGGGTATCGACATCAATGCGGTCAATAGCACGCAGCGCAGCGCCCTGCTGCTGGCGGTCGGCAACACCAGGAGCCCGGCGGTAACGAAACTGCTGGCCGTCCCGGGCATCGATGTCAATCTTGCCGATAATCAGGGCAATACGGCGTTGTCGGTCGCTAGCAGGAAGGGCAATCTCACCATTTTGGTCGACATGCTTTTGCATCCGGATATCGACATCAATGCGCCGGTCACACAAGATGGGCAAACCGTGCTGCACGCAGCCGTGCATCGTGACGATGTGCGCGTGGTGCAGGTCCTGATGAGCGTGCCCTCGATCAACATCAATGCCGAGGCCGAGGGCGGCGTCACGCCATTGCACATAGCCGCCCACTTCAGTCCGCGTAGCCTGGCGATACTGACCAATCACGGGTCTGCGCAAATTAATCATCCGATGGAAACCGGCGCCACTGCGCTGCATTTTGCCGCACTGATCGGCAGTGTCGATGCCACGACGCATTTGCTGCGTATGCCCGATATCGACCCGGCCTTAAGGATGGATAACGACTTGACTGCGCTGGACGTGGCCCGGTCACACCACCACACGGCCGTCGAAGAGTTACTGCAGGAGTATATGGACGAAGGTGGCGAGAGCGAGAACGTCCACCCGAACCGGTGAGCTGCATGTCGCGCATGCACGTCCGCCTCTTTACGACCTGCGCGCGACAATTGACATCTGCGCTACCGCCGGTATCAATCTGGTGCTGCACCGGGTCCGTCGCGCAGATTACTGCATCAACTGAAACCTGACACCCTTGTAGCGCAGGATCGCGCCCTTCGGCAGGATGCTATCGAGCACCAGCCCCGGCGCGACTTCATCGCCCTCATGCAACAGCCGTTTATCGATCAGCAGCATGCGCTCGGCGGGATTATCGGAATACATTGATCCGCCAATGGTCAGCGTCGGCAACTCGCGCTGCAGGTTGGCCGGCAGTGCAGCCAGGGTTAGCACTGCGGCAGAGGGCGCGAGCGGCATGAACGCAGCGCTGGCATTGCGTTCAGGTGATGCGGTTGCCGGCTCGCGGCGTGCCTTGGGCACGTCCTTGGGTGACTCCTTCGGAATCTCTTTCGGCAGCGGCGGCGGCAGCGCAACGTCACTGGCAGCCATGGGCGCAACTGCCGGTACCGCAGTCAGGGCAGGCACAGGCATCGAGAGCCGGACCGGTGGTACCTCGCGCCGATTCAGCCAGAACAGCGAAACCAATCCGGGCACCAGTACCGCCAGTACAAACCAGGTCGAGCCGCGTCGCCATAATGCGGCGCGGCGGGCCGGTGCCGGCCCCGTCCAGCCAGGCGTATGCAGCCCCGGCAGTTCGCCGAGCTGGCGTTCGGCATCGGCTTTCTTGAGCGCATCGAGAATCATGGACATCGGCTTATTTCCTTGCAGCGACAGCGGGAGTATGCAAGCGCGGCCCGGCCTGTCCCGCCGCACTGGCCAGCCGCATCAGGGTTTGCGGACCGGCGATGCCATCGGGTTTCAGGCCTTGCATCAGCTGAAAACGCCGCACCCGCGCTTCGTCAACGGGCTTGCCGGCTGGCGGTGCCGGTGAGCCATCGACCACTGCCAATTGCGCCGCCAGCCAGTCACTCACCGTCCCCTGCGCTCCCGATGAAACCGGACTGCGAAAACCGGCCGGACCGCGCCAGAGCGTACTGAAATCGCCATTCCAGCGCCGTGTCAGCGCCGCCAGGCTCACCGTGTCGGCGATGCTGTCAATCTGCAGGCTGGCGCTTGTGTCGGTCAAGCCAGTCAGCACTGCGTAATAGTCCCTGCCCTCGTCATCCTGCAGGGTCAGGATCGCGGGTCGGTCGAGCTGGCGCAGGTCGGTCAGGCCGCGCCCGTTGAAGCAGTAGACATTTTCTTTTTGCAGCGCCTTGCAGGCATCGTCGCCGGAGACCTTCAGTTGCCAAAGTTGCGCCAAACGCTGGTAGGTCACCGGTAAGTCACGCGCCGCACTGCTGACGACCCGGGGCACGCTCGCAGGCACGGCGACAGGAGCGACCGTAACCCGGGGCACCGGACTCGTCGCCGCCTTGACCGGCTCGACGCCAAACCGGTTGTAGCCCAGCAGCGTCGCGCCCACCAGCACCGCACCGGCGACGCCGCCGACCACTGCGGAACGCCAGCGCAGCGTATTGGCGGACGCCATCACGGTGTCACGCCCGAACACTTCGCGCGCTGCCGCATCGACGGTGGCGACATCGACCTGATGCCTGCCGGCGGCATACGCGCCCAGCAGTGCCCGGTCACACAACAGGTTGATGCGGCGCGGAATGCCGCGCGCGCGCTGATGAATCCGGCCCAGCGCACGCGTACTGAACAAGGGCTCGTCGCGCCCGCCGGCGACGGCCAGCCGGTGCGCGATGTATTGCGCGGTTTCGGCCTGCGACAACGCCGCCAGATGGAAACGGGCAATGACCCGCTGCGCCAACTGCTCCAGCTCGGGCCGTTCCAGCATCGTGCGCAGCTCGGGCTGGCCGATCAGGATGATCTGCAACAGCTTGCGTTCGTTGGTTTCGAGGTTGGTCAGCAGGCGCAACTGCTCCAGCACGTCGGCTGACAGGTTTTGCGCTTCGTCAATGATCAGGATGTTGTTCTGTTTGACCGCATGGGTGCGCAGCAAAAAGGCATTGAGCGGATCGATGTAATCCTTGACCGTCGCGGCGGCATCGGCACGTGCCGCGACCGGAATACCGAATTCGTCGCAGATCGACTGCAGCAATTCGGTCACCGTCTGTTTGGGATTAAACAGATAGGCGACGTTGCAGCGGGCAGGAATCTGCTCGAGGAACAAGCGGCAGACAGTGGTCTTGCCCGCACCGATTTCGCCGGTCAGCAACACGAAGCCGCCACCGCCCTTGAGGCCGAACAGCAGATGCGCGAGCGCCTCGCGGTGCCGCTCGCTCATGAACAGATAGCGCGGATCAGGGGCGATCGAGAAGGGGGTCTGGTTGAGCTGGAAGAATTGCTGGTACATGGCCGAAGGCTAGCACAAAGCCGCTGCGGTCCGGCCCGTCAGCACCGCAACTGAGGTCGCGGCGCATCAGGAACCGGCGAGTCGGTCTCAGACGATTTCTGCCTCGCCAGTGATCGTCGATGGCTCACGGACGTACCGCCCGGCCGGATCGACACGCTGGTGCCAGCGCTGCAAAGCGCCGGCGACCGAAGCGCGCTCGAAGCGCGAAGCGTGCGGAAAAATCTGCTCCAGCGCGGCGCGCACCCGGGCCAGCCGGGGATCGTGCGGTTGCGCATCATCGGTGGTGTCGTTGATGCAGAAAAAATCAATCGCGCCGGCTTGTGCGACCAGCTGCTCGATCTGCTCCGGCCTGTCGGCCTCGCCGGTCGAGATATACAGATGCGTGTAGTCGCGCACGGTCGCCAGTCCGTGTGCCAGCGCCCAGCGCATCACGAAATCCGACACGATGGTCGGCTTGTCCCAGGTGCGGAACGTGGTCGAGCGGACCATCGCGAACAGGTCCGGCGCGGCTTCTTCGAGCGCCACCATCATCGAACGCAGCATCGGCCGGGGCGAATGTGCGAAAGTGCGGAAAGTATGCCGGTACGCCCCGATGTCCCGCGCCGCCAGCCACTGATGCGACAGGCGACAGGCATTATCGAGCGAGGTGGCATCCGGGCGCAGCGGCTCGTCGCTCACGGCCGGTTCGTCGGACCAGGCGACACAGATGCCGTCGGCGTCGAACCAGTCGCTGACTTGCACGGGTGCCCCGAAAAATACATCGTCATTGAGATAAATGAAGCGTTCGGACAGGTTCGGAATGCGATGGATGTAGGACTCGATATTGCCGGAATCGAAGGTCGGCAGCGACGCCGCCGGGATCAGTGACGCATGGTCGATAATCGTGACCCGCGCCGACGGCCGCAGCCAGGGCGGGCTCTGGCCATCGGTAACGATGTAGACATGACCGTGCTGCGGAAAAAAACGCTCCAGCGCACGCAGGCTGTAGCGCAACTCGTCATTGTCGCGAAAACGTCCTTCGACATTGCCGTAGACGGCGATTGCATCGCGATGGCGGGAACTGAGTTTTTCGGCGGCGCGATGGCGTTTGCGCCGCCAGGCAGGATCATTGCCGTCCACCCATAGGTAGACGATGTCGATGGAATGTGCGTCTGTCATGGACGAATGTGTACCCGGAAAATGAACCTGTCGAAGTCAGTGTGAATTGGCCCGGGAGGACAAAGGGATCGCCGCTGACGCCTGCTTGTCACGTCTCGCCTGCCTTTGCGGGTGGGACGCGGGGACCGTATGGTACGCCGATATGACACATCGTGGGAGCGACGACGATATCGACGGCAAACAGGGCAAGTGGCGCGTTCAGAATCGGCTGGCGCGCCGCTTGATCAAACCAATCGGTCAGGTGCAACTGCCGTAGGCGTAATACCCGCTCGACGTATTGCGCACATCGGTGTACGCATAGACAGAGTAGTAGCCCAGATACTGGTTCGAATTGACGGCATAGGCATTCCCGCCGGACGCATAGGCACGACCAGCGGAGACATGGGCATAGTTGCTGCCATACCAGTGCGCGCAAGTGAAGGGCGCTGCCGTATTGCCACTGGCGATGCGATCGATCATCGTCTTGATCGCCACCATCTGGCCACCGCTCTTGCCCGGAAAATTCACGTCGTCGTAGCCGTACCAGTCCCAGCACCCGTTCGGATTGGCCGACGTCGGACTGGCTTGCGGGTAAAGGACGATCATGTTGTTGGTATCAGCCCAGCGGTTGTAGCCGGCATTTTTGTAATACTGCGTGCCCACCGTGGCGACATTCTGCTTGCAGCCGTGCAGCGCGACATGCAGTTTGCACGGCTGTCCTGCCGCGCAGTTGGCCGGCACGTAAGCCCAGCCCTCATTGGCCATGCCGTGCGTGGTCGGATCCGCATTGCCCCAGAAGCCTTGCTGGTCGAAGTTGATGAAGCTGCCACCCAGCGTGCCGGTGTTCTTGGCGTTGAGCGCACCGTGTATCCATTTGAGCAAGTCGCCGGCGGCATCGACATTGCAATTGTTGATGTAGGGCGAGGCGTTCACGCTGCACGGATTACCGTTGTAGTCGGTCGGCATCGCATGCTCGGCGGCGATGGTGTTCTTGTAGACGATATTGGCGCTACCGACATAATTGCCGTACATCGATTTGAGGTCATTCATCACCGCTTGCTTCACGGTCGAATCGATGGTGCCGGAGAACAGGTAGACCTTCGATGCCGCGAGATTGGCGGTCGGGTCGATGTAGCCATTGCCCGACCAGGTGTTGACGGTCGATATCAGGTACGGCAAATTGCGCGAGCCGCTATCGGTCATGCAAGGTCCTGTGGCGATATAGACATTGCCTTGCGAGCAGTAGACCGGGCCGCCGGCAATGATGCCGGCCCCCTTGCGGATGGTTTTCGAATACGCAAAATGCAATTGCGCCGCCATGTAGCCGCCGGAAGACAGCCCGGAGACCGAGACATCGGCCACGCTGACGTTGTAGCGCGGCAGCACCACCGCGGCACAGGCCAGCGAGGTACAGGTAACGGCAACGGTCGCGGCGAGCAGGCGACCGGAAAACTGGATCAAGGACGGCATGGTGTCTCCATAGGTTTGATGACTACGATTTTTGTATTGCTGCGCCGTGCAGCGAAAGCCATCGTAGTCCTGTGGAGGGCCTTGTCAAGGCAAGGTCCGCAGCGGGCATGCCAATCCGACTCCGGCATGCAGCGGGGCCACAAATCCGGCCGGAATCCAAATACATTCCGGCCTTCGCAGGTGTAACCCGGGGGTAGAGCAGAAACTGCGGTGGCATAAATAAAACAGACACCCCAAGCCATGCTGGCGATGCACCGGCTCTTGGCGTCGAACAGCAAAATAAGTCAGCACTTCCAGTACATTCCAGCTTAATTCTTCATCAGTTAGATCGAACCAGCCGCAATCTGCCCTTTTCATTCATCGGGTAATTTCCCCCCCGAATCGCGCCGATGGTATCAAAACCAATAAAGACGGGCTGCTGTGAGCTATTAATCTCTGAAGTAATGAAATTAACTCTTGGATTATCTGGGAACACCCTTTGATCGACGTGCCAGTTCAAGAATGGGGCACGCACGCTGTCTGAAATAAATAAACTGAAATACTCCTTCGATGTCGGTATGCGCCAACCTTTTCCATTTACCGAAGCGAGGTTTTTTGCGCGATCCAATGCTTCGATACGTGAGTAGGTAACAGGCTGCAGCAACGGACGTTGACATCCATAGCTAAAGAAAATGGTGAATCCGTCAGGGCAATTCACCTTTTTGCCAACGCCCACGAAGTCAATAACTTCGACGTTAAGACAGCTTTCCATGCGGGATTTGAGTCCCTCGGGACATCTACGCCATACCAAATCAGTTTTCGCGTCCGTCACTTCTTCACCATCCGCTGATATCAAATACCGTCCCGATACCAGCGAACCAGGTGCCGGACTCACAAACTGTGTTGATGCCTTTTGGCTTACTTCTGCAGGGCTCTTTGCCATTGCTGGATTTGATGATGCACTACGCACCGCGCAGTGTTCTGCATGAACAATGAATGTCGGCTTTCCACCTGTCTCGTAGGCTTCCGAATCATCTACGATTTCCCATTCAGATGACGAAACGAGTACTACTTTCCCTTTTTGCACAGTTTTTTGTCCATATGCAATCTGTATAAAAGCGGTCAAATCATTATTGATATCCAGCTTGCCACAATGCATTTCTCCACCTATAAACTCTTTCGGAAGAAGTTCTTTTCTGATCCGGTAAGACCCGCCTTTATAGTCATCAAAAACGACTGCTTGAAACTCTAGTGACTTCCTTATTAGTTGGGTTTTATTTTTTTCAACAAATAATTTGAAGTTAGCATCATTTACTTCTGCTGCGAATAAGGAATTTGAAAGAGTGATTAAACCAATAAAGGCCAGCGTGAAAAGCTTTGTGTTTTTCATATTTTCCGATTACGGGATAAGTAGTTATCAATTCTTGCAAACGCATTATATTGCAGATAAGAAACTAATAGCATACAGAAAAGCTGGCCCCGGCCTAGCGAGCCAGCATCACCGTTTAAAGGCAGCAGCCATCTCATTTTCCATCACACCTGCAGCGGCAGAGAGCTTTCAACCAGCGCAAAACCTGCGTAGAATGTTACCCTTCGCGGGTGTAGCTCAATGGTAGAGCAGAAGCTTCCCAAGCTTACGACGAGGGTTCGATTCCCTTCACCCGCTCCAGACCGAACGCATCAGGCACCCGCTCCACGGTGCCTTTTTTATTGGCATCCCTCTTTCTCGACCGACAGGCAGTCCAGCATGACCGACACGCGCAAACCCATGTTCTACGATCCCACCGAGCACCGCATCCGCAGTTTCGTTACCCGTGCCGGCCGGCTGTCGACCGCCCAGGCCCGCGCCATCGAAACACTCGGTCCGCAATTTTGCATTCCCTATGACAAGGCAGCGCTCAACCTGGCGCACACCTTCGGTCGCGTCGCGCCGGTGATTTTTGAAATCGGATTTGGCATGGGCGAGACCAGCGCAAAGATTGCCGCGCTGATGCCCGAGAAAAATTTCATTGGAGTGGAAGTGCATACCCCGGGCGTGGGCAGTTTGCTCAAACTGATCGGCGAACAGGAACTGGCCAACCTGCGCCTGATCCAGCATGACGCGGTCGAAGTGCTCACGCACATGATCGCGCCACTATCGCTGGCCGGTGCCCATGTATTTTTTCCGGACCCGTGGCACAAGGCGCGGCATAACAAGCGCCGCCTGTTGCAGTCACCGCTGGTGGCTTTGCTGGCCTCGCGGATTGCACCGGGCGGCTATCTGCATTGCGCGACTGACTGGCAGGAATATGCCGAACAGATGCTCGAGGTGCTGGGTGCCGAGCCGACGCTGGTCAATACCGCCGAGGGCTATGCAGCGCGCCCGGACTACCGGCCGGTAACCAAGTTCGAGAACCGCGGCCTGAAGCTCGGCCACGGCGTCTGGGACCTGGTATTTACCAAGGTCTGACGCGTTTCGATCAGACGAACGCGACTGTCAGGCCAGGCAGGCTGACACCGGAAAATGCCGTGGTCCAGGTTTCGCCGGCAGCGACCGGATACGCTTCTGTCCAGGTGCCGGTAGTGATGATTTCACCTGCTGCCAGCGGCGCAAAGTCGGTTTGTGTCTGCAACAGCTTATGCAAGTGCATCAGCGCATGGACCGGGCTGTCCAGCACGTCGGCACCAAAGCCGGCGCCGCGCAATGAAAATCCCTGGCCGGAATCGGATGACAAGGACACGCTGGAATCAGTCAGCACCTGGGCCAGATTGCGGCGCGACGCTTCCGACAACATGTGCGGCTCACCGATGATCAGCGAACCATGCAGCCCGAAAGCGGCTACCGCATCGACTGGCTCGAACTGCCAGTCAGCGAACGGACAGACGACGATTTCAAAACCATGTGCCATCCATTCGATGCATCCGGCCAGCTCGGCCAGCGTGGCATTTTTTGTGGGGGCCTTGCGCAGTTTGAAGACGATTTCGGGTTCGAGGCGGGGTTGCACCGCGCCGGTCAGACTCTGGAACGCCCGGTTATCGGTGGCATAACGCACCGTCGAGTCATACATGGTGGCCCAGATGGGCGCATCGACTGCCTTGCCGTTACGGAATTTGCTCCAGACCTTGCGGTTGTTGAAACCGATCTTGCGGCCGACAGGCTGTTCGCCTTCGGCGATGCGGATATCGAGGATGCGCTTGGCGACTTCATAGCCATCGGCCATCGACAGTTCGGTATCCTGCGACAGGCGCGGCAGCAGTGCCGAGCCGGCACGCGCATCAAGCAACTGGTGGGCGAAGCGATTGGAGATTGTGGACATCAGCATTGCGGGCTCGCGTAGGTAAGAGAGAAATTGGCAGAGCTATTCTCAGCTACCGAAGGGCATTACACAAGCGCCGTGATCAGGCATTTTGTCCTAGCCAGACTGACAACAATTGCTGAAACCGCCCGGGTTGTTCCATCAAAAAGAAATGACTGGCATTGTCGAAAATTTCTATCCGGGCATTTGGCAGGCCATCACGCAGCCAGCCGGTGGCAGTCAGCGAGCAAATCGGATCGCTGGCACCCGCCATCACCAGCACCGGCTGGTGGATGCGCGCCAGGTCAGGCAGCGTATCGTGCTCCTGGCAGGCCGTGTTCTGGCGCACATAGCAGGCCGGCAAGCGGGTTTCTCCGCCGATCAGCCGCTCGATGGCCGCGACCCGTTCAGGCTGGCTGTTGAAAAAATCCGCCGAGACGAAGTTTTGTACCGAATGGCGCGCATGGTCGGCCCAGCTCATGCGCCATTCGAGCGCATCACGCATGTTCAGCAAAACCCGCCGTCCGAGCGGATCGAGCCGCGCAAACGACGCGCACAACACCATCGACAGCACCCGCGCCGGTGCCAGCAACGCCATCTGCTGCGCCACCGCCCCGCCCATCGAGCGGCCGACCACGTGGGCACTGGCGATCTGCAAGTGGTCCATCAATCCAAGCGTGTCGCGCGCCAGATCGGCGGTACTGACCGGCTCGTCGACCTGCGTGCTTTGCCCGGCACCGCGATTGTCGAACGCAATGACCCGGTACGACTCCCGCAACACGGCAATCTGCGCCAGCCACGCGCTGTAATCGCCGGCCAGTCCGTGGATCAGCACCACAGCCGGACCGCTGCCTTCATCGACGTAGCGCAGCGTGTAATTGCCGACAGTGGCCAGTTTCAGTTCGAAGTCCATGGGTGCCTTTTCAGCTTATTTGTCAGGTGATACCGAGGTGGGATTGCAGTTGCGCCTGCTGCTGCCGGAATTCGGCACTGCTGCCGGCAAAGACGACGCGTCCGGTGTTGAGCAGCACCACCTCGTCGGCGACTTTCATGGCCAGTCCGAGATTCTGCTCGACCAGCAGAATAGCGATCTGGCTCTTGAGCTGTTCGAGCACTTCGCCGACTTCGCGCACGATCTGCGGTGCCAGTCCTTCGGACGGTTCATCCATCAGCAGCACCGACGGATTGGTCATCAGCGCGCGACCTATCGCCAGCATTTGCTGCTCGCCACCGGACAGGCTGGCGGCGAGCTGGTGCTGGCGCTCGCGCAGGCGCGGGAACATCGCGTTGACGTCGTTGCTGCTCCAGCAACGCCGGCCGGGGGGCGTGTTCTTGCGCGAGGCTACCAACAGGTTTTCGCGCACGGTCAGGCTGCCGAAAATGCGCCGGCCCTGCGGCACCAGGCCGATGCCGGCGCGGCTGATCTGCTCCGGTGTGCAGCGGGCCAGATCGACGCCATCGAGCAGCACCCGCCCCGAGCGTGGCGGCACGAAGCCGGCAATCGCACTGATGCAGGTCGACTTGCCGGCACCGTTGCGACCCAGCAGTGCCAGCACCTTGCCGGGTGCGAGTGCCAGCGACACATCGTGCAGCACATGGCTGTCGGCATAGAACGCGTTGAGCTTGTCGAGTTCGAGCACGTTAGTGGCCAAGATAGATCTCCCGCGTGCGTGGATCATTGACGACTTGCTCGCGGGTGCCGGCCAGGATCACTTCGCCGTAATGCAGCAGCGTGATCCGGTCGGCGAAGGCCAGTGCCACTTCCATGTCGTGCTCGATCATGATGATGGTGATCTTGCGATCGATCTGTCCCAGCAAGTGCCGGATGGTGTCGCGTTCTTCGGCCGACAGGCCGGCCAGCGGTTCATCGAGCAGCAGCACTTGCGGCTCCTGCGCCAGCGCCATCGCAATTTCGAGCCGGCGTTTTTCGCCATACGAAGTTTGCTGAAGCGGCAACAGCGCCTTGTGGCCCAGACCGACCGCGTCGAGCACTGCATGTGCCCGCGCCGTCATGGTCCGCTCTTCAGACAGACTGCCCCAATGACGCCAGCGCCGCACCGATTTGCCCAGCAGCGCCAGCATCACGTTGTGCAGCAGCGTGTCCTTGCCGAACAGCGTGACGATTTGATAGGTGCGCGCCAGGCCGTGCTGCGCGCGGCGCGCGGTCGGCATCCGCGTGACATCGCTGCCGAGCAAGCTGATGCGGCCGCTGTCGGCCAGAAAATCGCCGGCGATCAGGTTGAACAGCGTGGTCTTGCCGGCACCGTTCGGACCGATCAGCAAATGCCGCTCGCCCTGTTCGACCCGCAAGTCGACCCCGCGCGTGACCTGCAAGCCGCCGAACGCCTTGCTCAGGCCGGATAGTTCCAGCACCGGATTCATGAGCGCTCCTTATTGCGACACTGTTGCCGGAGTTTGGCGATACCCGGCACGATGCCGTTTGGTACGAACAGCACGATGAACAGGAATACGAAGCCCAGCAGCATGATCCAGCGATCGATATAACCGCTGGCGATGTTTTTCAGCAGCACCACCAGCGCGGCACCGACTACCGGCCCGGCCAGCGTTGCCGGTCCGCCGGCAATCACCATCAGCAGCATCTCGGCCGAGTTGGCCAGCGCCAGGCTGTGCGGGCTGATGAACTGCTGGTAATACACATACATCAGGCCGGCCACCGCACCGAAAAACCCGCTGACCGTGAACGTGATCCAGCGGATCAGCCAGACATTGAATCCGAGTGCGCTCATGCGGCGCGGCTGGTCACGCGTACCGCGGATGCTGGCGCCGAATGGCGAGCGCACCCACAACGCAATGAGTAGCCAGACCAGCAAAAACACCAGCAGCGTGAAGTAATAAAAATGGCTGGCCGGTCCGAGATCGAGGCCGAACGGATGCGGCCGGCTGATACCGGACAGCCCATTGTCGCCACCGGTGACGCCGGCCCAGCGATAGGCGATGCCCCACAGGATCTGGCCCAGCGCCAGCGTGATCATCAGGAAACTGATACCGCTGGCGCGCAGCGCAATAAGTCCGAACAGCGCCGCCACCACGGTCGATCCGGCCAGTGCCGCCGCTCCAGCAGACGCATGGTCCCACTGCAAATTGAGCATCAGCCAAGCGCTCGAATACGCCGCCAGCCCCAGAAAACCGGCATGGCCCAGCGAGGTCAGTCCGGCATAGCCGACCAGCAAATTCAGGCTCAGTGCAAACAGCGCAGCGATCAATACCTGGCTGGCGAGGTTGGTGTAATAGTCGCTGCCGGTCAGCCACGGCAGGATCGCCAGCAGCGCGATGAAGACGATGAGCAAGGCGCGTTTCATAGTCCAATATTTCATGCCGCAATCCTTCCGAACAAACCACGCGGACGCAGCGCCAGGATCACCACCATCGGCAGGAACAGGATGATGTAGGCCAGGTCCGGAAACAGCGCCTGGCCAAAACTGTAAATAAAGCCGATCACGAAGCTGCCGATGAAGGCACCGGCCAGACTGCCGAGACCACCGAGTATCACCACCACCAGCGCCAGCGGCAGCATGTCGCTATCCATGCCCGGATAGACCGACAGGATCGGTGCGGCAATCACGCCGCCTATGCCGGCCAGCGCGGTGCCGAGGCAAAACACGATGGTGAACAGGCGCGAGGCCGCAATACCGATGCCGCGTGCCATCTGCATGTCATCGACGCTGGCGCGGATCATCATGCCGAGCCGGGTCTTGTCGAGCAGCAGCCACAGGCTGATCGCCAGCAGGATCGCAAAGCCGACCACGCCGACGCGGTACAACGGAAACACCAGTCCGAACAGTTGCGTCGAACCAGCCAGAAAAGCCGGCGCATCGACCGGCTGCGGATCGCCGCCCCAGACCCACAAACTGAAGTCGGCAATGATGAAGGCAATGCCCAGCGTGGCCAGCACCTGGCCAAGGCTGTTCCCGGCGAGCCGGCGCAATATCAACCGTTCGACCACCGCGCCCAGCGCACCGACAGCCAGACCGGCTGCCAGCAATGCCACGAAAAATCCGTGGCCATGCGTGATCACGCTCAGGCCGACATACGCCCCGAGCATGAAGTACGCACCGTGCGACAGATTGGCAATGCGCATCAGCCCGAAGATCAGCGAAAAGCCGGCCGCCAGCGTGAACAGGACGCCGCCCAGCGCCAGGCTATTGAGACTTTGGATCAGCCAGAATGACACGCTTATTTTTCCAGGTTGGCAGCGACAGGGTTGTCACGTGAATACACCGGCGTGGCCAGGAAATCCTTGCGGTTGTAGGTCCAGAATTGCGAGACATCGGGATAGGTCTTGATGATGCTGTTGACCAGCTTGCCGTCCTTGCGCTCGACCTTGCGGATATAGACATTCATGATCGGATTGCCCAGCGCATCGAGCTTGAACACGCCACGCGGATCGTTCGGCACTTCAACATTACGCAAGGCCGCCATGAAAGCCGGCTTGTCTTCGATGTTGCCTTTGACGGTTTTCAGGGCCTGTTCAAGGATTAGCGCGGCACTGTACGCACCCAGTGCGTAGTAGCCCGGATCCTGTTTGTATTCGCGATTCATGCCCTGCACGAAATGCTTGTTGGCCGCATTGTCGATGGTGGCGGTGTACCAGCCGGCCGAGATCACGCCAAGCGCTTCGTCGCCCATCGATTTCAGGATGCCTTCGTCGACCGCGGTCATCGAGGCCAGCAGCGGGATCTTGCCCTTGAGGCCGTACTCGTTGTACTGCTTGATGAATTTCAGGCCGTTGCCGCCGGCAAAACTGATGAAGACGGCATCGACCTTCGGATTGATCTGGCCGATGTAGGTGCCGTAGTCGGCCACGTTCAATGGCGACCAGAGTTTCTGGACGACCTTGCCGCCGTTTTCTTCGAAGGTGCGCTGGAAGCCGGCCACGCTTTCATGCCCGAATGAAAAGTCGTCACCGATGATCGCAATGCGCTTGTACTTCAGTTCGCGTGCCGCGTATTCGCCGAAGGGCTGGGTCGGCTGGGCCGAGGTGCCGACCGCGCGTACAAACCATGGATTGGGCTTGCGCTGGGTCAGGTCTTCGGCGGCGGCCGACGGCGAGATCACCGGGATTTGCGCCTTGCGGATGTAATCATCGACGGCCAGCGCCTCGAACGCGGCGAGCGGGCCGATGATCACCTGCACGTTATTTTTTTCGACCAGCTCCTGCATCTTGGTCTTGGTGATCGCCGGCTGACCGGCGCTATCGGCGACAAACAGTTCGACCTTGCGGCCGGCGATCATGTTGTTGTGCTCTTTCAGGAACAGCTGCAAGCCATCTTCCATCTGCTTGCCGCCGGCCGCCAGCGCGCCGGATTTGACGGTCAGGAAACCAACCCGGATCGGGTCTCCTGCGGCGGCCTGCGCCGGACCAGTGAAAAGGGCAGTGACTGCGGTCGTCACTGCAGCGAGGGTCAGGATTTTGTTCAGCATGACATGTCTCCTTAATTTTTTTCTATCAAATATTCTTTGACTGGGCTTCTTTTTTGCGCTGCTTTAGCCTCTCTTTAATATATTACCAAATAAAAAAAGACGCTTGTTTATTATTTTTTATACCTGAATATCCGCAGCCAGCTGCCAATTTTACGATGGTGCAGCGCGCAATTGATCGGGTTTGCGCTTTTTCGTGATGTATCACATAATCCAGAAAACACATTTACTGATATTTCAAATCCTGACTATGATCACGCTATCCAGCCCTCTCCAGACTACCGGCACACCGCTCTTGCGCGAGTCAGCCTACGCGCAACTGCGCGCCGACATCCTGAGCTGCACATTGCCGCCGGGTGCAGAAATCCGCGAAGCCGAACTGGCCGCGCGCTTCCAGGTCAGCAAGTCGCCGGTGCGCGATGCGCTGATGCGACTGGAACGCGAAGGCCTGGTGATTTCAACGCCGCGCCAGGGTTACCGGGTTGCGCCGATTTCGGTCACCGACGTGCAGGACATGTTCCATCTGCGCGTGGCGCTCGAGCGCGCCTGCATGGAGCGCATCGTGCGCAATGCCAGCGATGCGCAACTGCAGACGCTGGAGCCGTTCCGCCAATTCGATGCTGCGCAGTGGAGCGATGGCTTCGTCGGCTACAACCGCAGCTTCCATCACACGCTGGCGGCGCTGGGCGGCAACCTGCGCATGCAAAACCATCTGATCGACCTGATCGACCAGATGGAACGCGCCGTGCGCGTCAGTGTCAGCAATGTCAAAAAAGGCAATCCGGAGTCGCTGGTCGATGAGCATTGCCAGCTCATTGATGCGCTTCAGCAGCGCAAGACCAAGCGCGCCGAGCGCGTCGCCGAACAGCATGTTTCTGCAGCCGCAAAACGCGTCAATGACGCCATTTCGAGGTTTGCCATCGTTAGTTAATTTCAATCAAGGGGAAGTCAGATGTCCAGCGTTTTGAATACCAGCAACGGCGTGCCCGTCCACGGCCTGTTCATCGACGGTCGCGCAGTGGCCGCCACCCGTCCCGACCTGCTCGACGTGATCAATCCGGCCACCGGCGTGCTGCTCGCGCAAATCAGCCATGCCAGCGATGCCGATGTCGACCGTGCGGTGCAGAGCGCCGCGAGCGCGTTCGAGAGTGCGGAATGGAGCGCGATGTCGAACCGCACCCGCGCCAAACTGGTCAACAAGCTGGCCGATGTGTTCGAAGCCAATCTCGAAGAGATCTACCATCTCGAAACCTTGAACAATGGCCGCTCGCTCAACGAAACCCGGGCCCAGGTCTCGCGCCTGCCGGACTTCCTGCGCTATAACGCCGGGCTGGCGATTGCGCGGCGCGACTCGGTCATCCCGGTCGATGGCAATTACCTCAATTACACGCTGCGCACGCCCATCGGCGTGGTCGGTAATTCGACCCCGTTCAACCATCCGCTGATGATCATGATGAAAAGCCTGGCGCCGACGCTGGCCTCCGGTTGCACGACCGTCGTCAAGCCATCCGAGTACACGCCGCTGACCACGCTGCGACTGGCGGCGATGTTCGTCGAAGCCGGCTTACCACCAGGTGTGTTCAATGTCATCACCGGCCTCGGCCCGACCAGCGGCAAGGCGCTGTCGGAACATCGCGGCCTGGCCAAATGGGTACTCACCGGCGGCACCGAAGCCGGCCGCATTACCGGCGCACTGGCCGGCGCGAACTTCGCGCACCAGACGCTGGAACTGGGCGGCAAGACACCGGTGCTGGTGTTTGATGATTTCGATGTCGACCAGGCCGTCAACTACGCCGCGTTCGGTGCGTTCATCGGTGCCGGCCAGACCTGTATTTGCGGTAGCCGCCAGATCGTGCAGGAAAAAGTCTATGACGAATTCGTCGAGAAACTCGCCGCCAAGGCGAAGGCGATTCGCATCGGCAACCCGATCGACCCGATGGTGCAGCTCGGACCGGTAGTCTCGGCACGCCAGCAGCAACGGGTGCTGAACTACATCCGCATCGGCCTGGAAGAAGACGGCGCACGCCTGGTTGCCGGTGGCCGCATCCCGGCCGATCCGGCATTGGCCAACGGCTTTTTTGTCGAACCGACCGTGTTTGCCGATGTGACTGCCGACATGCGGATTTTTCAGGAAGAAGTATTCGGGCCATTCGTCTCGGTCACCAAATTCAGTACCGAAGCCGAAGGCATCGCGCTGGCCAACAACTCACCGTTCGGACTGGCCGGTGCAATCCGCACCAATGACATTACGCGCGCCCATCGCGTGGCGGCGCGCCTGAAATGCGGCATCGTCTGGATCAATGACCATCACCGGCTCGATCCGGCCTCGCCATGGGGCGGCGTCAAGGATTCCGGCATCGGTCGTGAATGCGGCACCGAATCCTTCGACCAGCATTTCGAGACTAAAAGCGTGATGGTGCGACTCGATGACACGCCGTTCGATTGGTACAAGGACACGGCCGCGCAGCCGCGTCTGAATTGAATTTCATCCCTCCCACCCGACAGGAAAGGTCACCATGAAGACAACATCCGGCACGGAATTCGGTCAAATTGCGGTTCTCGTCAAAGTTGGCGAACACAAGGTCGGTGCCCGCATCGGTGGCGCCGGCGCGCCCATCATCCTGTTTCATTCGCTGCTGGCCGACGGTTCCAGTTTTGATCCGCTAGCCCGCTTGCTGGCAGCGACCCATCGGGTCGTCATCCTCGACCTGCCCGGCTTCGGCAATTCCGACCGTGTCGATGGCGGGCTGGAAGCCGTCGCCGACCGACTGGCAGCGGCGATCCGGGAATTCAACTACACGCAAGCGCCTATCTTTCTGGGCAATGGCTATGGTGGATTTGTGGCGTTGCTCACCGCCATCCGTCATCCGGATCTGGCCGGCAAGCTGGTGCTGGCGGACTGCGGTGCGGCGTTTTCGGAAGCAGGCCGGGCCGCTTTCAAGGGCATGTCGGCAGGTGCGGCAGCCCATGGTTTGGCAGCCATTGCCGATGTGGCGATGCGTCGCTTGTTTTCGCTGGATTTTCAGGCCGCTAATCCGGCGCTGATTGCACAGCGACGCGAACGCTTCCTGGCAGTCGATCCGCAGACTTTCCACGATGCGTGCGCGGCCTTGTCGACGCTCGATCTGCGCGCCGACCTGGCTTCGGTCACGGTGCCGGCACTGGTGCTGGTCGGTGAGCAGGACGAGGCCACGCCACCACCGATGTCGATGGAGCTGGCGGCGGGCTTGCCACAAGCGACGCTGGCGATTCTGCCCGGTTGCGCGCATGTGCCGCAGTTGCAGCAGCCGGAACAGTTCATGGCGGCGATCGCGGAATTCATCGTCCAACCCTAAGGGCTTACTGCCCCCAGAGTTCGCCGTTCGGTCCGGTGCGCGGCGCGGCTACACCGAAATGGGTGTAGGCCAGCGGCGTCGCAATCCGGCCGCGCGGCGTGCGCTGCAAATAGCCTTGCTGGATCAGATAGGGTTCGAGCACATCCTCGATGGTTTCGCGTTCTTCACCGATCGCGGCCGCGAGGTTGTCGAGCCCGACCGGGCCACCGCTGAACTTGAACAACACGGCTTCAAGCAGCTTGCGGTCCATCAGATCAAACCCGACCGGATCGACATCGAGCATCACCAGTGCGGCATCGGCCGTGGCCTTGGTGATGTCGCCATTGGATTTGACCTCGGCATAATCACGCACCCGCCGCAACAGCCGGTTGGCAATCCGTGGCGTACCGCGACTGCGCTTGGCGATCTCGAACGCGCCTTCGGGATCGATGGGCGCATGGAGCAGCGACGCGCTGCGGGTGACGATGCGGGCCAGTTCGGTCGCGGTATAAAACTCCAGCCGCGCGACGATGCCGAAACGGTCGCGCAGCGGATTGGTCAGCATGCCGGCGCGCGTGGTGGCACCGACCAGCGTGAACGGTTGCAAGTCCAGTCGCACCGAGCGCGCGGCCGGACCTTCGCCGATCATGATGTCGATCTGGTAGTCCTCCAGCGCCGGGTACAGGATCTCTTCGACCACCGGCGAGAGCCGATGAATCTCGTCGATGAACAACACGTCGTTGGCTTCGAGGTTGGTCAGCAATGCCGCCAGATCGCCGGCCCGCTCGAGCACCGGACCGGAGGTCTGGCGCAGGTTGACGCCCATCTCGCGCGCGATGATGTGCGCCAGCGTGGTCTTGCCCAAGCCCGGCGGACCGAACAGCAAGGTGTGGTCGAGCGCTTCGCGGCGCTGCTTGGCGGCGGTGATGAAAATGCTGAGCTGGTCGCGGATTTTTTCCTGGCCGACGTATTCGTCGAGCTGCTTCGGCCGTAATGCGCGCTCGATCGCTTCTTCGTTGGGCGACGCCGGGGTCGGCGCGGTGATGCGTTGCTCGGTGAAGTTATCGGTCTGTATGCTCATACTTGATTACCCTTTAGACAGCGCCTTGAGCGCCAGCTTGATGCCATCGGACACACCGCTACCGGCCGGCACCTGCTTCATCGCCAGCAGTGCTTCCTTGTCGGAATAGCCGAGCGCCAGCAGCGCGTTGAGGATATCGCCGCTGCCATCGGGCAGCGCCACGCCACCGACGATACCGAGGTCAGCACCGAGCTTGCCCTTGAGTTCGAGCAGCAGGCGCTCGGCGGTTTTCTTGCCGACACCGGGCACCTTGGTCAGGCGACCGGTCTCTTGCAACGTGATCGCCTGCGCCAGTTCGGACACCGACATGCCGGACAAAATCGCCAGCGCCATGCGCGGACCGACGCCGGCAATCTTGATCAGCTGGCGAAAAACATTGCGCTCTTCGGCCGTGCCGAAACCGAACAGCAGGTGCGCATCCTCGCGCACGATCTGCTGGGTTAGCAGGACGATTTTTTCGCCCAGTGCCGGCAGGTTGTAAAAGGTGCTCATCGAGACACCGACTTCATAGCCGACGCCGTGGCAATCGACCAGCAATTGCGGCGGGTTCTTTTCGAGGAGCGTTCCGGAGAGGCGACCGATCATGGGTATTGGGGAGGTAATTAAGGGTAGGGGAATGATACAGGTGCGAGGCTCATGATTCACGCAAGACGGTTAAACCAGCCGCCCCTTGCGCACCCGCAATCCCTTCTTCGCCAGCCCCGGAGCCAGCCCGCCCAGAATCGCCAGCACATCACTGTTATGCGCATGACAGATCGCCACCCCGAGCGCGTCGGCCGCATCCGCGGTCGGCTTGCCCGACAACATCAGCAGTCGCTGGACCATGTCCTGCACCTGCTCCTTTTGCGCTTTGCCCTGCCCGACTACCGCTTGCTTGACTTGCAACGCGGTGTATTCGGCCACCGGCAGGTCGGCGCTGACCAGCGCGCAGATCGCCGCGCCGCGGGCCTGGCCGAGCAATAGCGTGGATTGGGGATTGACGTTGACGAAGACTTTTTCGATCGCCGAACAATCCGGGCGATAGGTAGCAACCACTTCAGTGACGCCGGCCAGGATGGTTTTCAGCCGGGCCGGTAAATCGATATCTAGCGTCTTGATGGTGCCGGAGGCGATGTAGGTCAATTTGTGACCGTGCTTTTCGATGACACCGAAACCGGTGATGCGCAGTCCGGGATCAATGCCAAGGATTCTCACGACCGCAGTTCGTGCAGCCGGTTCAATGACGGAAATGACGCACGCCGGTCAGCAGCATCACGACGCCCTGCTCGTCGGCAGCGTCGATGACTTCCTGATCGCGCATCGAACCACCCGGTTGGATCACCGAAGTGGCACCGGCGGCAACAACGACATCGAGGCCATCGCGAAACGGGAAGAAAGCATCCGACGCGACCGCCGAACCAACCAGCGACAAGCCGGCATGTTGCGCCTTGATCGAAGCGATGCGGGCCGAATCGACCCGGCTCATCTGGCCGGCACCGACGCCGAGCGTCATGCCGTTGGCGCAGAACACGATCGCGTTCGACTTGACGAACTTGGCCACGCGCCACGCGAACATCAAATCCTGCAATTGTTGCGGCGTCGGTTGCTGCTTGCTGACGATGCGGATTTCGGCCAGCTCCAGATTGCGGACATCCGGCGACTGCACCAGCAAGCCACCGCCAACGCGTTTGAAGTCGTGCGCATTGCTGCCCACACCAAACGGGATTTCGAGCAAGCGCACATTCTGCTTGGCCGAAAAAATCTGCCGGGCCTGATCGCTGAACGATGGCGCGATGACGACTTCAACGAATTGCTTGGCAACCGCTTCGGCGGCATTGCCATCGACCGGATAATTGAAGGCGATGATGCCGCCGAAAGCCGAAGTCGGGTCGGTCTGCAAGGCCTTGCTATAGGCTTCGAGCGGGCTGCCGCCGGTACCGACGCCGCACGGATTGGCATGCTTGATGATGACGCAGGCGGTCTCGGTGAAGGTCTTCACGCATTCCCAGGCGGCATCTGCATCGGCGATATTGTTGTACGACAGTTCCTTGCCTTGCAGCTGGGTGTAATTAGCCAGCGCGCCCTCGACCGGACGGGTGTCGCGATAGAACGCGGCGGCCTGATGCGGGTTTTCGCCATAGCGCATCTCTTGCACTTTTTCGAAGTGCAGGTTCAGCGTGGACGGGAATGCGCTGCGGGTGGCGTGGACTTTGTCAGCGCCGAGCGACGTGAAATAGTTGGTGATCGAGCCATCGTATTGCGCGGTGTGGGCAAAGACTTTCTTGGCCAGCGCGAACTTGGTTTCGTAGCTCACTTCGCCGTCACCGGACTGCAGTTCGGCAAGTACCTGCGCATAGTCATGCGACTCGCAGATCACGACGACATCCTTGTGGTTCTTGGCCGCCGAGCGCAGCATCGCCGGTCCGCCGATGTCGATGTTCTCGATCGCGTCTTCGAGCGTGCACTCGAGCTTGGCGACGGTTTGCTGGAACGGGTACAGGTTGACCACCACCATGTCGATGACCGGAATATCGTGCTCGGCGAGCGCTGCACGGTGCTCGGGAAAGTCGCGCCGCGCCAGAATGCCGCCGTGTACCTTCGGATGCAAGGTCTTGACCCGGCCATCCAGCATTTCCGGGAAGCCGGTGTAATCGGCCACTTCAGTGACTTTCAGGCCATTCTCGGCCAGCAATTTGGCGGTACCGCCGGTCGACAGCAGGTTCACGCCCATCGCAGACAACGCGCGCGCGAATTCGAGGATGCCGGTCTTGTCGGAAACGGAAATCAGGGCTTGTTTGATCATGATGAGAGATAGTGGAAAATGAAGAAATTCGGTGAAGGGCATCGGCGGGCTAATGCGGCGCGCCGGCGTTACTAAATCAAGATTACCTGCAGTAGCCTGAACTACAGCAGGCTGTGCAGTTGCAGTTTCTTGCGCAGGGTATTGCGGTTAATTCCCAGCATTTCGGCGGCCAGCGACTGATTGCCGGCAGCACGTGCCATCACCACTTCGAGGATCGGTTTTTCAACGGTCACGACAACCATATCGTAGACGTTAGTCGGGTGCTGTTCGCCCAGGTCCCGGAAATATTTTTCCAAGCTTTTTTTGACGACTTCCTGGATGCTTTCTTTGCTCATACTGTGCAGTAGGTTGACTGGTTGGTGCGCTTGTTGCAGCGCATTTTTGTTCTTGGTTCGGGTGCCGTCAAGCGGCCATCTTTTGCAACAAGGGAACGTATTGTAACCGCTCGCCGTAGCGAATTTGCGATTCAAAAAAATCGTTTACAGCAGCAAGTTGCTGCTCACAGTCTTCCAGAAGGTTCATGCGCTGGCGAAAATCTTCGCCGCCGGCCAGGTCCCGGACATACCAGCCGATATGCTTGCGCGCAGTGCGTACACCGAGATAATCACCATAAAACGCATAGTGCGCGCGCAGGTGCTCGTCCATCAGTAGCGCGACTTCGCTGACCAGCGGCGCGTCCAGATGGGTGCCGGTTTTGAGAAAATGTACGACTTCACGAAAAATCCACGGCCTGCCCTGCGCCGCCCGACCGATCATGATCGCGTCGGCACCGGTGACGGCGAGCACGTGACGGGCTTTTTCGGGCGTGGTGATATCGCCGTTGGCCACCACCGGAATAGTGACGGCGGCCTTGACCGCGGCAATCGTTTCGTATTCGGCTGCGCCGTTGTAGCCGTCAGCACGGGTGCGGCCGTGCAGTGTCAGCATCGCGATGCCGGCCGATTGTGCCAGCCGTGCAATGTTCAATGCATTCTTGTGTTGCCGATCCCAGCCGGTGCGGAACTTGAGCGTCACCGGCACGTCGACCGCGGCTACCACTGCATCAAGAATCCGGCCGACCAGTCGCTCATCCTGCAGCAAGGCCGAACCACACCAGCTGTTGCAGACTTTCTTGACCGGACAACCCATGTTGATATCGATGACCTGCGCGCCACGCTCGACGTTGAAGCGCGCACAATCGGCCAGCATGGCCGGATCGGCACCGGCGATCTGGACCGCGCGCGGCGCCATTTCGCCGTCATGGTTGATGCGACGAGAGGTTTTTTCGGTTTGCCAGAGGCGCGGATTGGAAGCGGCCATCTCGGACACCGCATAGCCGGCACCAAGCTGCTTGCAGAGTTGCCGGAAAGGGCGATCGGTCACGCCTGCCATCGGGGCGACGAACACATTGTTGGCTAGTTGATAGGGACCGAGTTTCACGCAGGCAGACAGAAGAGGGGAATCCACCATTTTATCCGGTTCGCGCCGGACGAACGGGGATTCTGTGCCTTTGGCGAGAGGGATGTCCGGGGTGCCTGCCGCGCGGCACGGCTTGCGGTACCATCTTCGCCATGCGCATTATTCTCATCACCGGCATCTCAGGATCCGGCAAATCCGTCGGCCTTAACGCTCTCGAAGACGCGGGCTACTTCTGTGTCGACAACCTGCCGCCTACGCTGTTGCGTGCGCTGGTCGCGACACGCATGCAAGACCACGGAGAAACCCTGGCCGTAGCGATGGACGCACGCAGTGCCGATTCGCTTGCCGGCCTGCCGGCAGATATCCGCCGCCTGAAAGACGAAGGGCATGACGTCAAGGTTCTGTTCCTGAGTGCCAAAACCGAATCACTGATTGCGCGCTTTTCCGAAACCCGCCGCAGCCACCCGCTGTCGCACCGGCTGCGGGCCGACCAATCTCCCGATGATCGTCCGACGCTGACCGAATGCATCCTGCGCGAGCGCGAAATGCTGGTCACGATCGAAGGCATCGGCCATGTCATCGATACCTCCGGCGTGTCCGCCAACAAGCTGCGCAGCTGGATCAAGGAACTGGTCGAAACCGATCGTACGCCGCTGACGCTACTGTTCGAATCCTTTGCCTTCAAATTTGGTGTGCCACTCGATGCCGACCTGGTGTTCGATGTACGCGTGCTGCCCAACCCGCACTACGACGCCGCGCTGCGTGCGCTCAACGGGCGCGATCAGCCGGTCATCGATTTCCTTGATGCGCTGCCGGAAGCTGCCGAACTGATGACCGACATCCGGCACTTCGTCGAAAAGTGGCTGCCCTCGTTTAAGGCGGATAACCGCAGCTACCTGACTGTCGCCATCGGCTGCACGGGGGGCAACATCGCTCCGTCTATATTGTTGAACATCTTGCCGCGTATTTCCGCGCCAATGAACGGGTGGTGCTGCGCCACCGCGAAATGGACTGACATGACCTCGATCGATACCAGCCACACCGAATGGCTGCCGCTGTTCCCATTGCAAACCGTGCTGTTCCCGGACGGCATTCTGCCGCTGCGCATTTTTGAAACCCGTTACATCGATATGGTGCGCGAATGCATGCGTCTGGACAGGCCCTTTGGCGTCGTGGCGATCCGCGAGGGCAACGAAACCGGACAAGTGGCGCAACCGGAGCCAGTCGGCTGCTCGGCGGCCATTTTCAACTGGGATATGGAGGTTGGCGGCTTGCTGATGATTAGCACGCGCGGCGGCCTGCGTTTTCGGGTCCGCGAAACCCGCGTGCTGGCTGACCAGAGGCTTGAAGCCCGTGTCGACTATCTGGACGCCGATCCTGTCGTGGAGTTACTACCCGAACAGATCGACTGTGGCGAAGCGCTGAAAGCGATTACCGATGATTTCGATCAGCGCGTCGGTCGCAACAATGCGCAAGACTATCCATTCGCGTTGCCCTTGCGTCTCGACGAGGCAGGCTGGGTAGCCAATCGCTGGAGCGAAATCCTGCCTTTGGCCTTGAAAACCCAGCAGCAATTGCTGGAACTGAATGATCCGGCAATGCGGCTGACGCTGATTCAGGCTTGCCTTAAGCAGCAACAAATACTGCAGGGATAAATTGGCAGGTAACGGGCGTTGCCAAAGAGGAGCAAGATGATGTCGCCGTACTCGTACTGCGCAGTGGCAAGACCAGAATGTACCGGTGAACATTCGTCCGGATAAGCTGCAAACTCGCTGCTCAACCATCACGCCGACGATGCCATCCCTCCCTCGCACGCTCTCCGGACCGGCCACCCGGTCGACCCGGATCACACCGATCTCCCAGACCAGCATTGCCTCGCTGTTATATCTGCTGACTATTTTCGTATTTTTCGAGCAAGGACTGGTCAGCCCCCTTGCGTTTCTGGCTGGCGCCGGGCTCATGACCGGCTTTCTGGTGCTGTTCTATATCCTGTTCCGGTTCCGGGTCAACACGCGCTTTCGGGAACCCAGCCTGACCTCCGCGCAAATCACCGCCTCGGTGATCACGATGCTGACTGTGTCTTACCTGGACCGCAATGCGCAAATCGTGCTGGGGCCGTTCATGTTGGTGGCGTTTTCGTACGGCACTTTCCGGCTTGGCCCGGCAAGGCTGGCGGTACTGGCGATCGGCAGCATGAGTGCTTATCTGGCAATGATTCTGACGCGTAATTTTCCGGCCGGATACAACGATGCATTGCGCATGGACCTGCTGCAATGGCTGATCGTGACGCTGACCTTGCCGCTGATGGTGAGCGTTGGCACCCAAGTCCGCAAACTGCGCGCCGCGCTGCAGGCAACCCGCCGGCAATTACAGCAATTTGAAGAAAAAGCCATCCGCGACGAATTGACCGGCTTGTACAACCGTCGCCACTTGCAGGCCGAATTGGTTGCTGCCATCGCCCGTGCCGATCAGCAAGGTATTCCGTTTTGCCTGTGCCTGATCGATGTGGACCATTTCAAGGATATCAACGACCGGCACGGCCATCTTGTCGGCGACGTCATCCTGCGCGAGTTCGCCCATGTCGCCCGCGACAGTATCCGCGACAGCGATGTAATCGGCCGCTACGGCGGTGACGAGTTCATGCAGATCCTGCCGGATACCGACCTGAAGGGCGCAGTGATGCACGCCGAGCGTTTACGCGTTTACGCGCACTTCCTGGATTTACAGGGCGTACTGCCGCCGCATGCAATCTCGCTGTCCATCGGCGTCGCCCAGTACCGTCCCGCCGAGACCGTCACAGCACTAATCGAACGCGCCGATACGGCCTTGTACCGCGCCAAAGAACGTGGCCGTAACAGGGTTGAATGGATCGATGACTGCTGACAACCTAGTCAGCTTCTGCCGAATCATTGGCAAAGTCTTACAAAGCATCGGAAAGCAGGGAAATGCGTCGAAACACTTCCTTTTTTACTGACTATTTCGATCGATTTGTCAGATTAAACATGATGATATCCGGCTAAACTCCGGTGAGCGCAATGAAGCGTTCGTACGCAGCGCAAAAAACCCTCTTGTAATGGGGTATTGATCACCAACCTGGAAATTCCATATGCAAACAATCGCCCCCCTCTGGCTGTGGGCCACTTTCGGCGGCATCGTGCTGATGTCGCTGTTCGTTGACTTTGTCGTCCTCAAGAAGCAAGGCTCGCACGACATTGGCGTCAAAGAAGCATTGAATTGGTCGCTGGTCTGGATTGCGCTCAGCTTTTTATTCAACGGTCTGTTCTGGTGGGCGGTCAAAGATGCGACAGGATCGGTTGACATCGCGAACGCCCGATCGCTGGAATTTCTGACTGGCTACCTGATCGAAAAGTCGCTGGCGGTGGACAACATCTTTGTCTTCCTGATGATTTTCACCTACTTTGCCGTACCCACTCATTTCCAGAAACGGGTGCTGATGATAGGTATCCTTGGTGCCATCGTGTTGCGCACCATCATGATTCTGGTGGGAGGCTGGTTGCTGGCGGAGTTCCACTGGATTTTGTATGTGTTCGGTGCATTCCTGATCCTCACGGGGGTGAAAATGTGGTGGGCCGCTGGCAAAGAGCCTGACCTGAACGACAATCCCGCATTGAAACTACTGCGCAAGCTGTTACCCGTAAGTAAAAACTACGATGGTGAGCGCTTCTGGACGGTGGAAAACGGCAAGAAAATTGCCACACCGCTGTTCATGGTGATCTGCCTGATTGCACTTACCGATGTCATCTTTGCGGTAGATTCCATTCCCGCCATTTTCGCCATCACCAGTGACCCGTTTATTGTGCTGACCAGCAATGTATTTGCCATATTGGGTTTGCGCGCCATGTACTTCCTGCTGGCCGCTGTTGCCAACAAGTTTCATTTATTGAACTATGGCCTGGCGGTGATTCTGGTGTTCATTGGTACCAAGATGTGCCTGATCGATGTGGTCAAAATTCCGGTGGTATTTTCTCTGGGCGTAGTGGTGGGCATTCTGGCCTTGACGATGCTGTTGAGTGTGCGCATCGCTCCGAAGCCTCCGAAAGAGTAAGCCTCCCCCAGCGCCAGGAAAGTCGTCGCCACAGCCGGGAGATCGATTTTCGGAATTGTCCTGATTGCGCCGTCGCGGCGTTTATCAGGCATGTGCCGGCTGCCGTGATATTTGCCGGATTGCCGGCTGCCAAGCAAACCACGATCAAGTGCTAGGCTGCTCGTTCCGGTGCGAACAGGTCTTCTGTGCGTAACAATTCAAGCAACAGCTTCTTGACCGGTGCCGGCAGCGGTGCGTCGGCCAGTCGCTCGACTGGATACCAGACATGGCTATCCTGACCGGCCCGGTCAAGCCGGCGTGACAGGCGTACTTCATACGGCGATATCTGCAGCTTGAAATGGGTAAAAACATGCGAAAACGGCGTCAGTCGTGCACACGATGCCGGTACGCCAAACGGTGCCAGTGCCTGCGTCAGCAATTGCCCGAAAGTTGCACCGTCGGCTTCGTCGTCAAGGTCGGCCGGTGCCAGCGCCTCAAGTTCCGGCAGCGACAGCAAGCCGCCCCAGATACCGCTATCCGGACGCTGCTCGAGCAGTACCTGCCCCTGATCGATGACGACCAGCATCGACGTCTGGCGTTGCGGCACGGCTTTTTTGGGCTTGCGAACCGGCAGCAGATGCACCCGATCGGTCGCCAGCGCGACGCAACGTGCCGCCAGCGGACAGCGCGCGCAATCAGGCCGGCTGCGCGTGCACAGCGTGGCACCCAGATCCATCAAGCCCTGCGTGTAACGTTCGATACCCACTTGCGGCAACAGATCGACCGCGCGCCGCCATAACTGGTCTTCGACCGGCTTGCTGCCCGGGTAGCCATCGACACCAAAGACGCGGGTGAAAACCCGTTTCACGTTGCCGTCGAGAATAGCGGCCCGCGTGCCATAGGCAAATGCCGAAATCGCCGCCGCCGTAGAGCGTCCAATGCCAGGCAAATCGGCCAGCAACCCGGGATCGGCAGGAAACAGACCACCGTGTTCGGCCACGACCCGCTTGGCACACTGATGCAAATTGCGCGCCCTGGTGTAGTAGCCGAGTCCGCTCCAGTGCGACATCACTTGCTCCGATGTCGCTCCGGCCAGCGCAGCGACATCCGGAAAACTGAGTAGGAATTTTTGATAATACGGAATGACCGCCGTGACCTGAGTCTGCTGCAACATGATCTCGGAAAGCCATATGCGATAGGCATCACGGGTGTTTTGCCATGGCAGCGCATGGCGGCCATGAGATTGCTGCCAATCAATGACGGCGCGGGAAAAATCGGGATCGGCGTAGGTGCCGGCGGCAAGGGTATTGCTGGTCGATGGCTGCATTCAGTGCGCCATTTCCAGCGCGGACAGCTCGGCCCGGACGGCCGCTCTGAGGGTGTTTTCGAGTGCAAGCAGACGCTGGTAATCGGTCGACAATTCAGCTTCCATCTGCTCGAACGCCGTCACTTTTTCTTCCAGACTATCGGTCGCAAGATGGATGCGCTCGATAGCCTGGCGCCGGCGCTTCAGTTGTGCCTTGTGTTCACGTATCTGCCCTTCGAGCGGGGCCATGATGACTTTCAGCCAGGCTTCTACATCATGGTTGGCTTGCAAAAAACTTTGCTTGACGCGCGAGGCAATTGAATCAAAAAACTTTTGCATCAGCACCCCGGTGCGGGTGGTCATGATGGCGGCAGCGCCAAACTGGCGCTGGTAAATCGCTTCGGTCATGCGGATTTCTTTCACGTATTTGTCGAGCGAAAACGGCATCGGAGTCGATAGTGCCAGTCCGTGCTCGGTGGAGAATTTACGGTACATCACCGTCATCATCGCGGCGATTTCATCGGTCTTCAACGACGACAGGGTCAGATTGTTCTGGACCTGCTCGAAAAAGCGCCGTACCGCTTCGCGAAAGCCGGAAGAAAAAATACTGCCCTCCATCGCCTGCCGCGTCAGCCGGATGTCCTGCTTCAGGATATCCATGCCAAGGCTGGTGAAGACTTCGTTCGACAGGCGCGTAAAGACGGCCCGGGTGCCCTGCAGCTTGATGAGGCTGTTATCGAATTCGCGCTTCTCGATATCGATGCGCTTCATCATGTGATCGATAATGTTCTGGTTCTTGCCGCGCAGGCTTTTCAGTTCGAGCAATTGCTCGACGACATTGCGGGTACGCGTGAGCAACTGGGTTCGCTTGGCCGTCGCCAGCTCGTCGATGTTGCCATCCAGCTGACTACGGATAATGTGCTGGCGCGCCGGAATCAACTGCTGTGATAACGCGTTCTCGAGCAATGGCATGCGGCTACGGGACAGCAATGCGAGATCATGGTTGATCTTGCCCACCAGGCCCTTTTGCGCCGAGACCGGGAATATCTGATTTTCCTGCAAGCCCAGCAAGTGGGCTGCGCTGCTGACCTGCTGGCTGATCTGTTGCTCAACTTCATCGGCAGAGCGCAATTCATCCCACATGCTGTCGATCTTGTTGAGTACCACCATGCGGCCTGCGCCGGCACCAATGTGGTCGCGCCAGATCGTGATATCGCTCTTGGTCACGCCGGTGTCGGCGGCCAGAATGAACAGCACTGCATGGGCGTTTGGAATCAGGTTCAGCGTGAGCTCGGGTTCGGTCCCGATGGCATTGAGCCCCGGCGTGTCGATGATCACCAGACCCTGCTGCAACAACGGGTGGGGGAAGTTGACGATCGCATGGCGCCAGCGTGACACCTCGACCAGGCCATCGGCATCGACGGACAGCGCGCTATCCGGATCATCTTCGTCATACAAGCCATAGCTGCGCGCCTGCGCGACCGTCACGCGCTTGGTCAGACTGACTTGCCGGAACGCTTCCTGCATGCCATCGCCGGACGACAGATTCAACGGAAGCACCGTCCAGACCTGGCATTCCGATTTCAGGTCGGTAGTCGACAGGCCCTGGGCACGCGTTTCGATGGGCAGCAGCCGGATCGACGGCGGAAAGGTTTCGTCGTAGAGCAGCTCGGTCGGACACATCGTGGTGCGGCCGGCCGACGACGGCAGGATGCGCTGGCCGTAGCCGGCAAAAAAGATCGCATTGATCAGCTCGGATTTGCCGCGCGAGAACTCGGCGACGAAGGCAATGGTCAGCTTGTCGGTCGACAACCGCACTGCCATCTGTTCGATGCGCTGCTCGCTGGCGGGATCCATCAATTGCGCCGCCTCGACATGCTTACGGTAGGCGGCCAGCGCGGCCAGGACGTCATCGCGCCAGCCACCGTACTGTTCGAATTTCCGGACCAGATTACTCACGCTGTCTCCTCAAGGGGCTTCATCACACTCACGGACAGGGACTGGGACTGAAAAAATCGTCACTGGCTGACTACTACTTCTGGCAATGCACACAATAAAAGGTTGAGCGCTGGCCCTGTTTGATCTGGCGCACAGCCATCCCGCATACGCGGCACGGATCGCCCGTTCGATCATAGACGAAGTAGCTTTGCTGGAAATAGCCCGACTGTCCATTTGCGCCAACAAAATCGCGCAAAGTACTACCGCCTTGCGCGATGGCTGCCGACAGCGTGTCCTGGATCTCGCTAGCCAACCGTTCGTAGCGCGCCAGCGCGATGCGGCCGGCAGGAGTCTTCGGATTGATGCGCGCCCGGAACAAACTCTCGGACGCATAGATGTTGCCGACACCAACCACGACATCACCCGCCAGCAGGACTTGCTTGATGGCGGCGCTGCGACCACGCGTTTGATGAAACAGCGTTTGTGCCAGCAGTGTTGCTCCCAGAGGCTCAATGCCCAGTCCGCGCAACAGCACATGATGTTCCAGCGGTCCGTCCTGTTGCGCGTGCCACAGCACTGCACCGAAGCGGCGGGGGTCGGTCAGACGCATCAACTGCTCACCGACCACCAGGTCGAAATGATCGTGCTTTTCCGGTGGGGTCGACAATGGCAGGATGCGCAGGTGCCCCGACATGCCCAGGTGAATCAGCAAGGTGCCATGATCGAAACCGATCAGCAGGTATTTGCCGCGCCGTCCGGTCGAACGCACCGGGCGCCCGACCAGCGTCATTGCAAGATCATCCGGAAACGGCCAACGCAATCCGCTTCGTCGCAGCACGACATCAGCAACGGTTCGACCATCGAGGTGGGGGGCTATTCCCATGCGGGTTACTTCGACTTCCGGTAATTCGGGCATGACAGACGCACACTCCAGGTGGCAGGACAAAGACGGATACAAGTCGGGCGCCACTCGCCGGTCTGCGGTGACACGCGAAAGCAACAGGTTGCGCGTAAAATGGAAAATCGTTTGAACAGTCAGGATCAACCCTTGAAAACCGCCCTCGCCATTGTAACCCTGTCGACTTTGTTATCGGCTTGCGCCGGCTTGCCAGGCCCCATCAGCTCGGCCAATGCGGCGACAATCGGGACGCCTGCAACGAGCGCGATTGCGAATGTGCCCGAGGAACCATCTATCAGCACTGAAAAATATGCCGGCGATGGATTGCCTGTCGTCGAACTGACTGAAGAACTGATGTTCAAGCTGCTCTCTGCTGAAATCGCCTTCCAGCGCGGTGACTGGCAACCGGCGTACATCAACATGATTTCGGTGGCACAACAAACCCGCGATCCCCGCGCAGCAAGGCGCGCAGCAGAAATAGCCATCGCTGCCAAGCAGCCGGAAGAAGCGATGGTCGCGGTACGGTTCTGGCGCGCTCTGGCACCAAAATCCGATGAAGCGACTCAGTACTATGTCGGTATGATCCTGCTCGGCGACGACCTGAGCGAATTCCGGGAAGTGTTCGAGCTGCGCTTGCGCGATGTACGGCCGGTAAGCCGCCCCCTTCTGATCCTGCAAGTCCAGCGCCTGCTGCTGCGCGCCAAGGACAAGAAGGAAGCCTTCGAGGTCATGGAAAATCTGGTCGCGCCCTATCCGGATCTGGCAGAAACCCATATCGCGCTGGCCCAGGCCGCGTTCAACAACAATGATCCGGTGCGGGCCCGCAGTGAGGCCATGCTGGCGCTGAAAGCCAAACCGGATTCGGAAATCGCCGCGCTAACGCTGGCGCAAGTCATCCCTGACAAAAAAGAAGCCGCGCAGTCGCTGCAAACGTATTTATCCTCGCATCCCGATAGCCGTGAAATCCGCATTGCTTACGGCCGATTGCTAATCGAACAGACTCTGTACGACCAGGCACGCAAGGAATTCGAAACCCTGCTCAAGGGCCAACCGGAAGACCTGACCACGCTATTTGCACTCGGCATCCTCGGCACCCAGACGACCGACCTGAAAAGCGCCGAGCAATACCTCACTACCTACCTGAACGTGCTGGCCGCACATCCTGAAGAAAATCGGGATCCGGCGCAGGCTTTGCTGGTGCTCTCGCAGATCGCCGAAGAACGCAAGGACATCGATGCTGCGCTTGCTTACCTGGCGCGTATCGAGGCTGGTGACGCGTATTTCGGTGCGCAGATCAAGCGTGCCCAGCTCATGGGACAACGCGGCGAACTGACCAGTGCGCGTCAACTGCTTGCGGAGACTTCCGGCACCAGCGAGCGCGAACAAATACTGGTCATCCAGACCGATGCGCAGGTCCTGCGTGATTCGGACTTGCAACAGCAGGCCTATCTGGTCCTTGAAACCGGTGCACTGCGCTTCCCCGAAAACATCGATGTGCTGTACGACTATGCGATGGCTGCAGAAAAACTGAACCGGGTCGACAGGATGGAAGCCGCTCTGCGCAAGGTCATCAAGCTGGCACCGACCAACCAGCACGCCTACAACGCGCTGGGCTACTCGCTGGCAGAGCGCAACGTGCGATTGCCTGAAGCATTCAAGCTGATCGAACAAGCCCTGACACTGGCACCGGACGACCCGTTCATCATGGACAGCATGGGCTGGGTCCAGTACCGGATGGGCAAGCTGCCGGAAGCGGAAACCTTGCTCAGGCGTGCCTACGCGCTGCGCCAGGACGCCGAGATCGCGGTACATCTCGGAGAAGTGTTGTGGGTGCGCGGTGAGAAAATAGATGCCCAGCGATTCTGGCGCGATGCCCGCAGCAAGGATCCGAAGAACGACTCGCTGAAAAACACACTCACGCGCCTGCAGGTCAAACTTTGATTAAGGCATTGGCTCGCGCTGGCGTCTTGATCTCCGTATTGCTAGCCGGCTGCGCGAACATGGCAACACTGCCAACGGCGTCCATGTCGTCCGTCCAGGCGGTGACAGCCATTGACCTCGGCGGACGCCTGTCGGTCCGCTATCAACGCGATGGCAACGAGGAAGCCCTGCACGGCAGCTTCAGCTGGTCGCAACGTGCCGACCGGACGCTGGTGACGCTGATGTCGCCGCTCGGACAGACCATCGCCACCATCGCCATCACGCCCACCGAAGCGATCCTCACGCAATCGGGCCAACCCGCGCGCAGCGCTGCCGATCCGGACGCGCTGGCGGCCGATGCACTTGGCTGGCCCTTGCCGGTAGCCGGCTTGCGCGACTGGCTGCAAGGTCACGCGAAAGATGCCAACGGCCGCAGCGTGAACGCTTCGCCAGCCAACAGCAATCCCATCCTGACTGGCGATGGCTGGACGCTGCAATATGCCAGCTGGGAGGCAAGCGAGGTCGCCAAACCTGCCCGTCCCAAACGCATTGATCTCTCACGCAGCACCAGCGCCGCCGGCAATGTGACGATCAGGATCATCATCGACAGCTGGCAGCCGGTCTGATGCTGCTCAAGCTACGCACACTGCGCGATTGCCCTGCCCCCGCCAAGCTCAATCTATTCCTGCATGTAACGGGCCGTCGCGCCGATGGCTATCACCTGCTACAAAGTGCTTTTCAGTTGATCGATCGGAGTGATTTGCTGCACTTTGACGTGCGCGATGATGGCGTAATCAGGCGTACGACAGAAATGGTGGGCATTCCACACGACAGCGACCTGATCGTGCGCGCAGCACGCCTGCTGCAACAGGCCACCGGCAGCCGCTATGGTGCCGATATCGCCATCGAAAAGCGGCTGCCGATGGGCGGCGGACTGGGTGGCGGGTCCTCCGATGCAGCCACCACAATGATGGCGCTGAACCATCTGTGGCAAACCGGCATGACACGGACAGCAATGCAGCAACTCGGCCTGCAGCTAGGTGCCGATGTGCCATTTTTTCTGTTTGGCAGCAACGCGTTTGCCGAAGGCATCGGCGAACAGCTGATCACTCTGGATACTCCCGAATGCTGGTTCCTGGTCCTCGAACCCGGGGTCTCCATACCGACGCCGGTAATATTTGCGTCTTCGGAATTGACAAGAAATTCTAAACCCGTCAGAATGCTGGACTTTTCCGGAGCTCTGATTGGCTTCGGACGAAATGATCTTCAAGCAGTGGCGACGGCATTATTCCCGCCGGTTGCCGAGGCCATTAAATGGCTGGGCGGATCGGAAGTAGCGAGAATGACCGGTTCAGGTGCCTGTGTATTTCGTGCTTTCACGACGAAAGCCGAAGCGACAGCGGTACTTGAAAAACTGCCGAAACGCTGGTCAGCATGGATAGCCAAATCGCTAAACCAGCATCCGCTAGCGCAATTGCAGTAATCAGGACAAAAGATTTTTTTGACGTTGCATCAAACGCGGTTCGCCGCGACAATGCAGCGGCATTAGCAAAGTTGCGTAGGGGAATCGCCAAGCCGGTTAAGGCACTGGATTTTGATTCCAGCATTCGAAGGTTCGAATCCTTCTTCCCCTGCCATTGATTTAGTCGAGTAAGCATTACCAAGCAAAAATGCAAGCCGCCAACGCATGACTGAAACGTCGGGCCAGGGCGGTTTTTTAATTTTAACGACCGCTCTCCAGGACACCCCACAATGGCACTCGATAACCTGATGGTTTTTACCGGCAACGCAAATCCGGATCTAGCGCTTGGCGTTGTGAAACACCTCGGTATCGAATTGGGCAAAGCGGTTGTCTCCAAGTTTTCCGATGGCGAAATTGTCGTCGAAATCAATGAAAATGTGCGCGGCAAGGATGTCTTCGTCCTGCAATCGACCTGCGCGCCCACCAACGACAGCCTGATGGAATTGATGCTGATGGTCGATGCGCTCAAGCGCGCCTCCGCCGGTCGCATCACCGCTGCCATCCCGTATTTTGGTTATGCCCGTCAGGACCGCCGTCCGCGCTCGGCGCGCGTGGCGATCTCGGCAAAAGTCGTGGCCAACATGCTGCAGGAAGTCGGCGTCGAACGCGTGCTGATCATGGACTTGCATGCCGATCAGATTCAGGGCTTCTTCGATATCCCTGTCGACAATATTTACGCATCACCCATCCTGCTCAGCGACCTGGTTGCCAAAAACTACGATGACCTGCTGGTGGTCTCGCCGGACGTTGGTGGCGTGGTGCGCGCCCGGGCACTGGCCAAGCGTCTCAACTGCGACCTGGCCATCATCGACAAGCGCCGTCCGAAGGCCAACGTCTCCGAAGTAATGAACATCATCGGTGAAGTCGAAGGCCGCAACTGCGTGATCATGGATGACATGGTCGATACCGCCGGCACGCTAGTGAAGGCCGCCGAAGTCCTGAAAGATCGCGGCGCCAAGAAAGTCATCGCCTACTGTACGCATCCGGTCCTGTCCGGCCCCGCCATCGAGCGCATCAATGCATCGACGCTCGACGAACTGGTCGTGGTCGATACCATTCCGCTGTCAGAGGCAGCACGGGCCTGCAGCAAGATCCGCCAGCTCAGCTGCGCCGCCTTGCTGGCAGAGACCTTCCGCCGCATCAGTACCGGTGACTCGGTGATGTCGCTGTTTGCCGAATAAGTTTAAGAACGCTGAACCCTTTGCAGCAATGCGAAGGCCGGTGATGTCCGCAGCAGTACGCGGCGTCATCAAACCCCGGATGCGCCAGCCGCATCCGTTTTCGGATCCCCTGGTCGCGGGGGATTTTTATCGCAAGGCAATGCCTTGCAACATTTGGAGCAACACATGAAAGTTATCGCATTCGCACGCACAGCACTGGGGACCGGAGCGAGCCGCCGCCAGCGTATTGCAGGCCAGACCCCAGGTATCGTCTACGGTGGTAGCGGCGTTCCCGTGAACATCAGCCTCGACCACAACGCGCTCTACCACGCGCTGAAGAAAGAGACCTTCCACTCGTCGATTCTCGACCTCGAAATCGACGGCAAAGTTGAAAAAGTCCTGCTGCGTGATTTCCAGGTCCACGCCTACAAGCAACTCGTCTTGCATGCTGACTTCCAGCGCGTCGATGCTTCGCAAAAAATCCACGTCAAGGTGCCACTGCACTTCATCAACGGCGATGCATCGCCAGCAGTCAAGCTGTCGTCCGGCATCATCAGCCACGTCGTCAGCGAGCTGGAAGTCACCTGTTTGCCAGCTGACCTGCCGGAATTCCTGACCGTCGACCTCGGCGCGCTGGAAATCGGTTCTTCGATCCACCTGGCCGACCTGCAATTGCCTGCAGGCGTCACCGCCGTCATTCACGGTGGCGACGACAATCCGACGATTGCTGCTGCCTCGATTCCTGCCGGTCGTGTTGAAGAAGCTGCTGATGCCGCTGCTGCAGCCGCGCAAGCTACTGCTAACGCACCTGCCGACAAGAAGTAATTGTCATCCGGACCGGCGTTTTAGCCGGACCACCGAAAAGCCCGTCCTTCGCGACGGGCTTTTTTCATGCGGAATCCGCGATAATCGCTTTTTGAATAGTCAATTCCATCATGGCCATACGACTGATCGTCGGTCTCGGCAACCCCGGACCGGAATACGAACAAACCCGTCACAACGCCGGCTTCTGGCTGGTCGACAACCTCGCCAACGGTATCGCCCGGTGCAAGCTGGTGCGCGAGACCCGTTTCAATGCGCTTGCTGCAAAAGCCGGCATCGCGCACCACGAAGTCTGGTTGCTCGAACCGCAAACCTTCATGAATCGCTCCGGCCAGTCAGTCGGTGCGCTGGCCAGGTTTTACAAGATTGCCGTCGACGAAGTTTTGGTCGTGCATGACGAACTCGACTTGCTGCCTGGTGCCGCACGTCTGAAAAAAGGCGGCTCGTCCGGCGGCCATAACGGCCTCAAGGACATCACGGCGGCACTCGGCTCGCAGGATTACTGGCGTTTGCGCCTCGGCATCGGCCACCCGCGCACGCAAGGGTCACAACAGCCGGTTGCCGACTACGTGCTGCATCGTCCGCGCAAGGAAGAACAACCCCTGCTCGATGAAGCCATCGCGCAGAGCATCGACATTATCCCGATGCTCTGCGACGGCAAGTTTGATGCTGCAACAATGCGGCTGCATACGGCCAAGGGCTAATCCGGACCCTGCCGATTTTTGCCGGCAATGCATGCTGATCCGGCAGCACCCGCGCATTTGCGCAGTCCAAGCCCGCCGCTACGGTAAAATAGCGTCTTAAATTTTCTTTCCAGCAAAGCACACATCATGAGTCTCAAATGCGGCATCGTCGGCCTCCCGAACGTCGGCAAATCCACCCTCTTCAATGCGCTGACTAAGGCCGGCATCCCGGCTGAGAATTATCCGTTCTGTACGATCGAACCCAATGTCGGCATGGTCGAAGTGCCTGACCCCCGTATGGTTGCCCTGTCCGAGATCGTCAAGCCGCAGCGCGCGGTGCCAACGACGGTCGAATTTGTCGATATCGCCGGCCTGGTCGCCGGTGCCTCCAAAGGCGAAGGCTTGGGCAACCAGTTCCTCGCGCACATCCGCGAAACCGACGCGATCGTCAATGTTGTGCGCTGCTTCGAAGATGACAACGTGATCCACGTCGCCGGTCGCATCAACCCGCTTGACGACATCGAAGTCATCCAGACCGAACTGGCGCTGGCCGACATGGCCGCCGTCGAGAAAGCCATCCATCGCGAAAGCAAGAAAGCCCGCTCCGGCGACAAGGACGCAGCCAAGCTGGTCGTCATTCTCGAGCGCATCATGCCGCAACTCGACCTGGCGCTGCCCGTGCGGGCGATGGGTCTGGATGCCGAAGAAATGGCCCTGATCAAGCCACTGTGCCTGATCACCGCCAAACCGGCGATGTATGTTGGCAATGTGTCCGACACCGGCTTCACGAACAATCCGCTACTGGACCAGTTGACCGAATACGCAAAGAAACAGAACGCGCCGGTCGTGGCGATTTGCGCGGCCATCGAATCCGAAATCTCTGACCTCGAAGACGCCGACAAAGCCGAATTCCTGGCCGACATGGGCATGACCGAACCCGGCCTGGATCGTCTGATCCGTTCTGCCTACACCTTGCTCGGCTTGCAGACCTACTTCACTGCCGGCGTCAAGGAAGTCCGCGCCTGGACTATCCATGTCGGCGACACCGCCCCCCAGGCTGCCGGCGTGATTCATACCGATTTCGAGCGCGGCTTCATTCGCGCGCAGACGATTGCCTACGACGACTTCATCGCGTTCAAGGGCGAAGCCGGCGCGAAGGATGCCGGCAAGATGCGCGCGGAAGGCAAGGAGTACGTGGTCAAGGATGGCGACGTACTGAACTTCCTGTTCAATGTGTAGATAGCAGGCTGTCCGGCCAAAAAAAATCCCGCGACCGTGCGGGATTTTTTTTATTCGCAGTATGCTTCCGGCGGTTGGTCGGCAGCACGGAGCTGCTGCAGGCAGCCCAGAGCGATTTCTGACAAGTCACTGATGGCGTCCGGACGCAGCCGTTGATGATGCCCCAACACACACACCTTGCTCAGGTAATCAGCGCTCGACAGGACCCGTCCCAGCGGCGACATGCGCATTAAGTCGTGCTTGCTGCCCTGCTCTTCGATGGCAACGATGATCGCCGGCGGGAATTGCCATTCCGTCGCGATGCTGCACGACAGGACGCGTGCATGCGCGATCAAGGCATTGCAAAAGCTGGCCGAACCGAGCGTGGCGTCGCCTTCGGCAACTTGTTCCAGCACCCGCAATGAAGCGATCAACCCGACATACTGGATCAGGCCGGCAAGAAACGCCTCGAACGGCACCACGTCTTCATGCTCAGCAAGCAGGCGGCAAGCCAATGCACATTGCTCCGACTGCTGCCAGAGACGAGGCGCAATGCGCCGCGTGTAATGTCCGGATTTGAGGTCGATGATGGGCTTGAACGCGACACCGCTAATGAGTTGCCGCAAGCCGTTCTGACCCAGCACCAGCACCGCATGCTCAATGCTGGTCATTGTGCTGGCACCATGGGTTGCTGTGCTCGCCAGCCGCAACACCTCCGCCACCAACACAACATCATGAGAAATCATCCGTGCCAGCGCCGCCCCCGAGAAACTGTCAGAGCGCAGGCTTTGTAGCAACTGTGGAAGGACCCCCGGCAAACGACGCACGAGGCTGCTGCCGGCATGTGCCGAGGCAAGAAGGCGACCGAGCTCTGCAAGAACGGCTACTTCGGCCGGCGTGACAAAAATCGCGCTGTCGTCGCGGGTAACGAACAGCAAACGGGTGAAATCCGCCGAGACTTCGTTGCGCTGCATCCATGAAATCCGGTGTGTATCGTCATCACGAACAGGAGTGTCGACAATGCACACAGCACCATCATCGTCAGTCTCGCTTGTCACGGAGACTGGCAACTTTCGGGCACTCAACAAACTGCGTAGCCATGCGAGCATAGAAATCTTTCTATTGACGCAGCCAGAGCAGCGAGGCGTCCGGACGCAGGGAAAAAAATCCCTCTGATGATACCTGCATGTCTGGCCTCGACGTGTCGAATGTCCTGCTGCCGCCTACTGCGCGGGCAGGTCGGGACGCTCGTTCAGTGGGGGCATTTCGCGGGTTGCAGCATCGGAGCGCAGCGTCGCTCTCACGGCATTGAACAAGTTACTGTTATCCATAGCCAATGGTTTCAGGCAATATGCTGATGGTTGCCTGATAACATAATGGCATTGCTAGTTGAACTGCCTCTTTTGCCTGATCGGAAATTACCCGAATGACGAACAAGCTGGTCACTGAAAATATCCAATTGCGTGACAGGCTTGTATTGCTGCTCGAGCAAGCGCAGCGCAACCAGAAAATCATGCGTCGCCACCAGGCCTTCGACTTGAAATTCATCGCGGCTAACAGCTTGCGCGAACTGATCGAAAGCATCTTCGACACTCTCTCGGAATCTTCCCAGCTCGATGTCGTGACCTTGTGCCTGATCGACACCGAATACGATATCCGCCGCATCATGGTCGAGCTGGCTCTTGACCAGGCAGAATTCCCTAACCTGCTGTTCATCGACCGTGAAGCCGAACTCGGCCTGACGCTGGCACCAATGACCCATCCGGTATTGGGACGGTTCAGTTCGGCGCGGCATGGCGTGATTTTCCCGAAACAAGTATTAACGCCGGCCAGTGTCGCGGTGGTCCCCCTGCTGCGTCAGGGACGCCTGATCGGCTGCCTTAGCCTTGGCAGTCTGCACGAAGGTCGCTTTGCCAGCGGCATGGCGAGCGATTTCATCGAACACCTTGGATGCATCATCGCGATCTGTCTTGAGAACGTCATCAACAATGAACGCCTCAAACGCATTGGCCTGACCGACTCACTGACCGGCGTGAACAACCGGCGCTATCTGGAGCGCCGGTTACAGGAAGAAATCGGCCGCACCCGGCGTCAGGAATTCCCCTTGTCATGCATGTATATCGACATCGATCACTTCAAGAAAATCAACGACAGTGCGGGCCACCAGGGCGGCGATGAAGTGCTGCAGCAAGTAGCACTACGAATCAAGGCGGAATTGCGACTAAGTGACGCGCTGGGACGGTTTGGCGGCGAAGAATTTGTGGTCTTGCTGATCGATGCGGGTTTGTCGCATGCGCTGGTAGTCGCCGAGCGCATCCGCGCCAGCATGGCGGGCCAGCCCATCGTGCTCTCTGACGGAAGCGCGCTGACGGCGACTGTCTCGATAGGCGTGGCGCAATTGAGTGCCGCCGATCGTGATCATCCGATTGAAAAAACTGCGCTGCAGTTGGTTGCCAGGGCCGACGAAGCACTGTATCGCGCCAAGCAAAGCGGCCGCAACCGCGTGATCGGGGCGTCGTAACAGACGTGGTCAGGCAGAATTTTTCTTGCGTTGCAGGAGATCGAACTTGAGCAGCAATTCATCCTTGCTCTCGCGCCATGCGGGGTCGAACGGAATACAACTGACCGGACATACTTGCTGGCATTGCGGTTCGTTGAAGTGGCCGACGCATTCGGTACATTTGCCCGGATCGATCTGGTAGATTTCCGGGCCCAGGAAAATCGCGTCGTTCGGGCACTCCGGTTCGCACACGTCGCAGTTGATGCATTCGTCGGTGATCAGGAGTGCCATGGTTTTACGTCACTCCTGACCGGCAGCGATTTTTTCCTTGAGCCATTTTTCGACCGAAGGAAAGACAAACTTCGAGACATCCCCGCCCAGCAGGGCGATTTCGCGCACGATAGTGCCGGAGATGAATTGATACTGGTCGGATGGTGTCAGGAACAGGGTCTCGACTTCCGGCAGCAGATAGCGGTTCATGCCGGCCATCTGGAATTCATATTCGAAGTCCGATACCGCCCGCAAGCCACGCACGATAACGCGGGCATCATGCCGGCGCACAAAATCCTTGAGCAGGCCGGAAAAGCTTTCGACCACCACGTTCGGATAATGTCCGAGCACTTCATTGGCGATCGTCAGCCGTTCTTCGAGATCGAAGAACGGCTTCTTGTTCTTGCTGTCGGCAACGCCGACGATGAGCTTGCCGAACAAGCCCGACGCCCGACGTACCAGGTCTTCATGCCCCCGCGTGAGTGGATCGAACGTACCCGGATAGATTGCTGTGACCATCGTTGCTCCCTGGAGTGTCACTAGTTTGGAAACCGCATTATGCATCAATTGCGTGCGAATTCTGGCGTTGCAACAAATGGAAGAACACCATCCCTGCCTGATCGGCGCGCACGACTTCCCAGCCCTGCAGCCATTCGGGCAATGCAGCACCATCAATCGACTTTTCCGATTCGATATAAATGAAGCCGCGTTCGTCCAGCAGCGCGGCGCACAGCGGTAACATGGCCGGTAGCCAGTCGGCATGGAATGGCGGATCCAGGAAAATCAGGTTGTAGCGATCAGCCGGGCCGGTCAGGCGTCGCTGCAGACCTTGCACTACGGCGCGCGCATCACCGCGCACGATACTGACCTGGCTGGCGTTCAATTTATCGCGTGTGGCCTCGAGCTGGCGCACCACGGCCGGGCTTTCTTCCACCAGCGTCACCCGTGCCGCACCACGGCTGGCGGCTTCCAGCCCGAGTGCGCCGGTGCCGGCGAACAGGTCGAGACAGGTGATACCGGACCAGTGCCCATCAATCAGGTGCGTTATCCAGTTGAACACCGTTTCGCGTACCCGGTCCGGGGTTGGCCGCAATCCGGCCGATTCCACCACCGGCAGCGGAGTGCGCTTCCAGTCGCCACCGATAATACGGACCTGATGGGCCAGAGCCGGACGCGGTTTGGGAGCAGGTTTCTTGCTAGGCTGTTTGGGCATGGTCATGGATCGAAGGTAAATAATTATCCCGCCATCCAGGTTTTGGCACAGCGGGCGCGAATCGCACCGGAGTATAGCCAGTTTAAGCACGTAAATTCATCGATACGGCCGCCACCGCACGGAATTGGCACCGCCTTGCTCTGCTAGAATGCCAGCAGCTCCAGATTTCCGTGCGCAGCCGCCCTGCGAAGCCTCCAACTACATGCCGATGTTCAGCTTCTTCAAAAAAAAACCAAAGACCGAACCCGCGCACGCAGCCGTCACGGTAGCGTTATCAGATGCTGCACTCCCGGCAGCGGTGCCCGTCACGGAAGTCGTCGCTCCGCCCCCGCCGGAAGAAACGCCGGCACCACCAATTGAGGTCAAACGATCCTGGCTGGCCCGCCTGAAATCAGGCTTGTCAAAAACATCGGCCAACCTGACCACACTGTTCGTCGGTGCGCGCATCGACGACGATCTGTACGAAGAACTCGAAGCAGCCCTGCTGATGGCCGATGCAGGCGTCGACGCGACGCACTTCCTGTTGTCCGAACTCAAGCGCCGCGTCAAGGACGAGAAACTGACCGAAGCTGCGCAAGTCAAATCGGCGCTGCGCAAGCTGTTGATCGGCTTGCTCAGCCCGCTGCAAAAACCGCTGGAACTGGGCCGCCACCAGCCGCTGGTGATAATGATTACCGGCGTCAACGGCGCCGGTAAAACCACCACCATCGGCAAACTTGCCAAGCACCTGCAAGCCAATCAACAGTCCGTGTTGCTGGCTGCCGGCGATACCTTCCGCGCGGCAGCACGCGAGCAATTGACGATCTGGGGCGAGCGCAATAATGTCGCGGTGATCGCGCAGGAATCCGGCGATCCGGCAGCGGTAGCCTTCGATGCGGTGCATTCGGCCATGGCAAAGAAGACCAATGTGGTGATGATAGATACCGCCGGCCGGTTGCCGACGCAGCTGCATCTGATGGAAGAGCTCAAGAAGATCAAGCGCGTGATCGCCAAGGCGATGCCAAGCGCACCGCATGAAATCCTGCTGGTCATCGATGGTAATACCGGCCAGAACGCGCTGATGCAAGTCAAGGCCTTCGATGACGCACTCGGCTTGACGGGACTGGTCGTCACCAAGCTCGATGGCACGGCCAAGGGCGGCGTACTGGCTGCCATTGCCCGGACCCGGCCGATACCGGTTTATTTTATTGGAGTCGGCGAACAGATCGAAGATTTGCAACCGTTCAACGCCGACGAATTCGTCACCGCCCTGCTGGGCGAAGCCACCGACTAAGGCCTGCCCTACGCTCCCATGATCGCATTCCATCAGGTCTCCAAACGCTATGCCGGCGACGCTGTCGCCCTGTCCAACGTCACGCTCGACATCGCGGATGGCGAGATGGTCTTCCTGGCCGGCCCGTCCGGCGCAGGCAAGTCCACGCTGCTCAAACTGATCGCCGCCATCGAGCGACCCAGCAGCGGCACGGTCAGCGTGCATGGCCAGGACATCGGCAAGCTCAATCGTTCCGGCCTGCCGTATTTGCGACGTAATCTGGGCTTGATCCTGCAACAGCAACGCCTGCTGCAGGACCGAACCGTACTGGCCAACGTGATGATGCCCTTGCTGGTCTGTGGTGCCACGCGCGCCGATGCCGGACGACGCGCCAGTGCGGCGCTGGAGCGCGTCGGTCTGCTCGACAAGGCACAGGTGGCACCGCTGTCACTGTCGGGCGGCGAACAGCAACGCGTCACGATTGCCCGTGCCATCGTCAACCGGCCGCAGATCATTCTGGCCGACGAGCCCACCGCCAACCTTGACCGCGACAGCGCCAATCTGGTGCTTGATGCGCTGAAGTCGTTCCATGGTGCCGGTGTTACCTGCGTCATCTCGTCGCATGACGAACAAATTCTGGGCACTGCCGCCCGGGTGATTTATCTGAAACAAGGACAGCTGGTCGACAGTTGGCCAGCAAGGACCACCGCATGAACATCTGGTTGAGACAGCACGGCTTTGCGTTGCGCCAGGCCTTCCGGAACGCGCTCGGTGCGCCGGCCAGTTTCCTGATCAATGCCGTCGTCATTGCGATCGCCTTTGCCCTGCCGCTGACCGGCCTGACGGTACTGGAAAATCTGCGTCCTCTATCAGGGCAGCTGGTCGTCGAACCGGAGATCAGCGTCTTTATCGATATGGCCGTCACGCGCAATGACGCGCTTGCGCTTGGCAAGGATATCCGGCGGGTCCTGCAAGACAGCAAGCATCCGGGCAAAGTCGAATTCCTACCGCGCGAGAAAGCGCTCGACATGCTCAAGCAGCAATCGGGCTTATCGGAAACACTAGATATTCTGGGCACGAATCCGCTGCCGGACGGCTACCTGATCAAGCTGCCGCGCTTTGACAATGCCGCCGACGCCGGAGCAGTCGATGCGATTGCTGCCAGCCTGCAGGCACTAGCCGGTATCAAGCACGTGCAGGTCGACTCGGCCTGGATCAAACGCCTGGCAGCACTGGTCCACTTGCTCGGCGTGGTGCTCGTCATACTGGCCGGCACGCTGGGTATCGTCGTCGTGACCGTCGTATTCAACACGATTCGCTTGCAGGTACTGACGCAACGCGAAGAGATCGCCGTATCGCAACTGGTCGGTGCCACCGATACCTTCATCTATCGGCCCTTCTATTACACCGGAGCCTTACTCGGACTTTGTGCTGCCGGCCTGGCGATGGTGGCTGTGGCACTTATCCTGCGGCCGGTCAATGCCGCGGTTGCCGAGTTTGCCCGACTCTATGCATCCGAGTTCACGCTCGTTGCGCTGGATCCACTCGCCACGATGCTGTTACTCGGGCTTGGCGCGCTGCTGGGCGTTGCTGGTGCGGTCTTGTCGGTGTCACGGCACTTGGCTGCATCTGCAACAAGTTGACAACAATTCGATAACAATCGGGTTGCAACTTCGGTGCGCTATTTGGCTCCAATACATGCATGCAATGAATACCGCCTGACGCAACACCATAGCCTGACACTATCCGGAACTCACACTATCGTCATTAGCACTCATCCTGCCAGAGTGCTAAGATGCCCTCTGTCAGCGGCCGGTTTGTCTCGATAACTGGTCTGTTCCTAATAAGGAAGCAAGGAGAAATAATGAAAACAACCGCACCTGAAACCGCATCTGTCGCGCCGGGCAACGCCCTGGCCCTCGGTTTTACCGGCACTCTCGGCAATATCGATTCCTATATCTCGGCAGTCAATCGCTTGCCGATGCTCACGCACGAAGAAGAAATGTCCCTCGCACGCCGCCTGCGCGACCAGAACGATCTGGGTGCTGCGCAGGGCATGGTCTTGTCGCACTTGCGCCTGGTCGTCTCGATCGCCCGTGGCTATCTGGGTTACGGTTTGCCACACGCCGACCTTATTCAGGAAGGCAATATCGGCTTGATGAAAGCCGTCAAACGATTCGATCCCGATCAAGGTGTGCGACTGGTGTCGTATGCAATGCACTGGATCAAAGCCGAAATGCACGAGTACATCCTGAAGAACTGGCGTCTGGTGAAGGTCGCCACGACCAAAGCACAGCGCAAACTGTTCTTCAATTTGCGCAGCCACAAGACAGGGCTGGATTCAATGACACCGGCGCAGGTCGAGGCACTGGCGCAGACATTGAACGTCAAGCGCGAAGAAGTCATCGAAATGGAAACGCGTTTATCCGGTCGCGATATTGCCCTCGAAGCCCCGACAGATGACGAGGACGACAAGTTCGCGCCTATCGCCTATCTGTCTTCGGATCGTAACGAGCCGACCAGCGTGCTGGAAGCGCAGCAATACGATCGCCTGCAAAGCGATGGACTGTCGCAGGCATTGAACAAGCTCGACGAGCGCTCACGCCGGATTGTCGAAGCGCGATGGCTCGCCAATGACGACGGCTCGGGCGCCACGCTGCATGAACTGGCCAAAGAGTTCGGCGTGTCAGCCGAACGTATTCGGCAGATCGAAGCAGTTGCCCTGAAGAAGATGAAGGGTTCGCTGGCTGCTTTTGCGTAAGCTTGGCCGGACAAATAAAAAGGGCGCTTTTCGGAGCGCCCTTTTTTTATGACTGATCCAGCAATAACTTGAGATCGTGTGCAATTGGTGCTGCGCCCTGACCGTGCTTGACGAAGAGTCGCACCCTGCCCTGTGGATCGAATACGTAACTGCCGGCAGTGTGGTCGATGGTGTAGCTATCGGCAGATTTGCCCGCCACCTTCTGATAGAAAATTTTGAATTCCTTTGCGACCGCGACCGTCGCCGCATTATCACCATACAGGCCCAGGAAGCGCGCATCGAACGCAGGGACGTATTGCGACAGCAGAGCCTGCGTATCGCGTTCCGGATCGAGCGTCACGAACAGCACCTGAACCTTGTCGGCCTGGGGCCCGAGTTCTTTCATGACGGTCGCCATTTCTGCCATCGTGGTTGGACAGACATCGGGACATTGCGTATAGCCGAAGAAGACCAGCACAGCCTTGCCCTTGAAATCGGCCAGCGTGCGCGCCTTGCCGTTATGGTCGGTCAAGGCAAAATCCCTGGCGTATTGCAACCCGGTCACATCGGTATTCTTGAATTGGCTGTTCACCGGCGAAAACTTCATGTCGCCGCTGGCAGATTGCTTTTGCTCGCATCCGGCAAGGGCAGTCAGCGAGAGTAGTAGCAGGAGACTTGGAATCAGGCGCATGGGAGTTATATCTTGTAGTAATGGTCGACCAGCAGCGCGGCAAACAGCAGTCCGAGGTACAGGATCGAATAGGCAAACATCTTGCGGGACACCTGGTCAGTGTAGTGTTTGTAGACCTGCCATGCGTGCCACATAAAGACGATGTCCAGCAAAATCACCGAAACCAGATAAATCAGCCCGCTCATGTTCACTGCATAGGGCAGGAAAGTGGTTGCTACCAATGCAATGGTGTACAACCAGATATGGAACTGCGTGAACACCATGCCATGCGTGATCGGCAGCATCGGCAAACCCGACTTGGCATAATCATCGCGCCGGTACAACGCTAACGACCAGAAATGCGGCGGAGTCCAGATGAAGATGATCAGTACCAGAATCCAAGCCTGCATCGGCACATCATTGGCGATAGCAGCCCAACCAAGGGCTGGCGGCATCGCTCCAGCCAGTCCGCCGATGACGATGTTTTGCGGCGTCGCCGGCTTCAGGATAATCGTGTAAATGATCGCGTAACCGATGAAGGTCGCGAAAGTCAGCCACATCGTCAGCGGATTGACGAAGTAGTACAGCACACCTGTACCGACGCCACCAATCACACCCGAAAACACCAGCGTTTGCGGCACCGTGATATCACCGCGCGCCATCGGGCGCCGGGCGGTCCGTGCCATGCGTGCATCGATCTCGCGTTCAACCAGGCAATTGACGGCGAAGGCCGCGCCAGCCAGCAACCAGATCCCTATCGTCGCAGGCAACGCTACCCGCCAGTCAGGCAGGTCAGGCGTCGCGAGGAACATGCCGATGACGGCGCAAAACACGGCGAGTTGTGTCACGCGTGGTTTGGTCAGCGCCCAGTACTGGGCAAAGCGATTCGGCGTAGAAGAGGTCAGCGTGGTCATTCAGGAAAAGTCAGCGGAATTAGTCAGGACGCCGGCGGCGTGCGTGTGGCGAAAGCAGGCGCGTGGTCGTGTGCCAGCCGGGTCTTGTAGTTTAGCATGGTGACTAACAGCACCAACAATGCGGCGCCCGCATTATGCATGACGGCGATGGCGAGCGGCCAGCTGAAATACACGGTCGCGAGACCGGTACAGAGCTGCAAGAACAAGGCCCCCAATACCGCGCGCCCGATCACTCGTAAGCCGTCTATCCGGGAAGCGCGCCAGGCAACCCACCCAAGCACGGCGAACAGCACGAAGGCAAAGCCACGATGGACGAAGTGGATTGCCGTCAATGCCGGGAACGGCAGGTACTCGCCATCGGCAGTCATGCCGAGTTTGCGCCACAGCGCGAAGCCGTTTTCAAAATCCATTTGCGGCCACCAGAGGCCATGGCACAGCGGGAAATCTGAACAAGCCAGCGCCGCATAATTCGTGCTTACCCATCCACCAAGTGCCAGTTGCACCAGCAGCAATCCGGAGGCGACCAGCGCAGGACCACGCAGGCTGGCAGCTTGTGCGGCAACGGGCGGATGGGGACGTTGGCGCGCGTTGAGCCAGGTCAGCATCGACAACAGCCCAAGCCCCAGCAGCAAGTGTCCGGTCACAATAATCGGCTGCAGTTTCATCGTCACCGTGAACGCGCCAAACGCGCCTTGCAGGCAAACGAACAGAAACAGCAGGGTCGGCATGGTAGGCGCAAAACGCACGTCGCTGCGCGCCGACTTGAGCCAGCGGATCCATGCGATAACCATCAGCGACACAATGAGGACGCCGACACCCATGGCCAGATATCGATGGATCATTTCGACCCAGGCCTTGAACACTGTGACCGGACCTTCCGGCATCGCGCTCTGTGCGGCGCTGATCATTGCATGTGCCTGCAGCGGATTGGCATGGCCGTAGCAACCAGGCCAGTCCGGACAACCCAGCCCGGAATCGGTCAACCGCGTGAAGGCACCAAAGATGATCAGGTCGAAAGTCAGGAACAAGGTGACCCAGGACAGCTTTCGGTACTTGTCAGCATCCGCAGATACCCAGACGATAGACAGCGGCAACAGCGCTGCCAGCACACCCATTATGGCTAGTTGAATCAGCATCGCGCGTTATCCAATACTGGAAGCTTTGAGTAACTTACCGAGATCTTTCTTGATCAGATTAGGATCACGATCTTTTGGAAAGCGCATCATTAACCGGCCGAGCGGATCGACCAGGTAAATGTGGTCGGCGACCGTGGTACCCGTTTCGGCCGGCAGCCATTTGGCGACGGCATCAGCCTGAGCGCGCAACATTTGCGTGCCATCAAACTCCCGGATGATCTGGGTTTCCAGCGGAACCTTATCGGTAATCAGCCAGACCCGTTCGAGACGATCCCGCTCGCGACCCTGCGCCACCCGCAACTGGCGGATGTCATACAGCTTCTTGCTGCAGGCTTCAGCACAAGCGCCGCCGTCGACGGTCAGCATGAGCCATTTACCTTCGAGGTCTTTTAACCCCTTTGGCGCGCCATCGAGTGTCGTGGTATTCAGGTCGGCGGGAATCGGATGAACCGTGTAATCGATGAAGTCGCCGTAGTTGGTGCGCGCCTGCGGTTTAATCACGTAATACGTGACGTACGAGGCGATCAGCGGGAAAGCGCAAACGCCGAGGATGGCAAACAGTTTCCAGCGCCCCGATGCCTGGCGATCGGTTGACGGTGCGTTTGCGGGGGTAGTTTGGTCAGTCTGGTTCACGTCGGAATCCTGTCACTACAAAAAAGAGAAAAGCCATCACGGCCAGTGCATACCACTGGAAGGCATAGCCACGATGCATGTCGATACCACTTGAAGGAGTGGGCCAGTCGCGCACCAGCCCGTCTGTCGCTGCACCTGGCGTAGTGGCCTGTTCAATCAAGACCGGTTGCATGGCCAAACCCGAGGCTTTGGAAAAATCAACGATCTCGAGGTTCTGCAACAGCGCACCCGGCTTCAGTTCGGCGGCACGGCCTAATTGCATGACACGCCCGGCGTGGCGACGCACAGTACCACTGATCTCGATCTCGCCAACCGGCGTTTGATAGGGCAACATCGTTGTCCGGTTCGCCGTGTTGAGTGCGATCCAGCCACGCTCGACCAGAACATGGTTTGTGCCGCCGGCAATCCTGAACGGCATCACGACATACAAGCCGGGTCTGCCACCTTGCGGGCGATTGTCCAGATACACCGGCCATTGACTGACAAACTCGCCGCGCACGCTGACCCGACGATATTCCAGCGCATCGGCTTGTACCGGTGCCGTCCCGAGGGCCAGTACCGGTGCCAACGCACGGGCCGTCAACTGTGTTTCGATCTGCTGTTTTTCAGCTGCCCGACGGGTCTGCCATTGCGCGAGGAAAATGCCCAGCAGCACAAGAAAGGCAGCAGCAATGAAGGGAATGAGGCGGAAGTGGAATCGGATTCGCATTACAATAAACTTTTTACACAGGCCTATGTTTGGTGTTCCGCATGCGTTTTTGCGCAGTCGGAAGCGGGTACCGGAACGGCACATTACGCCCCATGAAAATTCTTATCGCCATCGGTTTCATTCTCATCATCGGCAGCCTCGGCTCGGCATTCGTATTCCTGATGAAAGACAAGGGCAAGACCAACCGCACTGTCTACGCGCTGGCGATGCGTGTCGGATTCTCGATCGCCATGTTCGTCATGCTGCTGGTGTCGTACAAGATGGGCTGGATACAGCCTACCGGAATTCACTGACCTTTGCCGGACTCGCCATCCGTAAAAAAAGCCGCACCGAAGTGCGGCTTTTTTATGGCCGGAAGACCCCGGCGATCGCCCTACAGCCAGTACACCACGACATACAGACCGAGCCAGACGACGTCGACAAAATGCCAGTACCAGGCGGCACCTTCAAAACCGAAATGTTGCTCTGCCGTGAAATGTCCCTTGAGCACGCGATACAGAATCACCGATAGCATGATGGCACCCAGCGTCACGTGAAAACCGTGAAAACCGGTCAGCATGAAGAAGGTCGAACCGTAAATGCCGGAGGTTAATTTCAGGTTCAGTTCCGAGTAAGCATGCATGTACTCATACACCTGAAAACCCATGAAGATCGCGCCCAGCATAATTGTGGCGAACAACCACGCTGCCGTTTGCATCCGGTGACCGAGGCGTATCGCGTGATGCGACAACGTCAGTGTCACCCCGGAGGTCAGCAGCAGCGCGGTGTTGATGGACGGGATCGGGAACGGCCCCATCGTGCTGAACGCCTCGACGGTACCAGCGGGACCGGTGTTGCCCCAGTGACCGGCAAAGTCAGGCCAGAGCACCTTGTGATCCAGGTCCGACAACCACGGCATCGAAATGCTACGCGCATAGAACAAGGCGCCAAAGAAACCGGCAAAAAACATCACTTCCGAGAAGATGAACCAAGCCATGCTCCAGCGGTACGACACATCGATACGCGCACTATACTTGCCGCCTTCGGATTCGGCGATCGCATCACCAAACCACTTGTACAGCACGACCAGTACAGCGAGCAATCCGATCATGTTGACCGGCATGCCCCACGAAGTACCGTTGACCCAGCCGGAAGCTCCGAGCATGGTCACCAGCAACGCGGCACCTGCCATCACGGGCCACGCTGAAGGACCCGGTATGAAATAACTTGACGCGCCAGCTTGTTGAGCACTCATTCACATCTCCTGAACCAAATTTAAATTACGACTTTTGACAGCACTATTTTGACGATGACAATCAGCACCGTGATCAGGATCAGGGCACCAAGTATGCCGGCGATGACGACGTGAACCGGGTTGAGATTCTCGACATCACTGACTGATTTCTTGCCTTTCCCGACTCCGAAAAAAGACCAGAATACGGTCCTCATCGTGGCGAAAAACGAGATCTTCCGCTTTGCTGCTTTGTTCTGTTCCTGCATTGCTGCGACCACCTTCCTAATTGCTTGCCGTCTTGCCTGGCAAGCCCACCTCAAAAAACGTATAGGACAAGGTGATTGTCGTTACGTTTTTCGGCAAATCCGGATCCACATAAAAAGCCACCGGCATTTGCCGTGCCTCGTTTGGACCTAGCGTCTGCTGCTTGAAGCAAAAACATTCGAGCTTCTTGAAGTAGCCCGCCGCTTCTTGCGGCGCGTAACTCGGGATAGCCTGCGCATTGATTGCACGACTCTCCTTGTTCACTACTTCATAGACCACATTGGCCATCTCACCCGGATGCACGCGTACGCTATTTACCGTAGGGCGGAAACGCCATGGACCTTGTGCATTGGCATCGAACTCAACCGTCACATACCGAGAGGTATCAATCTGGGTATTGCGCACCGCCGACGCGGCACTCGATTCCTGCGTGCTCAGTACATTTGAACCGGTCAACTCGCATATCTTTTTATACAACGGGACGAGTCCGTAACCGAAACCGAACATCAGCACTGCGATGACCAGCAACTTGCCCATCATCACGCCGTTGATTTTTTTTGCGTAGCGCTTATAGCTCTCTTCTGTCTCGATTGGTTCCGGCGTCGTCACGTCAACCGAACCAGACGTGCTTGACCACGACACCGGCGAAAAACATGACGGCGATCGAGGCAAGGACTAGCGCAGTGCGCAAATTACTTGGTTTGTTTGGAGTAGCCATAAATATCGTTCAAAGGCGGGCCGAAACCCGCCTTGTCATCAGCCTTTGAAAACCGGGGCAACTTCAAATGTATGGAACGGTGCCGGACTTGGCACTGTCCATTCCAGACCTTCTGCACCGTCCCATGGCTTGGCCAGGGCTTTTTCACCACCACGGATCGACGGCAATATGACCATGAACAAGAAGTACAGTTGCGAAGCCGCGAAACCTGCAGCCCCTATCGAGGCCAGCATATTGAAATCGGTGAACTGCGCCGGGTAGTCAGCGATACGGCGCGGCATGCCGGCCAGACCCAGGAAGTGCATCGGGAAGAACGTGATGTTAAAGGTAATCAGCGAGGCCCAGAAGTGGAACTTGCCACGCGATTCCTTGTACATGTAGCCCGTCCACTTTGGGCCCCAGTAGTAGAATCCGGCAAACAAGGCGAACAGCGAACCGGCCACCAGTACGTAGTGGAAGTGGGCAACCACGTAGTACGTGTCATGGACAGCAATGTCGATCGGTGTCACGGCCAGAATCAGGCCGGTGAAACCACCCAGCGTGAACACGAAAATGAAGCCGATCGCAAACAGCATCGGTGTCTCGAACGACATCGAACCGCGCCACATCGTGGCAATCCAGTTAAAAATCTTCACGCCGGTCGGTACGGCGATAAGCATCGTGGCGTACATGAAGAACAGCTGACCTGTGACCGGCATGCCGGATGTGAACATGTGATGCGCCCACACCATGAACGACAGGATCGCGATGGATGCGGTGGCATACACCATTGATGCATAGCCGAACAACTGCTTGCGGGCGAAGGTTGGAATGATCTGCGAGATGATGCCGAAGGCCGGCAAAATCATGATGTACACCTCGGGATGACCGAAGAACCAGAAGATGTGTTGATACATGACTGGATCACCACCACCGGCGGCATTGAAGAACGAGGTGCCGAAATGGCGGTCGGTCAGCGTCATCGTAATCGCACCGGCCAGCACTGGCATCACGGCGATCAGCAGGTAAGCGGTGATCAGCCAGGTCCAGCAGAACATCGGCATCTTCATCAGGGTCATGCCTGGAGTACGCATGTTCAGGATGGTGGTGATGATGTTGATCGAACCCATGATCGACGACGCGCCCATGATATGGATCGCAAAAATCGCCATGTCCATGCCCGGCCCCATCTGGGTCGACAGCGGTGCGTAAAGCGTCCAGCCAGCGGCGACTGCACCACCGGGGACGAAGAACGAACCCATCAGCAACAGCGCGGCAACCGGCAGCAGCCAGAAGCTGAAGTTATTCATCCGCGCAAATGCCATGTCGGCGGCGCCGATCTGCAATGGAATCATCCAGTTGGCGAAGCCGACGAAGGCCGGCATGATCGCGCCGAACACCATCACCAGACCGTGCATCGTGGTCATCTGGTTGAACAATTCCGGTCGCACAAGTTGCAGGCCAGGCTGAAACAACTCGGCACGAATGACCAGGGCCATGACGCCGCCGGACAAGAACATGATGAAAGAGAACCACAGATACAGACTACCGATATCCTTGTGGTTGGTCGCGTACAACCAGCGACGCCAGCCGTGCGGGTGGTCGTCGTGGCCGTGATCATCGCCATGCGCGTGATCGTGTGCGTGATCGATTGTTGTCGTGCTCATCTCAATCTCCTGGAGTCGGTTACTTGCGCGCAGCCAGAATTTCGGCTGGCTGGACAATATTTTCGGCAGCTTTGTTCGACCAGCTGTTACGGGTATAGGTAATTACTGCAGCGATGTCCGTATCGGACAGCGATTTCCAGGCCGGCATGGCGTTTTTGCCGTTCAACAAAAGATGAATCTGATCGGCTTTCACTCCATTGACAACGAGTGAACCGTCCAGTGCAGGAAACGCTCCGGGCACGCCTTTGCCGGTCGCCTGATGGCAAGCCACGCAATTGGTGTTGTAGACTTTTTCACCGCGCTGCTTGAGTTCGTCGACGGTATAGACCTTGTTCGGATCATCGGCGAGGGACGCCATTTCTTTTTTCTTGCCATCGACCCAGATCTTGTAATCGGCATCGGAAACCGCCCTGACGACGATCGGCATGAACGCATGTTCGGCACCGCACAATTTATCGCATTGCCCGCGGAAAGTACCGGTTTGCTCCGCCTTGAACCAGGCATCACGGACAAAGCCGGGGATCGCATCCTGCTGGACGCCCAGCATTGGCATGCCCCAGGCGTGGATTACGTCGTTTGCAGTGGTGATGATGCGAATCTTGCGGCCGACTGGAACAACCATTTCGTTGTCGACTTCGAGCAGGTAGTTGTTACCGCGTGGTTCAGTAGGAGCAACACCCGGTGCGCCAATCTGGCTGCGCGGTGTCGACAGGTTCGACAGGAAAGCAATGCCTTCGCCTTCGCCCTTGAGATAGTCGTAACCCCATTTCCACTGCATCCCGGTCGCCTTGATCGTAATGTCGGCGTTCGAGGTATCTTTCATCGCGACCACGGTGCGGGTTGCCGGCAACGCCATCGCGATGACGATCACGAACGGCACGATGGTCCAGGCGATTTCAACGGCGGTGCTCTCATGGAAGGTGGCCGACTTGTGGCCGAGCGACTTGCGGTGCTTGAGGATGGAATAAAACATCACGCCAAAAACTGCCACAAAGATCGCCAGGCAGATGATCAGCATAAAGGTATGCAACGAATAGATTTGTTCGGCGATCTTGGTGACACCAGGGTGGAGATTGAGCTGGCGAACAGCCGGGCCGCCAGGAATATCCTGAACTTCCGCTGCCCTGACCAGGCCGCTCGCCGCCAGGGTGGCTGCAAACATCATCGATTGAAGGCGCTTCACTTGTTTCATGTTTTCCTCAACAACCCATTTTAATAATTCTGTCTTGCGGACGTTCACAACCTGAACGATGTCAACTGTCTTCACTGCAGGCCGGCCTTAACTGCAACTTATTCGTGCCAGCGACTGCCTTAATTCCGAAGCGAACTCACGGCGCTTGTAATACGGCAAATAGCGCCCAACTTCTATCTGGGTGGTGCCTGACCTGATTCGTATTAATGCACCATGCTGACCGGGCGCTTCGATTCGTAGCGTGCCGATATCGAAGCAAAATTGCCGTGAGCGATCCGCGTCGATCAGCTCGACTATCACGCAACTGCCGGACAGCCAGATGTTTTCCCGGTCGCAGGCATGGCGTGCGTAATACAAAAACGCAGCACCCACTGCAGATAATTCGACAACCGAGAACACCATTACCAGCCACGCACCGCCTAATGTAAAAATACTCGCCAACAGCAGCGACACAAAACACAGGCTGGCGTAAAACCTGGCCAGCTGTCGCGGCGATATCGAGCAGTTTCGTTTCAGCGTCCACTCTTGCTGTGCCATGGCACCAACCCCGAATTTATGATTGCACTCAACACACACGGCAAAAAACCGACGAAGTATATGTCGGAATTCGCCTCCATATCAAGCGGAATAACCGCCTTTCCACACCCTGCATGCCCGCCATATCCGCCGTCTCCCGCGCGCTCCGGATGCGGCAAAGACGGTCGTTCCGGCCAGCCCGCCTGCCCGGCTTTTCTACCGCCGCGGCGGAAAATCCAGCCGTACAATAGCTTCACCGCGCGAGGTGGTTTTGGGCGCAGGCCGGAATGCATGGCCGTAAATCACCTCAAAGGTCAGCGCAATGGTCCCATCGGGCGCACGCAGTTGCTCCAGCTGATTTTTCATTTGCTGCCAGCGCTGACGGCCGGTCAGGCTATCCCGACGCGTTGTCAGCGGGTTGCCGCCGAGCGCCTGCACCTCCGCCAGCAGCTTGTCGATCGACCGGTAGGTGACGGTAATCGTCTCCATGTCCATCACCGGCGTCGAGAAGCCGGCCTCGATCAGCATGTCACCGAAGTCGTGCATATCCACGAAAGGCAGGATATGCGGGCTCGGATCGACGGCGGCGAAGGCGCTGCGCAACTGCTTGAACGTATCCGGTCCAAAACACGAAAACATCAACAATCCATCGACCCGCAGCACCCGCCGCCATTCTGCAAACACCTGATCCGGCGATGCATGCCAGTGCAGTGCGAGATTGGACCAGATCAGATCGAGCGACTGCGGACCGACCGGCAACCGGGCAAAATCGCCGCACAATATTGCAGCCCCCGCAGGGCGAACGGGCAACCATTGGGCCATCAGCTTGTTCAGTGCCGACGACGCCGCATCCTGGGCCGCTCGCGCTTGTTGCACCATCGCTGCGGCGGCATCGATGCCAAGTACCTGCGCTGCGGGATAGCGCTTTTGCAGCGGCAACAAGTCGGCACCGTCGCCGCATCCCGCATCGAGCACATGCGTCGGCGTCAGCCTGACCAGCGCCAACCGTTCCTGCATGCGCGCAGCAATCTCGCGGCGCAGGAACGCCGATTCGGTCAATCGCTGCGGACGGGCAAACAAGCGCCGGACCCGCGCGGGATCGATCGGTGCACTCTGCGTTTTAGGGGGGGAGTAGGAGTCTGATGTCACAAAAAGGCCCTTGTCGACGTGGATTTCTTTCCACGAAGTCTACACGTCCGTTCGATTTTTTGCCGCCATGACACGACGTTTCAGCCGTTGGTTGGCATCCTGCCAGACGCGTTTGTCCACCCTGCTGCCGTCCGATTGCGCGTTGTGCGGAGTTGCGGCCCCGGGCGTTTTGTGCGCGCCATGCCGCTTGCAATTCTTTCGGCACACCCCCTCTCGCTGCCAATGCTGTGCGCTTCCGGGCACCATCGGCACGCTCTGCGGCATGTGTCTGCGCAATCCGCCCGCCTTCGATGCCACTATCGTCGCCACGGACTACCAGGCACCGGTAGACCAGCTCGTGCGGGCCCTGAAATTTGGTGCCGCATTGCCGCTGGCACGACTATTCGGCGACTTGCTCAACGACGCCCTGTGCGCTGCCGTACCCGACCGCCGCGACTGGCCCGATCTGATCGCGCCGGTGCCGCTCGGACCGCAAAGACTGGTCGAACGCGGCTACAATCAGGCCCTTGAAATCGCCCGGCCGCTGGCGCGTTCGCTTACACTTCCGCTTTCGCCGCAGTTGCTGGTCAGGGTGCGCGAGACCGAAGCGCAGGCGGCCATGCCGGCGCGACAACGACACAAGAACATGCACGCGGCCTTCGTCGTGCCAGCGTTGGCGATGGCGAGCGTAGATGGCCGGCATGTCGGCGTGGTCGACGACGTCATGACCACCGGCGCGACGCTGCACGAAGTGGCAGCGACACTGAAGCGCTACGGCGCGCGCCGTGTCACCAACCTGGTGTTCGCGCGCACGTCGCCCGCTTAATTTTTCATTCCAAGGATTCCATGTTTCATGTCGTACTGGTCGAGCCGGAAATCCCGCCTAACACCGGCAATATCATCCGCCTGTGCGCCAACACCGGCGCGCAACTGCACCTGATCGAACCGCTGGGATTTCCGCTTGACGATGCCAAGATGCGCCGTGCCGGCCTCGATTATCACGATTACGCGACGATGCAAGTCCATCCGGACTGGAGCCAATTTATCGCCGCCGTGCAGCCCGATCCGCAACGCATGTTCGCGCTCACCACGCATGGCTCGACGCCTTTTGCGACCGGCCGGTTCCAGCCCGGCGATGTCTTCGTGTTCGGCTCGGAAACCAAAGGCCTGGACCCGGCATTACGTGAATCATTCCCGCCCGGCCAGCGCATCCGCCTGCCGATGCGGCCCGACAATCGCAGCCTGAACCTGTCAAACACGGTCGCTGTCGTCGTCTACGAAGCATGGCGCCAGAATGGCTATGCCGGTGGCGCGTAATGACTGCCCCCCCACATCCAAGGAATCCCATGCGCCTGACTACCCTGATTTTTTTCGCCGCAACCGGCATCGCCGCTAGCGCCTTTGCCGCCGGAGCGGCCATTGAGGTCAGCCGTGCCGTTGCACGTGCATCGGCACCGGGCCAGCCCTCTGCCGCCGTCTACCTGACCATCCGCAATAGCAGCGCAAGCGCCGATAAGCTGTTGCGCATTGCGACTCCGGTCGCCGCAGCGGCCGAGCTGCACACGATGTCCATGACCGGTAATGTCATGAAAATGCGGGAAGTATCCGGGATCGCGATCGCCGCAAACAGCACGCTGACGATGGCGGCCGGCGATGGTTATCACGTGATGCTGACCGGCCTCAAACAGCCTCTGGTGGCAGGAATGCCAGTACCGCTGCGCCTGACCTTCGAGAAAGCCGGTACCGTCGATGCACTGGTCGACGTCGGCGCACTAACAGCGGCGCACTGAGCCGCCTACAGCTCTTCCGGAGCCTGCCTGACCTTAGACAACAGCTGCGTGGTCGAGCGATCATGCTTGAAGTCGATTGCGATCGCCTTGCCGCCGTAGGCCAGCACTTCCTGGCCTTCGGGGATCTCGTCCATGTCGTAGTCGCCGCCTTTGGCATAGATGCCCGGATGCGCTTCCCTGATCACTTCCAGCGCCGTGTCTTCATCGAACGCCACCACCAGGCTCACGGATTCAAGCGCGGCAATCACGGCCATCCGGTCGGGGCAATGATTGAGCGGCCGGTCGCTGCCCTTGCCCAGCCGTTTGACCGAGGCATCGGTATTGACCGCCACCACCAGCGAGGCACCCAGCGCGCGGGCCTGGGCCAGATAAGTGACATGACCGCGATGCAGGATATCGAAGACTCCATTGGTCATCACGACCGGCTGGGCCAGATGCGCAATGCGCGAAGCGAGTTCGGTACGCCGGCAAATCTTGTGCTCGAAATCAGACATGGCAGGTCTCCTGTCAGGGGAAAAAAAAGCCGCAAGAAAAATCTTGCGGCCCTCGATTACATCACGAATTGCTCAGATGCAGGTTAAACAGCGGCGACAGGCAATGCCATCCGGTTAACGATTTCCTTGCGATAGCGATTGAGCTCCTGCACCGTCGCAAAGCTGCGCTCGAACAACAGCGACATGTTGTGGAGGATGCGCTCGACCACCTTCTTTTCCCACTCGCCATCGAACCTGATCTGGCCATCGAGCCAGTGCTCCAGCCAGTCCGGGTCCGGCAAGCGCGACTGCACCGTATCGTTCGGAAACAACGACTGGTTCACGTGCAAATTAGTCGGATGCAAGGGCTTTTCAGTGCGACGGGCCGAAGCCATCAACACGCCGATCTTAGCAAATGCGGCGCGTGCCGAATCGCCGGAAACCCCCAGCGCTTTTTTCATGTAGCGCAGATAGGCGCCGCCGTGACGCGCTTCATCCTGGCTGATCATCTTGTAGATTTGCTTGATGACGGGTTCGGTGTGCCAGTCAGAGGCGCAGCGGTACCAGTGATTGAGCCGGATCTCGCCGCAGAAATGCATCATCAGGGTTTCGAGTGGCGGTGCCGGATCGAATTCAAAACGGACATTGTCCAGTTCGGCTTCGGTCGGGACGAACTCGGGACGGAAGCGACGCAGGTATTCCATCAAGACCAGCGAATGCTTTTGCTCTTCAAAGAACCACACCGACATGAAGGCGGAAAAATCACTGTCGCCACGATTGTCACGCAAGAACATTTCGGTAGCGGGCAGTGCCGACCATTCGGTGATCGCATTCATGCGGATCGTCTGGGCCTGCTCGTCGGTGAGCTTGGACGCATCGAACTTATCCCAGGGAACATCGGTATCCATGTTCCAGCGGACTTGCTCAAGCGATTTAAACAATTCTGGATACAGCATAAGTGCCTTCATAAAGATGAGATAACTACCTGATTTTACCAACAAATGCTTCTGCGGCAAACGTAGCGCCACTCCTACCGGAAGTCCTTGCGGACTACCTTTACTTACCGGCGCTGCGATCTTACAAAGTGTCGAGCCGCTCCAGCATGCTCGCTGCCAGCAAACGAATACCGGCACGTTCATCGGCCGACAGACGCGTAATGTTTTTCGCCATCAGCGCTGTGCGCGGATTACCCACCAGCGTTGCCTCGTGCTTGTCGATGAAATTCCAGTACAGAGTCGTAAACGGACAGGCCCGCTCGCCGAGGCGCTCGGCCGGATCATACCGGCAGCCACTGCAATAATTGCTTTGGCGTTTGATGTACGCACCGCTGGAAATGTACGGCTTGCTGGTGAAGCGGTTGCCCAGCGCATGCAGTGCCATACCCGCCACGTTCGGCAACTCGACCCACTCGACCGCATCGACATACACCGCCAGATACCAGTCACTGACCTGCTGCGGCGACAACTCGGCCAGCAAGGCGAAATTGCCGGTCACCATCAAGCGCTGGATATGGTGGGCATAACCATGCTCCAGCGTCTGGCCGATCGCGTCCTTCATGCAGGCCATACCGGTGTTGCCGGTCCAATAAAAACCCGGCAGCGCACGCTGATGATCGTAATGATTGGCCTGCTTCATGCCGGGCATGTCGAGCCAGTACACACCGCGAATGAATTCGCGCCAGCCGAGTATCTGCCGGATGAAGCCTTCGGCGCTGGCCAGCGGCACCGCACCGTTGCGATAGGCAGCTTCGGCAGCGGCTACAACTTCAGCCGGCGACAGCAAATGCAGGTTCAGGCTGCTCGAGAGCAGCGCGTGCCAGCCGAACGGCGTGTCGGTCCACATCGCATCCTGATACGTCCCGAATCCCGCCAGCCGCGTTGCAATGAATGCGTCCAGCGCCTGCAAGGCCTGGGCCCGGTCGACCGGCCAGATGAAATGGTCGGTGCTGCCTGGATGATCGGTGAACTCCGTCTCGACCAACGCGATGACTTCCTGCGTGATCGCATCCGGCACGAAGCGCGCCGGCGGCGGAATCACGCCGGGGCCGGTGCGTTTCGGAAAGGCACTGCGGTTCTCGGCATCGTAATTCCACTCGCCGCCTTCGGGTTGCTCGCCGTTCATCAGAACCTGGTGCTTCTTGCGCATCACCCGGTAAAAGAACTCCATGCGCAATTCTTTCTTGCCCTTGGCCCAGGTCGCAAATTCGCTGCGGCTGCACAAGAAATGGGTGTCGTCGATGACGCGCAACGGCGTCGCCGAACTCGCGCACACCTGCTCCAGTAGTTGCTGCATGCGCCATTCGCCCGGGTCCGCCACATACAGCGCCAGCGGCTGATGTTCGGCCAGCACCGCGCCGAGGCGGGCGGCAAAATCACCCGGCAGCGGGTCATCGAGCTTCAGGTAAATGAAAGGCCAGCCACGCTCACCCAGCACCAGCGCAAAATGCCGCATCGCCGACAGGAACAGCGTGATGCGCGCCTTGTGCGACCAGACCGCCATACCTTCGCTGGCCGCCTCGATCATCACCACCACATCGCGCTGCGGATCGAAATCCGCCAGCGCCGGATTGTCCATCGAGAGCTGATCTCCCAGCACCAGAACCAGCCGGCGCATCATCGCATCACCACCAAAAACAGAGAGCTGAACATCGGGAATTGCCTTTCAAAACGTCAACGCCGGGAGTTTCCCGGACCGCAGCGGCAGGGGCCGAAAAATCAGTTAGACTAACCAGCCCAGAATAATACCAGCGAGTCTGCCATCATGAAGCCGCGCCAAAGTCTCCTCTCCGTGTTCCTGTTTGCCCTCGTCATGACCGGCTTGCTGCCGGCAGCACACGCACAGTCCCAGCCTGCCACGCCGGCTGCCTGTCCGGTAGTACTGCAGCAGCAATTTAAACGCCTGCAAGACGAAGTCCCGCAAAACCTTTGCCAGTACGCCGGCAAGGTCACGCTGGTCGTCAACACCGCCAGCTACTGCGGCTTCACCACGCAGTATCAGGGACTCGAAGCGCTTTACGCCAAGTACCAGGCACGCGGCCTGGTCGTACTCGGCTTCCCATCCAATGATTTCGGCAAACAGGAGCCGGGCTCGAGCAAGGAAATCGCCGACTTTTGCTTCAATACTTATGGCGTGAAATTCCCGATGTTCTCGAAAGCGGTGGTCTCCGGTCCGAATGCCAACGCGCTGTATGCGACGCTGTCCAAATCGACCGGCAAAACACCGCAATGGAATTTCCATAAATATCTGATCGATCGCAGCGGAAAGGTCATCACCAGTTTTCCCAGCGAAATCGAGCCCGGCAATCCGGCGCTGGTGACTGCCATCGAGAAAGCATTGAACCAATCCATTTGACTGTCCGTCGTGAATCCGATTGGACCGTGCGTACGTAGTAGTGTGCAGGGCTGTTGCATATTTTAAATATTGTTCGGGCAGGAGACGTTGCATGAAGATTGCAGTTGTAGGTGCCGGGATTTCCGGCTTGTCCTGTGCTTATCGTCTGTCCGAAGCCGGCCATGACGTCACGCTATTCGAAGCCAATGACTATTTTGGCGGCCACACGCATACCGTCGATGTGACCCTCGATGGTCATACCCACGGCGTTGATACCGGCTTCCTGGTGTTCAATCACAAGACCTATCCGAACCTCGTAGCGTTGTTCAAGGAGCTCGATGTCGAGACCGTCGGCACCGACATGTCGTTCTCGGTCAAGCTGCCGCTGGGCAAACGCACGCTCGAATGGGCCGGCGGCAATCTCGATGCCGTGTTCGCCCAGCGCCGCAACCTGTTCAGTCCGCGCTTCATTGGCATGCTGCGCGACATCCTGCGCTTCAACCGCGAAACCACCGCGATGGCATTGGCCGGCGATGATCTCGCGTCCGGCATTTCGCTCGGCGAATTCCTGGTCAAGAATAAGTACACCGAACAATTCCGCGCCTGGTATTTGCTGCCGATGGCCGGCTGCATCTGGTCCTGTCCGACCGAGCAGATGCTGGCGTTTCCGCTGTCGACCTTCGTGCGCTTTTGCCATAACCACGGTCTGTTGCAAGTCAATGGCCGGCCGCAATGGCAAACCGTGCGCGGCGGCGCGCGCCAGTATGTCGACAAACTATTAGCCAAAATCGGCAGCACCGCACTGCACACGCCGGTGCGCCAAATCCTCCGCACACCGCATGGCACAGATACCCGCATCACGCTGCGCACCGACGACGGTGAACACCAGTTCGAGCACGTCGTACTGGCCAGCCACAGCGACCAGAGCCTGGCCTTGCTGGCCGACGCCAGCAAGGCCGAGCAAGCCGTGCTGTCGGCCGTGCGCTACGAGCCGAACCGCGCCGTGCTGCACACCGATGCCAGTTGCCTGCCGGCCAGCCGCAAGACCTGGTCCGCCTGGAATTACCAGAGCCAGAACAGCCAGACACCGAAGGTCTGCGTGCATTACCTGATCAACCAGTTGCAGCCGCTGCCATTCACGACGCCGGTGATCGTCTCGCTGAACCCGATCGACGCGCCGGATCCGGCCAAGGTGATTGCCGAATACGACTACGCGCATCCTCTTTTCGATGCCGCCGCGATCCGCGCACAAGGCCGTTTGCCATCGCTGCAAGGCGTGCGCAATACCTGGTTTGCCGGTTCCTGGACCGGCTACGGTTTTCATGAAGACGGCCTGAAATCCGGCCTCGCCGTCGCGCAAGCCATCGCGATGCTGGAACGGCAGCAGTCGCTGCGTGTGGCGGCCTGAGATGACCACGGTCGCCACGCCCCGGCTCTGCTTCGGCAAGGTTGCCCACAGCCGTTTGCGGCCGGCCACCAATGCCTTCAGCTATGGCGTGTATTTCCTGCGACTGCCGCTGCGCACGCTCGGTGCCGGCGATTTCGGACCGCGCCTGTTTTCGCGCAACCGCTTCAACCTGCTGTCGTTCCATGACCGCGATCACGGCGATGGCCAGCAGGCGCTGCTGCCGTGGATAGACAACTTGCTGCGCAGCGAAGGCATCACCGATGCCAGCGGCGAAATCTGGCTGCAGACTTTTCCGCGCGTGCTCGGCTATGTCTTCAATCCGGTCTCGTTCTGGTTTTGCCACCGTCCCGATGGCGCCTTGCGCGCGATTCTCTGCGAGGTCAGCAACACCTTCGGCGAGAAGCATTGCTACCTGCTCGACAGCGGTGCGGCGATGACATTGGGCGAGGAAATCACCGCCCGCAAGGTATTCCATGTCTCGCCGTTTTGCGCGACTTCGGGCACCTATCGCTTTCGCTTCGTGCAGCAGGGCGAGCACACCATTGCCCGTATCGATCACGACGATGCCAGCGGCCCGCTGCTGCTGACCAGCGTCGCCGGTTCCGCCACCGCATTGAATAACCGCAGCGTGCTACGCGGCTTCTTCAGCTATCCGCTGATGACGTTCGGCGTGATCGTGCGCATCCACTGGCAAGCGCTGAAACTGTTTTTCAAGCGCGTTCCGTTTTATAGCAAACCCACACCACCGACCAAAAAGTTGAGCCGATGAACACCACGACCGCCAAACTTCCTGTCCACGCCGAGCACCTGTCGACCGAAGCCTTTCCGTCCCAAGTACAGTTCGTGCTGCAACTGCTGCGCAAGATCGACCAGGGCGCAATCGTGATGGAATTTCCGGACGGCCAGAGCGCGCGCTTCGGCGACACTTCCGCGCCGGTGACGATGAAGCTCAACAACTGGGAAGTCTGCAGCGCCGCACTGAAATCCGGCGACATCGGCTTTGCCGAAACCTTCATCGATGGGCACTGGACCACCGACAACCTGCCGGCCTTGGTCGAGCTGTTCACGCGCAACCGGCATGCAGTCGAATCGGTGATTTATGGCACCTGGTGGGGCAGCCTGCTGTATCGCGTCAAGCACCTGTTCAACCGCAATTCGCGCTCGGGCAGCCGCAAGAATATCCACGCGCACTATGACATCGGCAACGATTTTTACCAGCTCTGGCTGGACCCGTCGATGACCTATTCGAGCGCGCTGTTTTCAAACGGCCATATCGACAATCTGCAGGATGGCCAGCATGCCAAGTACCGGCGCATCCTCAGCGAACTGCAAGTCGGCAGCGACGCCCGCATCCTCGAAATCGGCTGCGGCTGGGGTGGCTTTGCCGAGATCGCCGCGCGCGATGCCGGCGCCCATGTGACCGGCCTGACGCTCTCGACCGAACAGCTGAACTTTGCGCGCCAGCGCCTGGCCGATGCCGGCGTGGTCGATCAGGTCGAACTGCTGCTGCAGGACTACCGCGACACCAGCGGCCAGTTCGACGGCATCGCTTCCATCGAGATGTTCGAAGCGGTCGGCGAGAGCTACTGGCCGAGCTACTTCGAATGCATTGCACGTAACCTGAAGTCCGGCGGGCGCGCCTGCATCCAGACCATCGTCATCGACGACGCCCTGTTCGAGCGCTATCGCAAGGGCACCGACTTCATCCAGCAATACATCTTCCCGGGCGGGATGCTGCCGTCGCCAGCGGTCTTCAAGCAATATGCCGAACAATACGGCCTGCGCGTGGTCAACGAGTTCAAGTTCGGCCTCGATTACGCCCGCACGCTCGACGAGTGGCGCAGCGCTTTCAAGGAGCAATTGCCGAAGGTACGGGCGCAAGGTTTTGATGACCGCTTCCTGCGTACCTGGGAATTTTATCTGGCGTATTGCGAAGCCGGTTTCCGCGCCGGCAGCATCGACGTCGCGCAATTCACGCTCGAAAAACCATGATCGCGCGCCGGTTGGGCGTTCTCTTCTCCGCGCTACTGCTGAGCTTGGCGATGGCGCTGCCGGCCTGGTCGGCACCGGCCTTCATCGAAGCCGACGTGCCGGCTGCCCGGCTGTCCGGACAAGGCACCTTCCGCTGGTTCGGCCTGTCGATCTATGACGCGCAATTATGGGTCGGTGCCAAAGGCGTCGCGCCCGATGCGCCGCTCGCACTGGAACTGACCTATTCGCGTTCGCTCAATGGCAAAAAAATCGCCGAGTCCAGCGCCGACGAGATCAGCAAACTCGGCCTCGGCACTCCCGCCCAGCAAGCCGACTGGCTGGCGCGCATGACGGCGCTGTTCCCTGATGTGAACGACGGCACCCGCCTCACCGGCGTGTTGTTGCCGACGCTGGGCGCACGCTTTTACCTCGATGGCAAACTGCTCGGCGAGATCGCCGATCCGGTCTTTGCGCGCGCTTTCTTTGCCATCTGGCTGGACCCGAAAACCAGCGCCGGCAAATTGCGCGAGTCCTTGCTGATGAACGCGGCAGCCCGCTGATGGCACGGCTGGACCGCGCCGCGCTGTTCGCCTACGGCCTGTTCGGCATGCCGCTGGCGATGGTCGCGTTGCCGGTCTATGTGTATGTGCCGCAGTTGTATGCCGAACGCTTCGGCCTATCGCTGACGCTGATCGGCACGGCGCTGCTGCTGGCGCGTCTGTTTGATGCCTTCCTCGATCCGGTGCTGGGCTTGTGGATCGATGGCACGCGCCGCGCCGATGGTTACCGCCGTTTCGTGCTGCTGGCCGTGCCGTTGCTGGCCGCCGGATTCGTCGCGCTATTTCATCCGCCGGAACTGGCCGCGGGCGCGCCGCTGATGTGGTTCATGGTCGCGCTGCTGGTGGTGTATGTCGGCTTCAGTCTGGCCACCATCAGTCATCAGAGCTGGGGCGCGGCGCTCACGCAGGCACCGGACCAGCGCTCGCGCCTGACCGCCACGCGCGAAGGCTGCGGGCTGATCGGCGTGATCATCGCCGCGGCCTTGCCGGCGCTCGGTCCGTCCTGGTGGCTCACCGCTGCTTTTCTGGTCGTGCTGGCCGGTTCGGTCCTGCTGCTGACGCGCGCCGCACCGCTACCGGAACGCACGCTGCGCAGTCATGGCGGCTGGTCGGAATTGCTGGTGCCGTTTCGTAGCAAGCTGTTCCGCTGGCTGTTTGCGGTGTTCGTCGTCAATGGCATCGCAGCCGCCATCCCGGCCACGCTATTCCTGTTTTTTGCCAGCGACCGCTTGCGACTGGGCCAGCAGGCCGGGCTATTTCTGGTGCTGTATTTTGTCGCTGCCGCGGCCTCGATGCCGCTCTGGGTCGCGCTGGCAAAACGGCTTGGTGAAGCGCGCGCCTGGATGCTCTCGATGCTGCTGGCGGTGGCCGGTTTCATCTGGGCCTTCGGACTCGGTGCCGGCGACGCCATCGCCTTCGGCATTATCTGCGTGCTGTCCGGCCTGACGCTGGGCGCTGACCTGGCCTTGCCGCCGGCCTTGCTGGCCGCCGTCATCCATCAGGCCGGCGATAGCGGCAAACGCGAAGGCGTGTATTTCGGCTCATGGAGCTGGGCCACCAAAATGAATCTGGCGCTGGCAGCAGGCGTCTCGCTACCCTTGCTGGAATGGCTGGGGTATGTGCCCGGCCTGCAAAGCCAAGCGGGCGGACAGGCACTCAGCATTGCCTACGCAGTAGTGCCATGCCTGCTCAAGTTATCCGCGGCGGCACTGCTCTGGCGCGCTCCATTGCGCACTATTTGATTGCGCACAATTTAAAGGAATCCCATGAAAATGTTCAAACCCCTGTTGGCCCTGTGCTGTGCTGTCCTGATCGCCGGTTGCGGCACTGTCGAACCATCGCGCTACGCAGACCAAAAACCCACGCTAGACCTGCAGCAGTATTTCAATGGCACGCTGGACGCGCAAGGTATGTTCCAGGATCGCTCCGGCGAAGTCATCAAGCGCTTTGGCGTGGTCATGGTCGGTAGCTGGAAAGGCGATGTCGGCACACTCGACGAGAGCTTCACCTACTCCGACGGCACCAAAGAAAAACGCATCTGGACCTTAACCAAAACCGGCCCCGGCACCTACACCGGCACCGCTGCCGATGTGGTCGGCGTGGCCGAAGGCGTGGTCTCCGGCAATGCGCTGCGCTGGAAATACGTGCTGGCCTTGCCGGTCGACGGCAAAGTCATCAACGTGACCATGGAAGACTGGATGTACCTGATGGATGAGCGCGTCATGCTCAACCGCGCCGCAATGAGCAAGTTCGGTTTCCATGTCGGTGACGTGACGCTGTCGTTCACGAAGCGCCCATGATGAATCCGGCGATCCGCGACTGGTCCGGCCGGCGCGTCTGGGTCATTGGTGCCTCGACCGGCATCGGCGCCGAAACGGCGCGGCAGTTGCTGGCCAGGGGCGCGCGCGTGGCGCTATCCGCGCGGCGTGCCGAACCCTTGCAAGAACTCGCCGATGGCCATGCCAACGCGCTGGTCGCGACGCTCGACATTACCGACCACGCCACCGTGCTGGCCGCGCGCGAGCAGGTGCTGGCCGCCTGGCAAGGGATTGATCTGGTCCTGATCGTCGCCGGCGGCTACAACGAAATGCGGGCCGACAGCCTGGACCTGGCCAAGGTCAATCAGCTGATCGACCTGAACCTGCGCGGCGTCTTCAATTGCCTCGATGCGGTGCTGCCCGGCTTGCTGGTACAGGGTAGTGGCGGCATCGGCATCGTCGCCTCGGTGGCCGGCTTTGGCGGCTTGCCGAAAGCGCTGATCTACGGTCCGACCAAGGCGGCGCTGATCAACCTGACCGAGTCGCTGTACCTCGATCTGCAGCCGCGCGGCGTGGCGGTGTACCAGATCAATCCGGGCTTCGTCGATACGCCGATGACGGCCGTCAATGACTTCAAGATGCCGGCGCTGATCACGGCCACGCAAGCCGCCACCGAACTGGTCGCCGGCCTTGAAGCGGGCGACTTTCATATTCATTTTCCGAAGCGGTTTACCAATTGGATCCGGCTGGCGCGGCTGCTGCCGTACCGCTGGTATTTTGCGCTGATCCACAAGGTGACCGGCTTATGAACCATCAGGACGGCTTGCGCGACCTGGTCGATTTTTTCGAGACGCTGACGCTCGACAGCGCCGCCCGCATCGACACGATCTACAGCGCCGACGCCTTCTTTAAGGACCCGTTCAATGAAGTCATCGGCAGGCCCGCGATTGCGCACATCTTCCGCCACATGTTTGCGCAGGTCGATGCGCCGCGCTTTGTCGTGACAACGCAATTGCTGCAGGGCGACCAGGCTTTTCTGACCTGGGATTTTCATTTCCGCATGAAGCGCTTTTCGCGCGACGAACAATGCATACGCGGCGCGACCCACGTGCGCTTCGATGCCGCCGGCCAGGTTTGCCTGCATCGCGATTACTGGGATGCGGCCGAAGAACTGTATGAAAAACTGCCCGTGCTGGGCAGTCTGATGCGCTGGCTCAAGCGAGCCGGAAAAAACTGATTTCGTCGGCCAGCCGCTGTGCCTGCGCGGACAACGTCGTCGACGCTGCTGCCGCCTCTTCCGACAAGGCCGCATTTTGCTGGGTCGTGCGATCAAGTTCATGGATCGCGATTTCGACCTGGCTTACTCCGCTGCTTTGCTCTTTGGTTGAGGTCGTCATCTCTTGCATCATCACCGCGATCTTGTTGGCATTGACGACGATTTCATGGATGGTCGTACCAGCTTCGACCACCACCTGATTACCGCTTTGGACCTGCAAAATGCTCTCAGAGATCAGCGTCTTGATTTCCCGTGCCGCCGCTGCCGAACGGCCGGCCAGCGCCCGCACCTCGGTCGCCACCACCGCAAATCCACGTCCCTCTTCACCTGCCCGCGCCGCTTCGACAGCGGCATTGAGCGCGAGGATGTTGGTCTGAAAAGCGATGCCGTCAATGACGCCGATAATCTCGCCGATCTTGTTCGACGACACCCGGATGCCTTCCATCGTGGCCGCCACCTGATTGATCACGACACCGCCGCGCGTAGCCGACACCGCATTGGCCTGCACGATGACCATCGCACCGGCCACCGTGCTGGACGTCTGCTTCACGGTCGATGAAATCTGTTCCATGCTCGAGGCAGTTTCCTCCAGGCTGGCAGCAGCCTGCTCGGCCCGGCCCGACAGGTCATTGGCGGCAGCAGCGATCTCGTCGCTGGCAGTCTGCACCTGCACCGAGCCATCGAGCACAGCGCCGACAATACGCCGCAAGCTGGTTTGCATCTCGCCCATCGTGTACATCAGCTGGGCCGCTTCATCGCTGCCCCATGGTTTCGGTGCAGTGGTCAGATTGCCTTTGGTGATTTCCTGCAGATGACCGGCGACTTCCTGCAAGCCGCCCATCATCACCTTGTAAAACGCCAGCATCAGGTAAGCGGCCAGCAACACAAAAAACAGGCAGATGCCGAACTGGGTCATCAGCGCTGCCTGCAAGCGCACGATGCGGGCCTGCAACTGGCTATCGAGCCGCGTCATGACTTGCGAGACCAGCGCGATCTGCTTGTCGACAGCGGCATTACCGAGCGCGAGATAGGTAGCCGCATCGCCGGTCAGTACCGCGCCCAGGATCTGTTGCGTGATCGCCGCCCGGAACGCCGCCGACGCGGCGTCGGTCGCTTGCATGTCCATGCTGCGGGCAACATCCGGAAAAATGGCGATACCGGCCTTGTAAGATGCGTTGACATCCCGCTCGAGATAGTCCTGGACCGCACTGCGCTGGCTCATCAAATCGCGTCGTAACGGTGTCAGTTCCTTGTCTTTGAGGACAAGACTGCCAATGCCGCGCAATTGCGCGGTGTTTTCATACTGCATCGGCCCGCGCAGCACGGCGATGTTCATCATGTGATAGGTGTCGAGGTCCGGATCCAGACTCAGTTGCGAGCCATCGGCCACACGCGCCACCAGGTCCAGTGCCAGCGCGACGTACTCGGAATGCAGCTTGAAGGTCGCATCGGGATTGGCTGCCAGCGGCGTTTGGAGTAGCGCCTGATGCGCCTTGAGCAACAGCTCGAATGGTTTTTCGGTACCGAAATCCTTGCCCAGTTCGGTCTGGCGCGCCTGGACTTTGTCGAAGGCGGCGCTGACATCAGCTTGCTGCTGCGCCAGTTGCGGCGCATTGCCGGACGCTACCCGTCGACGAACCTGGGCCGCCTTGATCAGATCGTCCAGTGGATGTATGTAAGTCAGTCCCTGACGCTCGGAACGCGCAAACATGATCTGTTCATTGGCAGCTGACCACAGGTAGAACAAGGTCATCAGCAGCGGCGCGATAAACGCCAGCGCAATCCACAGCGCCTTGGCCTGAAAACGGATACTGCGGAACAGGCGCACGCCCGGTGACAGCCAGCCGTGATACTTGAAGAAATTGCCGAACCCGGCATTACCATTCGACACTTGCAGCGGTGTATCTCGATGCGATTGCATTTGAAACCTCTTCCACTCGCCGATGCCGGAAGTCGTGCCGGCACCCGCCTTGCCATCCATCAAAACGGCCACATCCTGCATCAGCGTTTGCCGTTGCCAGACCTATCCGCACCATCACACACCAACACCCGCCAGTTGTTGTCTTTGCCGGCGGTAGGTCAAGACCGGCCCTATCAAAACAAGCACAGATAAAAGTCACCCGCTAATGTCTACTGGCGGTTTTAATTCGTACGCAAGAGTAAGCGACTTCTATTGAGCTCAGGAAATTTATTTATGTCGCCCCTCGCCATCCGGGCCATGCTGCTACCATGCCGTCCTAACTCTTCCGATGATCCGCACTACACCGTGACTACACCCCCGACCCGACTGACTCCCCGCAAAGAATGGCTGGTCCTGCTGACGCTGGCCGGCATCCAGTTCACGCACATCCTCGACTTCATGATCATGATGCCGCTCGGTCCGCAACTGATCCGGGTGCTGCAGATCGATACCCATCAGTTCGGCCTGCTGCTGTCGTCGTACACGTTCACGGCAGCGATCTCGGGCTTGCTGGCAGCGACCTATATCGAACGCTTCGACCGGCGCAAGCTGACGCTGGCGCTGTACGTGCTGTTCATGCTGGCGACGCTGTGCTGCGGGCTGGCGCAGACCTTTCCGCAATTACTGGTGGCGCGCGCGCTGGCCGGCGCGTTTGGCGGCATCCTCGGTGCGATGGTGCAAACCATGGTGGCTGACGTGATCCCGTTCGAGCGGCGCGGCAAGGCAATGGGCACCGTGATGGCGGCGTTTTCGCTCTCGACGGTGGCCGGCGTGCCGCTCGGACTGGTGCTGGCAAATCACATCCCGTCACTGGGCTGGCGTGCGCCGTTTTTCTTTATCGTCGCGCTATCGATGGTGATTTTCGTGATCGGCTATCGCTTGCTGCCCAGCCTGACCGGGCATATGCGACACACACGCCAGGGCAACATCTTCCAGCAGATTTTTCTGGTGGCCAAGCATCCGGAACACCTGAAGGGGTTTCTGTTTATCGCACTGATGATGCTGGGCGGCTTCACGGTCATTCCGTACATCGCGCTGTACATGACGACCAATGTCGGCTTGCCCGAATCGTTCATCACGCTGGTCTATCTGTGCGGTGGCGCCGCGACTTTTTTCACGTCGCAGGCAATCGGCCGTCTGGCCGACAAGTACGGCAAGCCGGCCATTTTCCGCCGCGTGGCGCTGGCGTCGCTGGTGCCGATGCTGATCACGACGCACCTGGTACCGATCGCGTGGTGGCTGGTGCTGATCAATTCGACGATTTTCTTTGTGCTGGTGCCGGGACGGATGGTGCCGGCGATGGCGATGGTCAGTGCGATTGCGCCGCAGCAGATACGCGGCACCTTCATGAGCCTGGTGTCATCGGTGCAGATGGCGTTTGCCGGACTGGCGTCGCTAGTCGCCGGATTGATCATCACGCGCGCACCGACCGGCGAAATCCTGCACTTCAATGTGGTCGGTTATCTGGCAGTCGGCTGCACGTTGCTGGCGCTGCTGGTGGCGCCGATGCTGCGAGTGGCAGCTGCGCCACCCGCCCCCTGATAACGACTCAGGCCTTGCCCGGCCTGGCCGGTGCGGCGGCTTTTTTTACGTTCCGGGGCTTGGCTGCTGCGGCCGGTTTGGCCGCACTGGCCGTCTTGGGAGGAGCCACCGGTTCCGGCGGAATCGCGTTGGCTACCGCTTGCTGAAACTGTTCCTGCAACATGTTCCACCAGGCGTTCGGATTGGCCATCGGCGGCGCAGCGGCCGGTGCTTCGGGCGCAGGTGCTGTTGCAGGTGCTGGCGCAGTCGCCTTGAAAAACGCTTCGTAAGGCGATGGCTGTGCCGGCGCGTCCGGTTCGGCCGGCTTCATCGCCGCGCTGAAATTGGCGCTCATCGATTGCAGCGTGGAGATCGTCGCGCTCTGCACTTCCAGCGCCTTGATGGTCCCACCCAGCATGTTCATGTTCAGCGTCAGCCAGCTTTCGACCGCTTTCAGATCGGTGATCTGCTTGTTGATTTCTTCCAGCGACAAGGTCGGCATGACCATGCCCGGCATGCTGGCGCCCGGCAAAGTCACACCGCCCCACAGTTTTTGCATGAATTCCAGCGTGTCGGTCATTGCGCCTGCGCCGGGCATGTTCGGCATCGAAGATTTCATCATCATATGTCCCCAAGAGTGAGCGTCGAGATTAGCAGAGAACGCCCCGCCCCGGCCACGCAATTCAATAGCGCGTCATCTTGCAGGTGCTAGGCTGCGCGGTCGCCGGCATCGGCAAATAGCGCTCGGTCCTGAAGCCGTAACCGCTGCCTTCGTTATCGAAGCGCACGCCGCCCTCGCCCTGCTTTTGCATCACCGAGACATACAGCGGCTGGAGCAGCTGGTGATCAGTCGCGCGCATCGTGGCGTCATGAAACCCATTGGCGAAGCGCGCGCCTTCAAGCGCTCTGGCAACGCGTGCGGCCTCCGTGCTGCCGGCCTGTTCGATGGCGCTGACCAGCATCTCTATCATCACGCGCATGCGCAGGTGCACGTAATCATCCTGCGCTTGCGGATAGCGTTGCCGGAACGATTGGTAAAACGCATCGCTGGCCGCGCCGCCGACATTCGGATGCCATTCGGCGACCGCGCGAACGCGCCCGACGCCGGCGTCACCGATGGCGGCCGGGGCACCGAGGCCATTGCCATAGAACGTGTAGAACTTCAGGTTCAGGCCCGACTCACGCGCCGCCTTGACCAGCAGCGTGAGGTCATTGCCCCAGTTGCCGGTGATGACGGTGTCGGCCCCACTGGCCCGGATTTTCGCGGCATACGGCGAAAAATCCTTGACCTTGCCGATCGGATGAAACTCGTCACCGACGATGCGGATATCGGGGCGCTTGGCCCCCAGCATGCTGCGCGCAGCGGTGGCGACCTGGTGACCGAAACTGTAATCCTGGCCGATCAGGTAGACCTTGCTAGCGCGGCTGTCACCCTCGATCACATCGGTGAGCGCCTGCATGCGCATGTCGGCATTGGCATCGAAACGGAAATGCCAGAAGCTGCATTTTTCATTGGTCAGGACCGGGTCGACTGCCGAATAATTCAGGAACAGCAGGCGGTTGTCGGGACTGCGATCGTTGTGCTTGTTGATCGCCTCGATGAGGCCGGCCGCGACCGCAGAGCTGTTGCCCTGCAGGACAAACGGAATATGCCGGTCGGTCACGTGGCGCAAGGCGGTCAGCGATTCATCGATGGTTTGCTTGTTATCGAACACGCTCAGTTCCAGCAAGTGGCGACCGTCCTTCTGTCGCACACCACCGCGGGCATTGACGACCTCGATGGCCAGTTGCACGTTGCGCTGCACGGCGTCGCCGGCATTGGCGAAGGGGCCGGACATGCCTTCGATCATCGCGATCCGGATAGGCGGCAGTGCTGCCTGCGTGGTGAGCCCGAAGCCAAGCAGGCAGGCGGCCAGCAGCAGGTGTCGTATTGGCGATCGCATCGGCGTATCCCATTCAAAAAAGAACGCATTTTACGCGTCGGGATGATTCAGGGTGTTACGCCGCAAGCCGGGTGTGCGCTGCAACGTTTACACTGCCCCCATGACAAATCCGTCCACCTTCGAGAAGCAGCTGCAGCGCTGGCGACGCCCCGTCACAGTGACGCTGGTGGCACTGCTGCTGCATCTGCTGGCCTTCGACTGGCTCAGCACGCGCGCCAAACCGCCACTGCTGCGTCCGCACGACGGGCAGGTGCTGACGATACAGCTGCAAGCCGAACTGGCGCGCCCGCAGCCACCGCCGCCGCCATTGCCGGTGCCGGTGCCTCCCGCACCGCGCAAGCTGCGGGTTCCGGTGATCGCAGCGCCGGAGATTGTGACTGAGGTGACGGAGGTAGCCGGGGTGCCCGCGATGCCGGCACCGGTCGATAACGCGCCGGTCGCCATCGCCACGCCGGAAGCAGTCTTGCCACCACCCGCGCCACCGCTTGCCGAACCCGTACCGGAAGCCCCCGCCGCCCGCACCTTCAAGACCGCGCCGCCACCATCGGCCGAAGTGAACTACGCTGTCCAGGCACTACGCGACGGTAGGATCGTCTACGGCAGCGGCAAAATCGGCTGGCGGCGCAGTGGCGATAATTACCTGATCAATGGCGAAGCCGGCGTACTGTTCTTCACGGTATTGCGTTTCCAGAGCGAGGGCAGCCTCGATGCGCAAGGCGTCGCGCCGCTGAAGTACAGCGAAAAACGCTTCCGTAAAGCCGAAACGAATACCCACTTCCAGCAAGCTGCCAAGCTCATTAGTTTTTCGTCGTCGACCGCGACCTATCCGCGCACCGGCGGCGAACAGGACCGCGCCAGCATCGTGTGGCAACTGGCCGCGATCGGACGCGGCGATGCAGCCCAGATCGCTGCCGGCACCGAACTCGATATCTTCGTGGCCGGCGTGCGTGATGCCGAAACCTGGCAGATCCGGGCGCTCGGCGAAGAAACCCTCGCGCTGGGTGGCGAACAGCTCGCCACTTGGCATTTCCTGCGCCAACCCCGATCCGGCTCCTACGAACCCCGGGTCGAATTCTGGCTGGCACCCTCGCGCGACTGGTATCCGGTGCGGCTGCGCCAGACCGAAACCAACGGCGATTATCTCGATATGACGATGTCATCGATCACGCCGCTGGCCGAGCGCTAACCCTTTTTGTTGAACGGAGTTTTCATGACCGCATTTCCGCTGCGACACCCGCTGCGACACCTTCTCGCCACCACCGTGCTTCTGTGCGCCAGCCTGTCGGCCAGCGCCCAGCATGCCGCCCCCAAACGCCAGTTCACGCTGCCACCATCGGCCGATCTGACCTACGCAATCCGCGCCCGCCAGAGCGGCCTGTCGCTCAGCGGCGAAGCGCAGGTCAAGTGGCGCACCACGCCCGGCAAATACAGCGTCAGCACCGAAACCCGCTCGCCGCTAGTCGGCAAGATCGTCGAAGCCACCAGCGACGGCAGCATCGATGCCTTCGGCCTGGCACCGGCCACGTTCACCGAAAAACGCTGGCGCAAGGACCCGACCACGACCACCTTCGACCGTGCCGGCAAGGTAATCAGTTTCGCTCCGGCTGCCGCGACTTTTCCGTTGCTCGGTGGCGAGCAGGATCGCAATAGCGCGATCTGGCAACTGATCGCGGTGGCGCGTGCCAATGCGGCCGCGTTCAAGGTCGATTCGTCGTGGGAATTTTTTGTCGCCGGCCCGCGTGATGCCGAGCCGTGGATTTTCAAGGTCGTCAAGGAAGAATCGCTCGCCACCGCACTGGGCCAACAGCGTACCGTGCATGTGATGCGCGCACCGCCACCGGACTCAAAAGAGCAGCAGCTTGATATCTGGCTCGCACCGGGGCTGGAATGGTATCCGGTGAAATTGCGCTTCTCGGAGTCGGATGGCGACTTCATCGAGCAATCGCTGGAAAAAATCGGCAAGGCGGGCAGCTAGTCCGGAGCGCCGGCGCGACCGATGACCGCACGACTTATAATCGCCCCCCGTACTATCCGCGCTGCATCATCAGGGCATAGACAAGGCTCCCCCCTCAACCGCAACAAGGACCTCCCATGACTCTCCCCACCGGCGCCCTCGTCCTTTTCAGCGGCGGCCAGGATTCCACCACCTGCGTGGCCTGGGCATTGCAACGTTATGCCCGGGTCGAAACCATCGGCTTCGATTACGGCCAGCGCCATGCCATCGAGATGACGGTCAGGCCGGGCGTGCTGGCCAGCCTGCGCACGCAATCGTCCGGATGGGACAGCAAGCTCGGTGAGGACCATGTGATCGACCTGTCGCTGATCGGCAAAATTTCAGATACCGCACTGACCAGCAATGTCGAAATCGCGATGCTTGAGAACGGTCTGCCAAACACCTTCGTGCCCGGCCGCAATTTGCTGTTCATGATGGTGGCGGCGACGCTGGCCTACCGGCGCGGTCTGGACGTGCTGGTCGGCGGTATGTGCGAAACGGATTTTTCCGGTTATCCGGATTGCCGTGACGATACGATGAAGGCCTTGCAGGTCACGCTCAACCTCGGCATGGCGACGCGCCTGAAACTGGAAACGCCGCTGATGTGGATCGACAAAGCCGACACCTGGGCGCTGGCGGCGTCGCTGGGCGGCGCGCCGCTGGTCGACCTGATCCGCACCGGCACCCACACCTGCTATCTGGGCGAGCGTGGCACCTTGCATGACTGGGGCTACGGTTGCGGCACCTGTCCGGCATGCGCACTGCGCGCCAACGGTTATGCGGGATACCGGCAACGGGAAAGCAAGGCTTAGGCAAAACTACTCCCGTCCGTTTGGTCTGAAAAACTACTGATATCCGTTCGTCCTGAGCTTGTCGAAGGCGTATTGGTCGGTGCGCCTTCGACAAGCTCAGGACGAACGGATGTCAAGCCGAGCGCCTTCAGAGAGTCAGTCCGTACGCCTTCAGGCAGTCTGACTACCCCTGGCCAGCGTCGTGATCACCGGCGCATTCAGGCTGGCCAGCAACCCCGCCTCCTTCAGTTTCGCCGCCGCCAGATGCCGCTCCTTCACATGGCCGTAACCACGGATTTCTTCGGGAATGCTGGCGATGGCCACCACCACGGACAAGTTCTCCGTTGCCAGTGTCGGCAACAGCGCTGCGATGGTCTGGCGGTAGGCCACGATCAGGCCGCGCTCGGTCTTGCGCTCTTCGGTGTAGCCAAACAGGTCGAAGGTCGTGCCGCGCAAACCCTTGAACTTCGCCAGCACGCCGAAGGCCTTCATCATCCACGGCCCGAATTCCTGCTTGATCAAATGACCCTGCGCATCCTTCTTTGAAAACAGTGGTGGCGCGAGGTGGAATTTGATCTTGTAGTCGCCTTCGAACAGGCCATCAATTTTGCTGGCGAAGACGGTGTTGGTGTAGAGCCGCGCGACTTCGTACTCGTCCTTGTAGGCCATCAGCTTGAACAGGTATTTTGCCACCGCTTCGGTCAGGCGCAATGGCTTGCCGGACACGGCGATGCGCTGCTCGGCACCGCGCACCTGCTCGACAAAATCACGATACTGCTGCGCATAGCCGGCATCCTGGTAGGCAGTCAGAAACGCGACCCGCGTCGTGATCAGGTCGTCGAGATTCGGCGCGCGCTTGAATTCGATGACTTGTGCAGACGTGTCGCTGGTGCCACCGCTGCGGGTGATTTTTTCGACCGCCGCCAGATCATGCGCGGCAGTGCGACCCCAGACAAACGACTGCTTGTTGAAGTCGACTGACACGCCATTGAGCGTGATGGCCTGCATCAGCGCCGCTTCACTCAATGGCACCTGCCCTTTTTGCCACGCATAGCCGAGCATGAACATGTTGGTCGCGATCGTGTCGCCCATCAGTGCGGTGGCGATCTTGCCGGCATCAACAAAGTCAACCCGGTCATTCCCGCAGGCGGCGCGCAATTGCGCTTCGGCGGCGTCGCCCGGATATTGCCAGTCGGGGTTCTTGACGAAAGCCGCGGTCGGCGTGCTGGTCGAATTGATGACCGCGTAGGTGCGTCCTTCGCCCATCCGCGACAAGGCATCACGGCTGGCGGCAACGATGACGTCGCAACCGATCACGAGGTCCGAGGCACCGGTGCCAACGCGGGTCGAATGGATGTCGTCGGGATGGTCGGCCAGCCGCACATGCGACATCACCGGCCCGCCCTTTTGCGCCAGTCCGCTCATGTCGAGTACCGAGCAACCCTTGCCTTCGATGTGCGCCGCCATCGCCAGGATCTGGCCGACCGTGACGACACCGGTGCCACCGATGCCGGCGACCAGAATGCCATACGGCGTGACCGTGGTCGGCAGGATCGGCTGCGGCAGGACCATCGCAGGAACACTCGCCGGGTCTTTCGAGACGGTGACTTTTTTCGGCTTCCTCAACTGGCCGCCTTCGACCGTAACGAAGCTCGGGCAGAAGCCGGTGACGCACGAAAAATCCTTGTTGCACGAGGACTGGTTGATCTGGCGCTTGCGACCGAATTCGGTTTCCAGCGGCTCGACCGACAGGCAATTCGATTGCACGCTGCAATCGCCGCAGCCTTCACAAACGGCTTCGTTGATGACAGCGCGCTTGGCCGGGTCCGGGTACTCGTTGCGCTTCCGGCGGCGGCGTTTTTCGGAGGCGCAGGTCTGGTCGTAAATCATCGCCGAGATGCCCTTGCACTCGCGCAGTTCGCGCTGTACCGCATCGAGTTCGCTGCGATGGCGGACGGTCACGCCGTCGGCCCAGGCGTAACCGGACGGGTATTTGTCGGGCTCGTCGGTGACGACGATGATCGGGCCGACACCTTCGGCGGCGATCTGGCGCGAGATCATGCCGGGGTCGATCGGGCCATCGACGGTCTGGCCGCCGGTCATCGCGACTGCATCGTTGTACAGAATCTTGTAGGTCATGTTGACCTTGGCTGCGACCGAAGCACGGATCGCCAGCAAGCCGGAATGGAAGTAGGTGCCATCGCCAAGATTGGTGAACACGTGCTGTTCGCTGGTGAACGGCGCATGGCCGATCCAGGTCGTGCCTTCGGCACCCATGTGGGTGAAAGTCGATGTCTCGCGGTCCATCCACAGCACCATGTAATGGCAGCCGATGCCGGCCAGCGCGCGACTGCCTTCAGGCACCTTGGTGGAGGTGTTGTGCGGGCAACCGGAGCAGAAATGCGGGATACGATCCTTGGCCGGATCGGGTTTGGCGCTGACCTTCAGCACGGCTTCCTTGGCTTCGAGATAAGCGATGCGTTCCTGCACCCGCTGCGCGACCGGATGGCCGGCGAAGTACTTGCTGATGCGGGACGCAATCGCGCGCGCGATCTGCGCCGGATTGAGTTCATAAGTCGCCGGCAGCAACCAGTCGCCGTGGCCCATGCCGGGCGAGTTACTCCATTCACCGGTGTCGTCGAACTTGCCGACCACGCGCGGACGGACATCATCGCGCCAGTTGTACAGCTCTTCCTTGACCTGGTATTCGAGGATCTGGCGCTTTTCTTCGACCACCAGGATTTCTTCGAGGCCCTGCGCGAATTCGCGCACACCCTGCGCTTCCAGCGGCCAGGTCATGCCGACCTTGAACAGGCGGATGCCGATGTCGCGGGCGATGGTTTCGTCGATGCCGAGGTCAGCCAGCGCCTGGCGTGTATCGAGGTAGGACTTGCCGGCCGTGATGATGCCGATCCGCGCGTGCGGGCTGTCCCAGATGATTTTATTGAGCTTATTGACGCGCGCATAGGCCAGCGCCGCGTACCACTTGAAGTTGTTCATCCGCGCTTCCTGATCCAGCACGGCATCGGGCCAGCGGATGTTCAGGCCATCGGCAGGCAAAGCCAGGTCGGTCGGCAGCACGATCTGCACGCGGTCCGGATCGAGGTCGACCGAGGCGCCCGATTCGACGATATCGGTCACGCATTTGAGCGAGACCCACAAACCGGTGAAGCGGCTCATGGCCCAGCCATGCAAGCCGTAGTCGAGATATTCCTGCACCGACGACGGATACAGCACCGGGATGCCGCAGGCTTTCAGGATGTGTTCGCTTTGATGCGCGGTGGTCGAGGATTTGGCGGCATGGTCGTCGCCGGCCAGCACCAGCACGCCGCCATGTTTGGAGGTACCAGCCATGTTGGCATGCTTGAAGACATCGCCGCAGCGGTCTACGCCGGGGCCTTTGCCGTACCACAGACCGAACACGCCATCGTATTGCGCACCGGGAAACAGGTTGACTTGCTGCGTACCCCAGACACTGGTCGCGGCCAGGTCTTCGTTCATGCCGGGGTGGAATTTGATGTGATTGGCGTCCAGGTACTTTTTGGCTTTGGCAGCGGTCATGTCGACGCTACCCAGCGGGGACCCGCGATAGCCGGTGATGAAGCCGGCGGTATTGAGGCCGGCGCGCACGTCGCGCTGGCGCTGCAGCATCGGCAGCCGGATCATCGCCTGCGTGCCGGTGATAAACGCGCGGCCGCGATCCAGCGTGTATTTGTCGTCCAGCGAGATCGGCGTTGGCGTGGTCGTAGTGACCGGTGCCAACGACTGCTCGGGCTTCAGGGGTGCATTCATGCTTGTCTCCGTACCAAAAATTATGTTCTTGGATGCGATCGTGTCGCGGTCTGGACTTCTTCGGGTCTTGTGGACCGTCAGTCGGTTTTTTATTCTACACGGGGCCAACGGTGTTACACAGTTTGATCGACCTCCCCGGCCAGCAGGGTATCGGCAGGCAGTGCTTCGACGTCTTTCAGGCGCGCATAAATCGGCGTGAAATCCGGTGCCGTATCGGCAAATAATTGCTCGAAACTGTCGATGACAAAATAGGTTTCCTGATACGAATCGATCTTGTAGCCGGTGCGCATGACGCGCTCGGCATCGAAGCGGATCCGACGTGGTTGCGGGCTGCTCAGGCAGTGTTCGATTTCGCCGCCCGAGGACAAAATGCCGGCACCGTACGCACGCAGACCGGCATCGGTACGGATCAGGCCGAACTCGACCGTGTACCAGTACAGGCGTCCCAGATTGGTCAGGCCATCGAGCGGCATCGCCTTCAGTCCGCCCTTGCCGTATTCCTGCAAATGGTCGGCAAAGACCGGATTGAACAGCAGCGGCACGTGGCCAAAAAAGTCATGGAACACATCCGGCTCGGCGATGTAATCGAACTCTTCCGGTTCGCGCAGCCAGACCGTGACCGGAAAACGCCGGTTCGCCAGATGCTCGAAAAACGTGAAGTCCGGCACCAGTCCCGGCACCGCCACGAGCGTCCATCCGGTCGCCGCCATCAGCTGCGCCGAGGTCCGCACGAAGTCCGGAATACTGTCGGCGGCATCCATTTTTTTCAAGCTGTCGATGAAGACATCGCAAGCCCGTCCCGGCAGCAGGCGCACTTGCCGGTCGTAGAGCCGGCGCCATAATTCATGCTGTGCTTCGGTGTAAGCATCCCACTGCTGGGCCACGACGTACTGCGCGTCGGCACGGGAATAATCACCGCGCAATTTGCCGCCATCAGACTTGTCATCCAGTGTCTTGAAAAATTCTTCCTGCCCGATTGCCCGTTCGATGGCACCCATATCAGCTCCCTGCACTATCAACATTCAATACACCACGACGGATCTGGTCGAGCTCGATCGACTCGAACAGCGCGCGGAAATTGCCTTCGCCGAAACCCTGGTCACCCTTGCGCTGGATGATCTCGAAGAAGATCGGCCCGATCACGGTCTGGGTAAAAATCTGTAGCAGCAATTCGCGCTCGGTCGCGCTGCTGGTGCCATCGACGAGGATATTGAGGCGACGCAGTTCGACCAGGTTTTCGCCATGACCGGGCAAGCGCCGGTCGATCAGGTCGTAGTAGGTGGCGATGGTTTTCTGGAACTGGACTTGCTGCGTTTCCATCTGCTCGACGGTGCCGTAGATGTCGTCGGTACCGAGCGCAATGTGCTGGATGCCTTCGCCGCGATACAGGTCGAGGTATTCGGCAATCTGCGATTTGTCGTCTGACGACTCATTGATCGGGATGCGGATCTTGCCGCACGGCGAGGTCATCGCTTTTGATTTCAGGCCGGTGTGCTTGCCTTCGATATCGAAGTAGCGGACCTCGCGGAAACCGAACAGGTTTTCGTAAAATTCGGCCCACTCTTTCATGCGGCCGCGATGGACGTTGTGAGTCAGGTGATCGATGTAGGTCAGGCCATTGCCGACCGGATTGGCAACCGCACCGGGGATGGCGACGAAGTCGACGTCATAGATGCTGATGTCGCCGATGACGCCATCGGTCTTGCCACGCCAGCGATCGACGAAGTAGATCAGCGAATCGCCGATGCCCTTGATGGCGGGGATATTGAGTTCCATCGGACCGGTGCGGTTATCGAAACCCCAGGCACCGAGTTCGAGCGCGCGCTTGTAGGCGTAGGCGGCATCGTCGACGCGAAAGGCAATCGCGCAGATCGACGGACCGTGCTGGCGCGCAAAGCGCTGCGCAAATGAATCCTGCTCGCCGTTGATGATGAAGTTGATCTCGCCCTGCCGGTACAGCGTCACATCCTTGTGACGGTGGCGGGCGATCGCGCTGAAGCCCATTTGTTCGAACAGTGCGCCTAGCGCTTTCGGGTCCGGTGCCGCGTACTCGATGAACTCGAAACCGTCGGTGCCCATCGGGTTGTCCCAAGGTTGGAATTGCATGCTGTCTCCTGACTGTAATTTGTCCCTCAGTATAGGTCGAGCCCGACGGCAGAAAATTGCGAATGAATTTACCGGGCGCGGGCTGTCCGCAATAAAATTGCCGGCATATTGGATATCGAGGTGATTTATGGCGTCAATTGCGCTGGACAAGACTGACCGCAAGATCCTGGCGATCCTGCAGAACGATGGCCGGCTATCGAATCAGGAGGTGGCAGAACGGGTCAATTTGTCGCCTTCGCCGTGCTTGCGACGTATCCGCCGACTCGAAGAAGCCGGCGTGATCCGGCAATATGTGGCACTGCTGGCCCCCGAAAAAATCGGCCTCGGCCTGCTCGCGTATGTCAATGTGCGACTCGGCAGGAATAGCGATGCCGCGATGGCCACCGCGCCGTCCGGTGCCCGCTCGCCGCGCAGCGATTTCGCCGAATCGGTGGCGCACTGGCCTGAAGTGGCGGCCTGCTATGCGATGACCGGCGAGATGGATTATCTGTTGCGGGTCCATGTCGAAGACATGGAACATTTTTCGCGCTTCATGATGGAAACGCTGCTGCGCCATCCGGCGGTACTGGATGCCAAATCGAGCTTTGCATTGCAGCGCATCAAGGATACGACGGCGCTGCCGCTGCGCTGACGGACACTCTGCAAAGCCTTACTTGAATCCCGGAAGGTAATTGTTGAACCATTTGATCGCGGCCCGGTTGTTCGCTTTATACGCATAGTCGAACTGGGCAACCTGCTCCTGCACGGCTTCGAGCATGACGCTCGAGACATTCGCCGGTAGCAACTTCAAGTAGGCGTCAGCTTCGCCGTACGAACGACGTATTTGCATGCCGGCCTTGTGGGCGATCCGGATCATGGTCCGGTTCGACGACAGACAGTGCATGTACAGCGTGTCAACATCGGCGTTGCGGCAGTGGATCGCCGCACGCTCGAACAATTTAGTCCCGACGCCCATGCCGCGTGCCGATTCGGAAACCGACAGGCCAAACTCGGCAACGCGCTCCTTGGTGGTGGCATCGGCCCCTGCTGGCAGTGCGTCGCGCGGCGCAAAACCCAGATGACCGACGCCAATGAGCCTCAGGTTGTTGTCGTAGACGCCAAACACGGTGTCGCGGACAAAATCAAGTTTCTGGACATAGCGGGTAATGAGTTCGTCGGGCAGTGTCGTGCCGAAGCGCAGCAAGCGATCACTGTCGGCCAGCGCCAGGAAGTGCATCAGCATGCGACGGCGGTCGCGCTCGGACAACTCTTTGACACGAACGGTCAGCTGGACGTCAGGATGAGTGCCAGCGAAAGGATGATCGGAAGCAAAAATTACCGATGGGTTCATGGGGGTTCCTGTAAAAAATGCGCGGGCTGTGGTGCAGTGCACCAACGCATTGTAGGCCATGTTTTACCGAGCGGCTTGAACTGTCTCAGTTATTGCGTTGCGATGCAGCGCCGATCGGGCCACCCGCCTCCAAGCGACGTGCCACTGCCGCGACGCGCGCAATCCGAACGGCCTGTGCAATGGCTTGCGACTGCGCGCCAAGGCCGGCAGCGATCACGCCGGCAGGCACGCCGCGGGCCGCTTCCAGCGCATCGGCGAGAAACGCCGCTTGCGGAAAATCGTCTGCGGAACGCGCGTCGTTGACAGCTACGAGGCAGCGCACCGCCATCACCATGTCGGCAAACCGCTGCGGTTTGCGCAAGCCGTCGCTGCGCTCTATCAAGCTCACGATGGCTTCGGCGGACAATGCCAGCGCACCGGCAACAGCGTGGTAATCCCGCGTCACCATCACAGCCAGGTCGCGGCATTCCACCGGCATTTTCAGGCGAATGGCGATGGCGTCTACGCGTTGTTTCCGCGCGGCTGCGTCGCCTGCCGGATCATGCAGCAGCACGGCAACCCGCAGCGGTAATGCAACCCCCTGCTGCGCCGCCTGATCGAGCAGCGGCATCAACGCCCCCCCCGCATCCAACTCCGGCAGCAAGCGCGCCAGTGCGCCGCAATCGCGCAGCACGTCTAACATCCGGGATGGTTGCTGCTCCATCAATCCGCGCGCCAGTTCCTGCCAGACCCGCTCGGGCACCAGTGCATCGACTTCGCCCGTGGCGACCATGTTCTGCATCAGCAGGTTGGTGTCGGGTGCGACCGAAAATCCGGTGAAGCGGGCGGCAAACCGGGCCACGCGCAGGATGCGTACCGGGTCTTCGGCAAAGGCAGCGGAGACATGACGAAACAGTTTGGCGGCGAGGTCGGCACGTCCGCCGTACGGGTCGACCAGCGTGCCATCAACGGCCTGCGCGATCGCATTGATGGTCAGGTCGCGCCGCACCAGGTCTTGTTCCAGCGTGACATCGCCGGCGGCGTGGAAGACGAAACCCCGATAGCCGGGCGCGGTCTTGCGCTCGGTGCGCGCCAGTGCGTATTCTTCGTGCGTTTTCGGGTGCAGGAAGACCGGAAAATCCTTGCCGACCGGCGTGTAGCCGAGCGCCACCATGGCCTCGGGCGTGGCACCAACGACCACGTAATCCCGGTCCTTGACCGGCAACCCGAGCAAAGCGTCGCGCACCGCACCGCCAACGGTATAGATCTGCATTCAGGCAGCCGGCAGGTCCGGGTAGGTCTCGTATTTGTCGACGCGATCGGTTTCGAGCAGGGCCTCGGCGATCCATTGCGCGACTGCCGGATGGGCCGCGACACGGTCGGCGTAAGCCTGCAAGGCCGGTGCCATCGAGACGCCGTAGATCTGCAGGCGCATCACGACCGGCGCGTAGTAGGCGTCGGCAATCGAGAACGCCCCGAACAGGAATTGATGATGGCCGGACTGCGTCAGGCAGGTTTCCCAGATTTCGCTGATGCGGCCGATATCCGACTGCGCCTCCGGCGTGCGGCCTTTGCCGGGAAAACTCGCTCCGATGTTCATCCACATTGACGAACGCAAGCCGGTGAAGCCGCCATGCATTTCGGCGCAGATGGAACGCGCCATCGCACGCGCTGCAACGTCGGTTGGCCACATCGCTTTTTCGGGGAACTGTTCGGCCAGGTATTCGCAGATCGCCAGCGAATCCCAGACCGCGATGTCGCCGGCCAGCAGCACCGGCACCCGGCCGGCTGCCGAGTAATGTGAAATCTGCAGCGAGGTATCGGGGCGACCCAGACCGATGCAGGCTTCTTCGAAGGCGATGCCGAAGGCTTTCAGTACCAGCCATGGCCGCATCGACCATGACGAGTAGCGCTTGTTGGCAATGACCAGCTTGAGCGGCATCCTGCCGGCGTCGGCCAGGGTTTGTGACAACGTAGGATCGAGTTCGGTAGCTTGCATGCGAGGTCCGGGTTGGTGAGAAGAGAGGAATCAGCGCTTGGCGCGCACACGGTACTGGTCGAAACGACTGCGCGCGCCGGCCTCGCCGAGATAGCGCGCCGCGATGGCTTCGAGCGCCTGCGGTGTCACGCCAAGCTCCGGCGAAATCGGTCCGCGCGTGACGTTGTCGGCTTTCATGGAGTCGAGATTATCGCGGCTCATGACCGGACCGCCCGGGGCGAATTCGAGCACCAGCGCCTGCAGGCGCGCCAGTGCCGGCGGCAAGCCGATCACCGGACGCGGATGACCGGACGCGCGTCCGGCCAGCTGCACCAGCTCGCGCAAGGTGAACACTTCGGGACCACCAAGTTCATAGACCTTACCAACCGTGTGCTGGTTGTCGAGGGCATTGACAAAGGCCTGCGCCACATCTTCGACATAAATAGGCTGGAAGCGCGCATCGGCACCGCCGAGCGGAATGACCGGAAACCAGCGCTGCATCGCGGCAAACATGTTGAGGAAGGCGTCGTCTTCGCCGAACACCACCGATGGCCGGAATACCGTCGTGGCCACTGCAGGATGCGACAGTGCGGCATCTTCGCCGGCGGCCTTCGAGCGCAAGTACATTGATGGCGCATTGCGATCGGTCCCCAGCGCACTCATGTGCAGGGAGCGTTTGACGCCGGCCACGCCGCACGCGGCGACGATACGGATAGGCAACTCGACATGGGCCCGCGCGAAATCAGGCCCGTAGCTGGCTGCGCCACCATTAACGGGACGCGAATGCAGGATGCCCACCAGATTGATGACGGCATCAGTGCGCCCCATCAGCCGGGCCAGCGCCTGTTCCTGGTGAATGTCGGTTTCGACGATTTCGACAGTCGGCAGCACGGCCAGATGGCGCGCGCGGATCGCACGCCGGGTCGGCACGATAACGTGTCGGCCCTGGGCGACCAGCTGGGCTACCAGGTGCGAACCGACGAAGCCGGTGCCGCCGAGTACCAGGACGTTGCAGTGGTGCATGGTCATGACAGTTTGTCCGTTTTCAGAGAATCAAAAATGTTTGTCAAGGCAGCTCGGAAGCCACGAAACCCTTGGGGGCGATCATGCCGAGCCGGGCTTTCAGCGATTGCGGTTTGCCGTCGAACAGGGCCGCATAATACGTCGCGTTGGATAGCACGTTTTTGACGTAGCCCCGCGTTTCGGCGAACGGGATCGATTCGGCGAATACCGCACCTTCGACCTGGCGTGTCAGCGAGGATCGCCAGCTGCGCGGGCGGCCCGGGCCGGCATTATAGGCAGCGGTGGCCATGGCCTGCGATCCGTCGAGATCGCCCAGTACCATGTTGAGGTAGTTGGTACCCAGTGCAATATTGGTGCTGACCTCATTGACCTGGTCCGGATCGAAGCTGGTCATGCCGATTTTTTTGGCGACATAGCGCGCCGTTGCCGGCATCAATTGCATCAGCCCCGAGGCACCAACATGCGAGCGGGCATTCATGATGAAGCGCGACTCCTGCCGGATCAATCCATAGACCCAGGCCATGTCCAGACCCAGCGCGTTGGTACTGGTGACCATGAAATCGCGAAATGGCGACGGGAAGCGCTGGTTGAAATCGCGTTCCGACCTGGTCCGGTCGGAGGTGTTGACCATCCGGTCGAGCACGTTGTTCTGGCGCGCGAATTCGGCGGCGGCCAGATGTTCGCGCTCGCTCAGGCTGCGCAATTCCCAGTTCCACTCGCGCACCGCTTCAAAGCGTAAGTTCATGTCGAAGAATTTGAGCGCACGGCGCAGGCCCGGGTTGGCTGCCAGCGGTGCGATTTCCTGTGCGGTCAAGGGTGCGCCAGGGATCGGGATACTGATTTTCTGGCCCAGGTCTTCGAGCGCCAGCTGGCCATAGAAGTTGGTCTGGTCGGCAATTGACTTGAAGAGCTTCTGCGCCTCGGTGACATCACCGCTGGCACCCAGCGCACGGGCACGCCAGTAAATCCAGGTGCCGTCGTCACGCAAGTCGGGGGGCATCGCCTCGATGGCGCGGCGGATCAGTGTCCAGTCACCATTGCGCAAAGCCATGCGCGCGCGCCACTGGTAGCCATCGCTGGTCAATGGCGCGCCATCGGTGCGGCTCCAGTAGAGCGTGGTGGCTTCCGGCATCAGCTTGAGCGAAGCCTGCAAGGCAATCTGCGACCAGCCCAGCGCACGCTCGCCCGGGCTCAGTTGTGACTCGACGTTGCTCAAGGCGCTGGCCGCCTGCTCGGGACTGGTCCGTGACACGCGGCCCAGCGCAACGATGAATAACTGATGCGTCAGCGCCGAATTGCCGACGCCGCGTGCTAGGACCAGTGGTGCTTTTTCGATGGACTGGACGATCTGGGCATCGCTTGCCGACAACAATGGAGCCAGGCGGCGGGCCGCGCTGACCTGACTGGTTTCACCGGCCGCGCGTAACTGCCACCACAGATCATCGGGGGTGAACTGCCCGGCCCCTGCTAGCGTGGTGATGAGCGTCGAACAGGCTTCGCCGTAATCCTTGGGCGACACCAGCAAGGCCCGTGCAGCCACCGCCACCTGCTCGCCACGGGTCGCGCGCGACAGCAATGAATAACATTTCAGTTGCAGGTCATCGTCGAGGGCGAACAGCGGGTATTGTTCGTCAAACGTGACGAAATCACGTCGCTGGCCAAGGATCAGCAACCAGTCATTGCGCAAACGGTCGGCGATCGCACTGCCGTTGTAGCGGCGCAGGTATTCGCGGATTTCCGACGAGGACGCCTGCTGCAGGCGTGGCTTCAGGCGGTAATAATCGACGTAGGAAGGGATGGCATAATCAGGCAGGCGGTCGGCCAGCTCGGCGGCTTTGGCAGCATCGTCCTTGCGGGCGGCATCGCGCAGTGCCATAAAAATATCGTCATCGTTGACAAAACTGGCCACGCGGCTTTTGGCCTGTGCTACCGGAGCAATGAGCGTGATTGACGCCACGGCGAACACCACGCCGGTGATCCATTTCAATTGAAACATACCTCTGCAACCTCACTGACGAATTTGACTTGCCATGAAACGAACGGATCCAAGCATAGCATGGGGGGGCAGCTGCTCCGGCGCGGACCTTACACGGGATAAAACGGTCCTGCGCCGGCAGTTGCTGGGCTTGCGCAAGGCGCTGACGGGCGCTACGCGCGATGCTGCCTGCGAGTCCATCGGCCGGCACCTGCTGGATTGGCAGGCCGGCAGTGGCACAGCGACGCTGGCCGTGTACTGGCCGATCCGCGGCGAACCGGATCTGGCCGCAGCCTACCGGCAACTGGTCATGCGCGGCGTGCAACTGGCCTTGCCTATCGTATCCGGGCCCGCAACGCCGCTGACGTTCGCGGCGTGGACACCCGGGCAGCCAATGACCCCGGATACCTTCGGCGTACCGGTTCCGGCTGCACCGCAACGCCTGCTGATGCCGGATGCCATCCTGATCCCGTGCGTGGGAATCAGTGCGCAGCGCTACCGGCTCGGTTACGGCGGCGGCATGTATGACCGCACGCTGGCGCTGCTGCGGTCAGTCCCGGCCATCGGCATTGCCTTCGATTGTGCAAGGACCGAATTTGCTGCCGCGCCGCACGATATCCGGCTGCAGGCGCTGATCACCGAAAACGGGATCGACGACAGCGCTTAGCCAATCGGCTTCGGCTTGCCGCTGTGATAGCCCTGCGCATAATCGACGCCCATCACGCGCAGCATCTGCAGGACAGCCTCACTCTCGACTCCTTCGGCGACCGTGCGTATGCCCAGCAAATGGCCAATTTCGTTGATGCTGCGCACCATCGCGCCATTGACCGCATCGGTGGCCATGCTAGTAACGATCTGGCCATCGATCTTCAGATAATCCACCTGCAGGCGCTTGAGATACGCCATCGACGTCAGGCCGCGGCCGACATCATCCAGACCAACCTGCGCGCCGATGCGATGCATCACCTCAAAAAAGACCTGCGACTGGATCGGATGCTCAATTGCCACCGATTCGGAAATCTCGAAAAACAGCTTGGCGACCGGCATGCGGTTCAGTGTCTCGCCGACGAACTGATGAAAGGCGGGATCGACGACCGAAGCACCGGAAATATTGATCGCCACGCTCTCGACAGCCTGTCCTGACGCACTGCCAAGCCACTGGCAGGTCTGTGCCAGCACCCACCGGTCGATACGCACGGCGAGGCCGCAACGTTCTGCCGCCGGCAAATAAGCACCCGGGAGTATCAGTCCGTCGCTGTCATCTTTCAGGCGCAACAGGACTTCAACATGCCGGCCGCCGCCTTCACCGAGCGCCACGACCGGCTGGGCAAACAGCACAAAGCGATCGTTATCGAGCGCCTGTTGCAGCACGATGCTCCACGGCATTGGTGCCTCTGGTGCAGCTCCCGGCTGGCCGGATCCGGCGCCAATATGGACCTGCCCCCGTCCTGCTGCCTTGGCCGCAAAACAGGCCTGGTCAGCGGCCTGCTGCGCTTGGCTGATACTGCTCCAACTGCCATCGAGCAAGACCACGCCAATGCTGGCGCCGACATCGAATTGCTTGCCATCGAACAGAAAGCGCATAGCGGCCATGCGATCACAGATGTCCTGCGCGATCCGCCGTGCGGTTGTCAGATCGCACTTTTGCAGCAGCACGGCGAATTCATCCCCGCCCAACCGCGCCACCTTGTCGGTGGCACGTACGCACTGCCGCAGCAGATCCGCTACTTTTTTCAGCAGCACGTCTCCGGCAGCATGACCACAACTGTCGTTGACTGCCTTGAAGCGATCAAGATCAATAAAACAGAGTGCGTGCTCGACGTCTTCGGTACGGGCGGACACAAACAGCTGCTCCAGCAAGTGCTCGAATTCGCGCCGGTTCGGCAGACCGGTCAGATGATCGTGACGGGAACGGTGCTCGGCTTCCTGATGCAACTTGCGCTGAGGCGTCACATCGCGAAATACCATCACCGCGCCGCTGACCAGCCGGTCCGCGCCAAATATCGGCGCTGCGGAGTCTTCGACGGCGTATTCGGCACCCTGCCGGGCAATCAGGAGCGCATCGGGTGTGGCACCCGTGATCGCGCCCTCTGCCAGGCAGCGCGCAACCGGGTTACCGGCTACCGCACGGCTGTGCTGATGCACGATACAAAACACCTGATCGACCGGCAGGCCGATCGCTTCAATGCAACCCCAGCCCGTCAGTGACTCGGCCACCGGGTTGAGATACTCGACCAGGCCAAACCGGTCCGTCGTAATCACCGCATCCCCGATCGAGCGCAGGGTGACGCGAGTACGTTCATGCTCGATGGCCTGCACGATTTCCAGTGCCTTGCGCTCAGTGATATCGACCAGATAACCATGCCACAGTACGCTGTCATCGGCACGCGCCTCGGGAATGGCACGGCCCTCCAGCCAGCGCAGCCCTTGCCGCGGCAAGTTGACGCGGTATTGCTGATTCCAGGGACTGAGCGCTAGCGCCGATATCCGGACACTGTGATTAACCTCGTCGAGATCATCCGGATGAATACGCTGAAACACCAGACCGGCATCCCGCCGCAGCTGCATCGGACTGACTTCGTACAGCTCCCGGATGCCTTCGCTGGCATACGGAAAACGCGACCTGCCATCAGCATCAAGGACAAACTGGTAAATCGCACCCGGCATTTGCTCGGTGGCTTTTTTCACGCGGAACAACTCGTCTTCGAGACGCTTGCGCTCCCGCATCCGGATGACCACACACTCCGTGATGCCGATTCCGCCATGCAGCCGGCGCACGGCATTGAGCAGCACCGGGATCTCGCTGCCGTCGGCAGCGCGCATGATCAAGGCGATTTCTTCAACATAGCCTTGCAGGTGTAACAGCGCCATGACGCGTATGTGGAATCCCAGCCGCATGGCGGGCGACCATAACTGGTCTAGCGGCATGCCCACCAGGGCATTCCTGTCGACGCCCAGCATGTCGGCCAGCGTCTGGTTACCGGAACGCAGCAGGAGCGACTCATCGAACAGGAACACGCCGCACGGTGCCCGCTGGATATCAAATCCATCCAGCGTGTTCGTGATGTCAGCGAGCTGCTCCACTCAGGCGGCACGCTGCAGGTAATCACGGATCATCGCAATGGTTTCTTGCGGATGACTGAGCTGGGGACAATGCCCGAACGCGTTTATTCGCTCCAAAATACTGCCCGGAAGCTGGCGATGCATGTACTCGCCAACGGCTACAGGCGCGATGATATCGTGGCTGCATTGCAGGATCCCGACAGGCTGGCGCACATCGGCCAGATCGCTGCGGTTATCGGCCAGGAACGTTGCTGCGGCAAAGCGACGCGCGATCAGCGGATCCATTGCACAAAAATTGGCATCCAGTTCATCGGCCAGTTCGGGACGATCAGGATTGCCGGCCACCATGACCGACAGCTGGCTGGTCCAGCCGGTCTGGTTGCGTTCCATCATGTCGATCAGCCCTTCGATATCGGCCCGCTCGAAACCGCCGTGGTAATCGGGTGGATCATTGAGGTAGCGTGGCGACGGGCAAATCATGACCAGCCGGGCAATCCGCCCGGGCATCGCTTTCGCTGCGAGCAGGCAAATCATGCTGCTGACCGAGTGCCCGACGAGGATCACGTCATTGAGGTCAAGTGCTTCGCAAATATCAACCAGGTCGAGCGCGTACCCATCCAGCGTGGCATAGCGTTGCGGGTCATACGCATCGGGATCGGAGTGGCCGGCACCGACGTAATCGAACAGCACGACCTGATAATCCGGTTCGAAGGCCGGACTGACAAAGCGCCACATGACCTGGTCGCAACCAAAGCCATGCGCAAAGATGATCGGCTGCTGTCCGTGTCCACTGATCCGGACATTATTTCTACTGATGATAGACATGAAGGCCCTTTACCGGCGGGTCGATGACCACACCCGCCGCGGCCTCCGGAGTCGGAAGCGCTGGCAGCAGATCTAGGGTAGCGACCTGTTACGCCAAGCGCAACCATCGAAACTCAATTCATATCATTACTTTTAGTTTGCAGTTTTTGTTACCAACCGGAACAATCAGACCAGTGAAGCATCAAGTCGCTGGCAAATCGCCATCGTTGGCCCCGCCTGGTTGAGCGAATAAAAATGCAGGCCGGGCGCGCCGCCTGCCAGCAAGCGCTCGCACATGGCCGTGACAACATCGAGACCGAATGCACGGATCGATTCGCTGTCGTCGCCGTAACTGGCCAGCGCCAGCCGTATCCAGCGCGGGATCTCGGCACCGCACATATCCGAGAACCGCATCAGCTGCGTGTAATTTGTAATCGGCATCACGCCGGCGACAATCGGCACTTGCACGCCGTGCTTGCGGGCACTGTCAACGAAACGGAAGTACGCATCGGCATTGTAGAAATACTGAGTGATTGCCGCATCGGCACCGGCTTGCACCTTGCGCACGAAATGCTGCATGTCATCCGAGGGCGAGCGCGCCTGGGGATGCATTTCCGGGTAGGCACCCACTTCGACATGAAACCAGTCGCCGGATTCGGCGCGGATGAATTCAACCAGCTCGTTGGCAAAGCGGAATTCGCCGGAGGCTGCATCCATCGCACCGTACCCGCTGGGCAAATCACCCCGCAGCGCGACCAGCCGCTGGATGCCGTGGGACCGGTATTCCGCCAGGATGTCACGCAGGCGCGCGCGCGAACTGCCCAGGCAGGAAATATGTGGCGCCGCCTGATGGCCTTCACTGCGAATGTCGAGCACGGTATCGAGCGTGCCTTGCTGGGTACTGCCGCCGGCGCCAAACGTCACCGAAAAATACTTCGGGTTGAGGACCGCCATCCGGGCACGCGTCGCACGCAGCTTATCGGTACCCTCGGCAGTCTTGGGCGGGAAAAATTCGATGCTGAAATCAGGAGAGGTCATTTTTTATCAAGTATCAAAGAAGACAAGGCCCACGAAATGATGCTGTAGACAACCGCAGCCAGAATGGCCGAGCCAAAACCTGCAACATGGAAACCACCAATTATCTGTGCGACACCCCAGAACATCAGACCATTGATGACGAAGATGAACAGACCGAGAGTAAGAAAAGTCACCGGCAAGGTCAGCAGCAGCAGCAGCGGGCGGATCAGGGTATTGACCAGACCCAGCACCAGCGCAGCGATCAAGGCAGTGCCGATGCTGTCGACACTGACCGAATGCATCAGATAGGGCAGCGCGAACAACGCAGCAGCGTTGATGAACCAGGTAATGAGCAGGCGCATGAAAATTCCGTGTTGAAGTGAAAAAACCGCTTCGCTCCGGCCGGAAGGCCGTCTCGAAGCGGTAGTTGGCACGAAGCCGGGATGGATCAGTAGCGGTATTGTTCCGGCTTGTACGGACCGACCTGTTGCACGCCGATGTAGTTGGCTTGCTCGAGCGTCAGTTCGGTCAGTTGGGCATTCAGTTTCTGCAACTGCAAGCGGGCGACTTTTTCGTCGAGATGCTTGGGCAAGGTGTAGACACCGACCGGGTACTGATCAGTATTGCAAAACAGCTCCATCTGCGCAATGACCTGGTTGGCGAACGACGAACTCATCACGTAGGACGGATGACCGGTGCCGCAACCCAGATTGACCAGACGACCTTCGGCCAGCAGGATGATGCGCTTGCCGTTCGGGAAGATCACGTGATCGACCTGCGGCTTGATGTTTTCCCAGGTGTACTGCTTCAAGGCAGCGACTTCGATTTCATTGTCGAAGTGGCCGATGTTGCAGACGATGGCCTGGTCCTTCATTTTTGCCATGTGCTCGTGCGTGATCACGTGATAGTTACCGGTCGCCGTGACGAAGATGTCGGCATGCTCTGCCGCATAGTCCATCGTGACGACGCGATACCCTTCCATCGCGGCCTGCAATGCGCAGATCGGATCGATTTCAGTGACCCAGACCTGGGCCGACAACGCCCGCAATGCCTGCGCCGAACCCTTGCCCACATCACCGTAGCCGGCCACCACGGCGACCTTGCCGGCGATCATCACATCGGTAGCGCGCTTGATGCCATCGACCAGCGATTCACGGCAACCGTACAGGTTGTCGAACTTCGCTTTGGTGACGGAATCATTGACGTTGATTGCCGGGAATGCCAACTTGCCATCCTTGAACATCTGGTACAACCGGTGAACACCGGTCGTAGTTTCTTCGGTCACGCCCTTGACTTGCGCCAGACGCGTCGAATACCAGCCTTGATGCGAGGCCAGACGTTTCTTGATCGATGCATACAGGCAGACTTCTTCTTCCGAGGTCGGGTTGTCCAGCACTGACGCATCTTGCTCGGCACGGGTGCCCAGATGCAGCAGCAAAGTAGCATCGCCACCGTCATCGAGAATCATGTTGGCATGCTGTTCGCCATCAGCGTTGGCTGGCCACTCGAAAATACGGTGGGTGAATTCCCAGTATTCGTCGAGCGATTCGCCCTTGAACGCAAATACCGGCGTGCCATCGGCAGCGATGGCGGCGGCGGCATGATCCTGCGTCGAATAGATGTTGCATGAGGCCCAGCGCACCTGCGCACCGAGCGCTTCCAGCGTCTGGATCAACACAGCGGTCTGGATGGTCATGTGGATGGAACCGGTAATGCGTGCACCCTTGAGTGGCTGTGCAGCCGCAAATTCCTTGCGGATGGCCATCAGGCCGGGCATTTCGGTTTCGGCGATGCGGATTTCCTTGCGGCCCCACTCAGCAAGACTGAGGTCGGCGACGAAATAATCCTTGAATGCGGAGACTTGAGAGTTTAAAACTGCGGCGTTCATCACGCCCTCCTTTCGTTAGAAAAAAAGAAACGTGAGCGCAGTTGCTGGGGATGGTGCCTCCAAGCCTGACCCGGCTTGCTGACGCAAGTCCGGCTGCAACGCTCCTTGGAGACCGGATTATAACGTAGTTAAAAAAATGTTTCGTTGCTCGGAATAAATTTCTACTTGGCGCTTTGTCTGCACCCGTTGCGACCCGCGTGCCGGCTTTCGGGGCTGATATCGGCTCTTTGGGGCGGTGCACATTCAGCGTGATCCAGGTCAGCATATCCACCCAGATGCGATCGACCTCTTTTGCAGGGGGCATCGCCTGGGCATTCGGCAATTCGATCGTGATGACAGGAATATTCCGGTGCAAGCCGCTGTAATTGCCCAGCGAACCCGGATAGACGCCCACCCGGTTGAATTGCAGCCGGCCGAATCGCTCCGGCACCGGTGCGGGACCGTCGAAGTCGAGTACCCCGAACGGGGCATGCACCGAGACGATGACATTGGGCTTGAAGCGATCAATTTCGGCCTTCAGCCAGCGGGTTTCCGGTTCGGACAAGGGCCCTTTTCCAGGAAAGCGGCGCGGATCGCTGGCAGTGGCCTTGGACCAATACCGTGGTGCCTCCTCTTGCCAGCCCGGTGTCGGGAAATTGCGATTGAGGTCAACACCGCGGGCGTTGACACGACTGGGCTTGGCGGCCAGCAAACCATCCGGATTGAGTACCGGCACCACATACCAGGCAAAATCACGGGCCAACGGTATCTGCGCCTGCTGCAGCCACTTGAACACGACCGACGAGGCCGTCAATTCGTCACCGTGTATTCCTCCTAGCAACATGACCCGCAATGGCTTGCGGCCATCCCGGTCAGGGGACGCAATTTGCCGCGACAGGATAGGAAAACCGTTGGTGGAGACACCACCCGAGGGTTGCAGGTTGCTGGCCTGACACGCAGACGCTGATACTTCCGGCAACCGTGCAGCCAGCCGTTTGCACCAGGTCGCCTGGCTAGCAACAGACGAAGAAACAGAAGCAGCAGACGACAGGGCAACGAAGCACATCAACATGCCTGCAAGCCCGATCCGCTGGCATGCTACTTTGCGCACGGACGCCCCCACATCGCCCCTGACCCCATGCCTAGAAACCCGCCGAGGCGCGCAGCGCCGCCGCACGATCGGTCCGCTCCCAGCTGAATTCCGGCTCTTCCCGGCCAAAGTGGCCGTAGGCTGCCGTCTTCAGATAGATCGGCCGTAACAGATCGAGCATCTGCACGATGCCTTTCGGACGCAGGTCGAAGTGCTCCCGGACCAGTTCAGCCAGCTTTTCGTCGCTAATTTTGCCCGTTCCAAACGTGGTCACCATCACCGACGTCGGTTTGGCGATACCGATGGCATACGACACCTGGATCTGGCAACGCGATGCCAGGCCGGCGGCAACGATATTTTTAGCCACATAGCGCCCGGCATAAGCAGCAGAGCGATCCACTTTAGTCGGGTCCTTGCCCGAAAATGCACCGCCGCCATGCGGAGCCGCTCCGCCGTAGGTATCGACGATGATTTTGCGACCCGTCAGACCGCAATCACCTTGCGGACCGCCAATGACAAAACGGCCGGTCGGATTGACCAGATAGCGCGTGCCGTCCAGCCATTCCTGCGGCACGACTGGTTTGATGATCATCTCGATGACGGCTTCTTCGATGTCCTTGTGCTGCATCTCCGGCGCATGCTGGGTCGACAAGACGACGGTATCAATACCGACCGGCTTGCCATCGACATAGCGCAGCGTGACTTGTGATTTGGCATCCGGACGCAGCCACGGCAAGCGGCCATCCTTGCGTAATTGCGACTGGCGTTCGACGATGCGGTGAGCGTAATAGATTGCAGCAGGCATCAGTTCCGGCGTTTCGTCGCACGCGTAACCGAACATCAGACCCTGGTCACCGGCACCCTGGTCAAGATCGGTACCCGTACCTTCGTCAACACCTTGCTTGATATCGAGCGACTGTTTGTCATAACAGACCATCACCGCACAGCTTTTGTAGTCGATGCCGTAGTCGGCATTGTCATAACCAATCCGCTTGAGGGTGGCGCGCGCGACGTCGATGTAATTGATGTTGGCGTGGGTAGTAATTTCACCCGCGAGGACTACAAGTCCGGTATTGCAGAGGGTTTCGGCGGCAACGCGTGCTTGTGGGTCGACTTCGAGGATCGCATCCAGAATCGCATCGGAAATTTGATCGGCGACTTTGTCCGGATGGCCTTCCGATACGGATTCGGAAGTAAAGAGGTATTCATGTGCCATGGCAGGCTCCTGTAATTGCAGTTTCGGTGACCATGTCGCGGCCAATCGAATGAGCCTGCGACGCTTTAGCAAAATTTATAGGCCGCCTCGCAAGTTGTCTATTAACCCGGCGGATAATACGTCCGTGGTATTTTACGCCCCTTGGCATCAATCAGCAAAATCACCGGACTCCCCTCATTGATACTGGTTACTTTTTTTCGTTTGCTCTCCCATCTTCCGTTGTCGGTGCTACAGGCACTTGGCGCGCTGACGGGACAGCTCGTGTACCGCTTTTCCGCTGGCTACAGGACACGGCTCAATGGCAACCTTCAACGCGCCGGCTATGCGGAACACTTGCCTGCAGCCATTCGCGAATCCGGTAAAAATATTGTCGAACTGCCGTTTATCTGGTGCGCTCCGCAAGACAAAGTGCTCGCGAAAGCGACCATAGAAAACTGGCATATTGCGCAAGCTGCCCTGGACCAGGGACGCGGCGTGATCTTCCTGACTCCCCACCTCGGCTGCTTTGAAATCATCGCCCAGGCGATCGCCGCCCGGCTGCCGTTGACGGCACTGTATCGACCGCCACGCAAGAGCATGCTGAAGCCCCTGATCGAAGGCGCGCGACAACGCCATAACCTGATCCTTGCACCGGCGAATTTACGCGGCGTACGGACGCTGCTTAAAGCACTCAAGGCAGGCGGCGCCATCGGCCTGCTGCCCGACCAGGTGCCGCAAAACGGCGAAGGCGTCTGGGCGGATTTTTTCGGCAGGAAAGCGTACACGATGACGCTGCCCGCAAAACTGCACAAGATGACGGGTGCCCCACTGCTGCTGTCCTACGCGGAACGCTTGCCGCAAGGGCGAGGCTACGTGATTCGTTTCTCGACCTTCGAAGGATTCCTCGACGACGACCCGCAGCAGCAGGCCCAGGCCATCAATACGGCAATGGAGCAACTGATCGCGCGTTCGCCGGCCCAATACCTCTGGAGTTACAACCGCTACAAGACACCGGAAGGCGTCCTCCCTGCTGACGCACCGGAGACCGGACTATGAAGTTATTGTTGGGATTGATGTGGTTGCTGCACTGGCTACCGCTGCCAATACTAGGTCGACTCGGCGCGGCCGTCGGCACTCTGCTGTTTGTCACGGTCAAATCGCGACGTCACATCACACTGATCAATCTGCGCTTGTGCCTGCCTGAACTGACTGAACCGCAACGCCATCGAATTGCCCTCAAACATTTTCAGGGATACGCGCGTGCCGTGCTGGAACGCAGCCTGCTCTGGTGGGCTTCCGAGGCACGGCTGAAAAGACTGATCGTTGTCGAACCTGGCGTTCCGCACGAACAGATCGCGGCCGGCCCTGTCATTCTGCTTTGTCCGCATTTCGTCTGCCTCGATGTGGCCGGTGTCGCCGTCCTGTTGGAGTCGCCGCTATGTTCGATTTACACACGGCAGCAAAACAAGGTATTCGATGACGCGCTACGTAAGGGCCGTTCGCGATTTCGACCGATCAAGCTGTTTTCACGCGGAGAAGGCATCAAGCCCGTGTTGAGGGCGATGCGCGAGCACCTGCCTTTTTTCATGCTTCCAGACATGGATTTTGGCGCAAGGGACGCCGAGTTCGTCCCGTTCTTTGGCACACCTGCTGCGACGCTGACCGCACCAGCCCGCATTGCCGCCTCTACCGGGGCAAAAGTTATTCCGGTGATTGCGACATTCCTGCCGAACTATCGCGGCTGGAAAGTCACGTTTTACCCTGCTTGGGAAAACTATCCGGGCGATGACATGATCGCCGCCACCCGCAAGATGAATGCTTTCATTGAGGAGCGCGTTCGCGAGACTCCGGATGAATATTTCTGGACGCACAAACGCTTTAAAACCCGACCGTCTGGTGTGGCAAGCGTCTACGAGGATGCCGGCGCACCCACCATTACGCCCGATCCGGCCAGCTTATAATCGTCTAATGAAAATCAAATTTACCAAAATGCACGGCGCCGGCAACGACTTCATCGTCATCGATGCGATCAACCAGACAATCAAGCTGACACCGGCGCAGTGGCGGCAACTGGCGGATCGCCGCTTCGGTATCGGTGCTGATCAAATCCTGGTTGTTGAAGCCTCCGAGAATACCGATATCGATTTCAGATATCGGATTTTCAATGCCGACGGCGGTGAAGTCGAGCAATGTGGCAACGGTGCACGGGCATTCGTCCGGTTCGTGACCGAAAAAAAATTAACGGCAAAATCCGTGCTCCGCGTTGCCACGATGAATGGCGTTATCGTGCCAAGGCTGGAGGCTGACGGCAGCATTACGGTCGATATGGGCGCGCCGGTGTTCATCCCCGCACGCGTCCCATTCGATACGACCGGACTCGTGGGCATCGCGGATGCAGATGAAACACTCTGGCCGCTGCAAATCAATGAGCGCACCATCATGATGTCAGTTCTATCGATGGGCAATCCGCATGCCGTACAGGTCGTTGAGTCTGTCGATACGGCGGACCTCGCACTCGATGGCCCTGCCATCGAACACCATGTCCGGTTTCCCAATCGCATCAATGCCGGCTTCATGCAAATTCTCGACCGGCACGCGATCCGGTTACGTGTCTTTGAACGGGGAGCAGGAGAAACGCTGGCGTGTGGCACGGGTGCCTGCGCTGCAGCAGTGGCAGGCATCCGCAGAGGACAGCTCGATACGCCGGTGCGGGTAGAAACACTGGGCGGCCAGTTGTCGATCGCCTGGGAAGGCGGCGCATCCCATGTGATGCTAAGCGGACCGGCAGTTACTGTCTTCGAAGGCGAGATAACGTTACCGGACTAAGAACTACTCCGGTGCCAGCATCCTAAGTCGATACAGTCGCTGGCGGTAATTTCCCTCGGGACCTTTGAGACTGCAGTCGACATCTTCGAATAGCCTCACGATGCGCCCTAGTACCTGCCGCTGTTCGCTCGATTGGATCAGTATCAAGCGTCGCTTGCTGCGGGGATGGGCGTCCCGGATATCGATGAGCAAACAATGTCCGCAATCGGCGGCATTCACATTGAGCAACAATGCCTCGGCGCGTGACAGCCCGAAAACTGCCGCGAGCTCCAGGCGCGCAACCAAAAACGGTGCCGAGCGATTCCTGTCGTGCACCAGTTTTTTTCTCGCGCTTTCTGCCCAAAACGTTGGCTCCGCTACATCGGCAATTTTCCCCAGCAGCTGCTGTGCTTCCTGATTGCTTTGTGCTGCCGCTTTTTGAAGCCAGAAAGCCGCTTCCACGTCCTTGGATTGATCGTTGCGCCGACCGCGCCATGCGGCTATGCCGAGCTCTAGTTGGGCGACTGTGTGACCAGCCTCTGCAGCCTTCTGGACGTAGTAATAGGAGTCAAGCAAATTGCGTTGTGAAAACTCGGGCTTCAAATAAATCCGGGATGTTGCGTACCACGCCTCCGCGAGCCCCTGCTCTCCAGCGGCAACCAGCCAGCGCAAGGCCTTCTTGTAATTTGCCAGACCGCGTACTTCTGTCAACCGGGTCCCGTTGCCGTCCATCCGGCCAAACCATAGTCCGAGCGCAAGGCAAGACTGCCTATCCCCGCCGCTAGCAGCGACTTCAAGAAAGCGCTCCAGTTCAGCAGCATCTACATTCCCTCGCGCCATGAGGACTTCAGAACAACGGGCCAACAATGACGTATCGTCAATCACTGGTTCTTCCGGCGAGTCCGTCATGTGTCGTGACTGCCGCCGCGCCACTGCCTGCCTCGCCAATGGCAATGCCCATTGCAAAAAATCATCATGATTTCCAGCTTGCCACGCATGTTCAGCGAGTGCATGTTGCGCTCGGGTGACACCGCCACCCGCGGCCCGCACAGTCCATTCCAGCACTGATTTTTTTGCTGTGTCGCTGGCGGGCATTTTCAGGATTGATGAATGGAATGAATGACTGGAAAGTGCCCGCAGGTCAGTGCCGTCGCAGCCGTTGGCATGACCGATCAACTGTGCCATGAGCCACTGCGCCTCACCGAAACCGGCATGCGCCACCGCTTCCAGTGCCATCCACGCTTTCCGGCGCAAAATATCACTGGTGCAATCGCCTGCTTGCGCGAGTACCAGTTTGGCTAGTACAAGTCCGGCCTGCAGAACCCCCGAATCGAAGGCTCGCTCGTACCAAACGCACAGTGAAGATGGTTGCGCCGCGCGGGAGGCTGCCTCGAACGGGATATGACTACCAATTAGTAGCCAGGCTTCGTCTTGCTGCTGATGTGCTGCACGATCCAGCCAATACAGCGCGGTAGCAATACTTTTTGGCAAGCCTGCGCCGCCGAATAAATACCGCTTACCGAGCGCCAGTTGCGCAGGTGCCTGACCGGCACGTGCGGCCCGTATGACCAGTAACTCTTCCCGATTTGCCATTTTTTACTTTTGGTTGTGGTGAATTTATATTCCTAGTTACGAGCATTCATCACGAACAGACCAATGACTGTGATTAAAATCAATGTTGTCTGAAATACCACGCCTACCGTTTCATTTGATTACAATTAATGTGGCTATTTGACAGGACCAATCGTGCGTAACGACGAGGCTCCGGCCCTATCAATCTTGTTTCTGTCAAAGGATCCAACAGCGGCAACTCCAAGACGGGCAAGCACGCAGTAGTGCTGCACTCATTGCATTAAATCAACTCACAAGTTTGGTCAGCGGTTGTCGGTTAAAATTCAGCTACCTTTTTGCAAGCGCCCTTCCGCTCGACGCGACGAGTAGAGGCGCCGCGAGATTTTCATAAGAACGCTATCCCATGACATCCAAACTGGACGCAGGCGCCATCGCCGAATACCTTGAACAGACGCCTCAGTTTTTTGAAGAACACGCCGAACTGCTGGGAAAAATCAAATTGAGCAGTGCATTGGGCGGGCGCACGCTGTCGTTGCAGGAACGGCAAATGGAAGTGCTCCGGCAAAAAGTCAAAACCATGGAGATGCGGCTCGCCGAACTGACGCGCCTCGCGCAGGAAAATCACGCGATTGCCGAGAAGTTCCAGCAATGGACGCGCGCCTTGCTGCTGGCACGCAACGATGTGGACTTGCCACATGTGCTGATTGACGGACTGAAGACCAACTTCTCGGTACCACACGCAGCGCTACGTATCTGGCAAGCCGCGCCCGACTTTTCCCACACTTGGTTTGCCGCGCCGGTATCGGAGGACGCCCGTCTGTTTGCCAATAGCCTGCATGTGCCGTTCTGCGGCAGGAATGACGCCTATGAAGCGGCGAGCTGGTTCGATGAACTCCCTGCCGTTCAGTCGATTGCGATGTTGCCATTGCAATCCGGTGCCGCGTCGGGGGTATTTGGCATGCTGGTGCTCGGCTCCGCAGATCCACAGCGTTTTACGGCAGACATGGCAACCGACTTTCTGGTGCAGATCGGCAACACTTCCAGCGCGGCACTGACCTGTCTTCTTGAATAAGATCGCGCATTCGGAATGGATAACGCCACGTCGGAAAAGCAGATCATTACCTACCTGGATGCGCTGAAAAATCTGCGGCATCTGGCACCATTGACTATCAGTCATTACCGATGGGACCTGGCAGAACTCTTGGCTATGGCGGCAACACTGGTACCCGGGCCGACGTTGACAGATCTCACGCAACAGCAGGTACGCCGGTTCGCGTCGCAATTGCATGCGCGGGGTCTCGATCCGCGCTCGATCGCCCGCAAACTGTCCGCCTGGCGCGGATTCTTTAGCTGGCTCGCCGAACAGGATGTAGTGCGTGTCAATCCGGTCGACGGCGTGAAGGCCCCCCGACGCGGTACGCCGCTGCCAAAAGCACTGTCCACCGATGATGCAGTGCGTCTGGTTTCTGCAGACACGACGCTTAATATCGAGCAAGCGGTGCAACGCAGTTGCGATCACGCAATGTTCGAGTTGCTGTATTCGAGTGGCTTGCGGGTATCCGAACTGGCAGGACTGGACGTGCGCCATACAAGGAATGTCGACTATCAATCCGTCGGGTGGATCGATCTTGCAGGCGCGGAAGTCGTTGTGACCGGCAAGGGTAACAAGATGCGCAGCGTTCCGGTCGGGCGCGCCGCGCTGTTAGCCATAGAAAGCTGGCTCGCCATACGGCCGTCGGTATCGAACGCAGACCCTGATGCACTGTTCCTGAATACCCGCGGCGCCCGGATCTCGGTCAGACTAATCCAGCTGCGCCTGAAAGCGCACGCCACGCGTGTCGGTATCCCGGTCAACGTGCATCCGCACGTGTTGCGCCACTCGTTTGCGTCGCATGTCTTGCAGTCCTCCGGCGATTTGCGAGCCGTCCAGGAGATGCTGGGACATGCCTCAATTACCTCAACACAAATTTATACGGCACTGGATTTCCAGCGGCTGGCGCAGGTTTATGATGCCGCCCATCCCCGTGCCAGGAAAAAATCCTGACGTCATATCGGCGATCCCGACACCCCGATTGCTCCGGTGATGCCGAAGCTCACAAGAATGCGCGGATCGACCATTGGAAATTTTAAGAATGGCTCCATATCAAAGCCCATATCCATCCAATGCCGCCGCGCACAGAACTAATTCATGGCTCTTATTCCTACGACCATCCTGACCGGGTTTCTTGGTGCCGGCAAAACCACGCTGCTCAATCGCATCCTGCAAGAGCCGCATGGCTTTCGTATTGCCGTCATTGAAAACGAATTCGGCCCGGAAAATATCGACAATGAGATTCTGGTTCAGGACAGCTCCGAACAGATCATCGAGATGAACAACGGCTGCATTTGTTGCACGGTGCGCGGTGACTTGATTGTCGGCCTGACCGCACTGGCCGCACGTCGCGATGCGGGCGAACTGCAATTCGACCGGCTGGTCATCGAAACAACCGGACTGGCCAATCCCGGTCCGGTCGCACAAACTTTCTTTATTGATGATGCCGTTGCCAGCCAGTACGTGCTCGACGCCGTGATCACGGTCGTTGATGCCAAGCACGCGATGGGACAGCTCGACGAGCACGAGGAAGCACAACGCCAGATCGGCTTTGCCGACCGCATCCTGATTTCAAAAAGCGATCTCGTCACTGAAGACGCGATGCAGCAATTGACCGCACGTATCCGTCGAATCAATCCGCGCGCGGCCATTGGCAACAGCGCCTTCGGACTCACCCCGATCGCCGACATTCTCGATATCCGCGGCTTTAACCTTAACGACAAGCTTGATATCGATCCGGCGTTCCTGAGTCAGGAAGAAGATCATAACCACGACCACGATTGTGACGACCATGCAGGACACGACCACCATCACCCGGGCCACACCGACGACATCAAGGCCTTCGTCTTCAAAAGCTTGCGCGCTTTCGATACGGCACGACTCGACGACTTCCTTGGCGGCATCGTGCAGGTCTATGGTCCACGCATGTTGCGCTACAAGGGCGTGCTGGTGATGGATGGCGCGGACCGGAAGGTGTTGTTTCAGGGCGTACATCAAATCATGGGGAGCGATGTCGGCGCACGCTGGGGAGAGACAGAAAAACGGGAAAGCAAGCTGGTTTTTATCGGCAAAAACTTACCGGAAGAAATTTTTATTCACGGACTGGAACAGTGTTTGGTATAAACTCCATAAGACAGTCGCGCCAGAAATAGCTGTCGGCATTCGAGTCCGTATCAGATGCTACAGAGGCCGGCCAGAGGTGATGTGAGCGGTAATAACCGGACAAAAAATCATGAATTTAGTGCCATGATATTTTCCCGTCCATATGCTGCATCGTCCTGATCTTCCAGTTAGTTGTAACAGAGCGCTTCAGAGCCAAAGCACCCCGATCCGGCATACCTCTGCGCATCAACAATGCCAGCGGCGGATTTGAGGGTAATATCCAACGAACTGCAGTCTCGAAAGTAACCGAAGTGGCAACCAAGACAACCAAAACAACTTCTTCCGCGTCCTCCGACGGTGCCTTGCTGACCGAAGAGCAATTGCTCAAGATGGGCGAGAAAGACTACATGAACGAAGCGCAGCTGGCGTTTTTCAAAGCCCGTTTGCAGCAACTCGAAAAAGACCTCCTGAAAAATGCTGGCGAAACCACAGAGCATCTGCGTGAAACCGTGCTGGTACCGGATCCTGCCGACCGTGCAACTATCGAAGAAGAACATGCACTGGAATTACGGACGCGTGACCGTGAACGCAAACTACTGAAAAAAGTACAGCAATCTATCGGCATCATCGATAGCGGCGAATATGGCTGGTGCGAAGAAACCGGTGAACCAATCGGTATCCCGCGGCTGCTGGCCAGACCAACAGCGACGCTATCGCTGGAAGCCCAGCAGCGGCGCGAATTGAAGCAAAAGTTGTACGGCGATTAAGTCATTAACGCCTGAAGCATCCCCGTTCCGGCAAATGCATCAGTCAATGCCGGAAGGGCCGTAAGGACATGTAGCTACAACAACACAAGGAAGAGGCGCGCAGTAAGGGAGACGTCATGCCGGACAAAAGCAGACTGCTCAATACTCAAGTGCGTACTTTTATAGCTCGCCACAACCAGTCAAACTTTCAGGAATGCCGTGGGGTTTTTTTCATTTCTAGGCAAAAAAAATCGACGAGATGTTTCTCCGATCTCGGAAATTGACGCGCCCCGTCGACAGAGAAACGATCGCGTTGTACCGGTAGATTCCGCCATTTCAGCCGAACGTATTGCCAGCTCCCAAGGCGTGCAACGCGACGCCGCACGCAAAACTGCACTGAAAATCGACGCCATCGAAACTGAAATGTCGTATGAGCTGACACGCCCGCCAGGGATCGCGCCGGCAGCACGCAGCGTACCCACGCAGACCCCAGCGAAGCCTGGCGGATCCAGCCAGGCGGGCGACCGCAAGCATTCTGAGCGAGCCACAGCGGAGCAATTCCCCGACACCCTGCCGGGCCTAGTCATGTCGACCGATTTCCTGCTGGGCGGAGACGTGGGCTTACACAAAATAGAACTAGCCTTATCCGAAACCGCGCCGATTATCGACGAAGCCGCAATTCTCTTTGCTAATGATCAAAACGAGATCGTTGAAAGTATGCTGCTAGACGCCATCGAAGACGACCAGATCGGCGAAGCGTCCCGCACGGTCTGGGCCATGCTGTTCGATTTGTACCAAATTACCGGCCGGCAGGCCGTCTTCGAAAAGCTTGCTGCAGATTACGCCAGCAAATTCGAACGCTCACCACCGACCTGGATGGCTTCGACACAGGACGAGCCTGTGTCGAGTACTACCATGCTGCCCTTCAGCGCCATCTTCGCCCTGTCCGGAGATCTGGATGCGTCCATCCTGAAGCAACTCGACCGTGTCCGTAAGCTGAGCACCAGCAATTCCATCCTGCAACTCGACTTCACCAGCGTCGGCACCATCACCCGCGAGGGTTGCACGATGTTGCTTGAAACCCTGAAGCAATTGCAACAGGCAGGTAATTCCGTCGCACTGATCCATGCCAGCGAACTATCAGACCGGGTGCGTGCGCTCTGTGAAACAGGTCTGCGCGAAGACACCGAAGCAGCCTGGCTGTTACTACTGGAACTACTGCAGTTGCAGAACCGGCAACAGGATTTCGAAGACACCAGTATCGATTACTGTGTGCTGTTCGAAGTCTCGCCACCGGCCTTTATTGCTCCGCCCGCCTTGCCCGTCGCGCCCGCTAATCCGGCCCGGATACCGGAAAATGTCTTTCTGATGCCCACTCTGGTCGATGGCAAGTCTGATCTGATCAATGAAATTACCCTGTATGCCGCCCGGCACAATCCTGCCATCATCGATTGCAAGCATCTCGCCCGGGTCGATTTCAGTGCAGCAGGCCAGTTGCTGAGTTGCCTCGCACCGCTGGTAAAAAACGACCGCATCATCGAATTGCATAACGTCAATCAATTGGTCACCGCATTGTTCAATGTCATGGGCTTGCGCGAAATCGCCCGCATCATTCCGCGCAAAGAATAACCACCGCGGCCGACTCCGGCTTGCAATCGACCATCCCAACCCCATTTCTTTGTCTAGCGCCGTGATCTGGTTCATCAGCAACCGGTCACTGCAGACGACTTTTGAAAGGGTGACATGGAACAATTTCACGGCACGACCATCCTGTCGGTACGACGCGGCAAGCTCGTAGCACTCGGCGGGGACGGTCAGGTCACGCTCGGCAATATCGTCATGAAGGGTACTGCGCGCAAAGTGCGCAAGCTCTATAACGGCAAGGTCCTGGCAGGATTCGCCGGTGGCACAGCCGACGCATTCACGCTGATCGAACTGTTCGAAGCCAAACTTGAAAAATACCAGGGCAACCTGATGCGGGCCTCGGTCGAACTAGCCAAGAATTGGCGCACCGACCGCATGTTGCGCCGCCTCGAAGCGATGCTGCTGGTCGCCGACCATGAAACCACGCTGGTCATCACCGGCAACGGCGACGTGCTGGAGCCGGAGGATGGCATCGGTGCGATCGGCTCGGGCGGTGCGTTTGCCCAATCCGCGGCCAAGGCATTGCAAGAAAATACCGAATTGTCGCCCGCCGAAATTGTCCGGAAATCGCTGACGATTGCCGGCGAACTGTGTATCTATACCAATCTTTCCCATACGATCGAGACGCTGGAATGACACCGACCCATACGCTGATGAATATGACTCCACAAGAAATCGTGACCGAACTCGATAAGCACGTGGTTGGCCAGGCCAACGCCAAGCGTGCTGTCGCTATCGCGCTGCGTAACCGCTGGCGCCGGCAGCAAGTAGGCGAACCGCTGCGCCACGAAATTACGCCGAAAAACATCCTGATGATCGGACCGACCGGCGTAGGCAAAACCGAAATTGCGCGTCGCCTCGCACGCCTGGCTGATGCCCCGTTCATCAAGATCGAAGCCACCAAATTTACCGAAGTCGGCTATGTCGGACGCGACGTCGACACCATCATCCGCGACCTGATCGACATCGGCATCAAGCAGACCCGCGAATCCGAAATGCGCAAGGTACGTGAGCGTGCCGGCGATGCGGCCGAAGACCGGATCATCGATATCCTGGTGCCGCCCGCACGCGACTTCGGCATCCAGCCGATAGCGAGCGACGGTACACCGGCGGCCGGCAGCACGACCCGACAGACCTTTCGCAAACGCTTGCGCGAAGGTTCACTCGACGAGCACGAGATCGAAATCGAGGTCAACGATAGTGGACCGCAGATGGATATCATGGCGCCGCCCGGCATGGAAGAAATGACCGAACAGATCAAGACGATGTTCTCCGGCGTCAGCAACAATCGCAAAAAAAAGCGCAAGGTCAAGGTCAAGGAAGCGCTCAAGTTGCTGGTCGAAGAAGAAGCCGGCAAGCTGCTCAATGAAGACGAGCTCAAGCAAAAGGCCATCACCAATGTCGAACAGAACGGTATCGTGTTCCTCGATGAAATCGACAAAATCGCCAGCCGCTCCGAAACCGGCGGTGCCGAAGTCTCGCGGGCCGGCGTGCAGCGCGATCTGCTACCGCTGGTCGAAGGCACCACAGTCAATACCAAGTACGGCATGATCCGCACGGACCATATTCTGTTCATTGCATCGGGCGCGTTTCATCTGGCAAAACCGTCCGACCTGATACCGGAATTGCAGGGACGTTTTCCGATCCGGGTCGAGCTTGAGTCCCTGTCGATCGCCGACTTCGAGCGCATTCTGACCGGCACCGATGCCTGCCTGACCCGACAATATCAAGCCTTGCTGGCAACCGAGAACATGACCATCACCTTCAGTGACGACGGCATACGCCGGCTCGCCGAGATTGCCTATTCGGTCAATGAAAAAACCGAAAACATCGGCGCACGCCGCCTGTACACGGTGATGGAAAAATTACTCGAAGACATGTCGTTCAACGCGACAGAGCGCAATGGCGAGACCGTCAATATCACGGCACCGTACGTCGACGAGCGCCTGGGTGCGCTGGCGGTCAACGAGGACTTGTCGCGCTACGTGCTGTAGTTGGCACGGGATGATGACCTAATTGGGGCGACCCGGCTCGGGCCGGGCGCGCATCGCGCCGTTACCCTGATTCGGCACGCTACCACCGGCATTCGGTGACATGCCGGGCGGGACATTCGGTGGCGTGTCGGTTTCCTGCTCTACTTGCGGTGGCGGCATGACAGGCAATGCTTGCTGGTCGGTCGGCGTCACCAGGGTTGCCGGCATCGCTGGCGCAGCCCGTGCCGGCGGTTGCTGGGCGATCGGCTGCATCATCAACGGCGGTGGCACGGTGGACAGGTTCACCTGCTGCATCGACGTCTTGCCGCTTTCCTGCAACTCGACCCGCTTGACGATACCGCCTTCGGAAAGCAGCACGTAGCGGGGATGGACTTCCTTGACGACGACTCCGGGAATGACCTCGCTGTCGACACGACTGGCCAGCGGCGGTTTGCCATCAGCGACCAGGATGGCGACGCTCTCGCTGGCATTGCCGGCAACCACCACGCCTTTGAGCTGGAAATTACTGGCCAGTGCCACCTTCGCAGCACGTCCGCCGAACAGGCCGGCGGCTACTTCCAGCGACGCATCTCCCTGATTGGTTTGTGCCACGGCGACCATCGGTCGTTGCGGCGGCTTCATGAATTGCAGCGTCCAGTACGTAGCGGACGCGCACAGTGCCATGAACAGGAAAAAACTGGCGACTAGCGGCATGCGCTTCATGCGATTCCTTCCAGATGCAGCCAACTGCCTACGGGAGTTGTTCGAGTCGTCATCATTACCTCACCAGCTGGTTAATTTCAATAATAGGCATCAGTACCGCCAGCACAATCAGCAGAACTACCACGCCCATCGCCAGGATCAGCGCCGGTTCCAGCAGGCCGGCAATAGTGAGGGCGCGTCGTTCCAGATCCTGCTCCTGAGCGTTCGATGCGCGCTCCAGCATCGCCGGCAATTCACCGGTGATTTCGCCTGCACGGATCATGTGGATCAGCATCGGCGGAAAGTGCTTGTGTGCCGACAACGCGCGCGCCAGCCCGACACCTTCGCGCACGCTGTTGGCGGCCTCTTCGACCTGCAATCGCATCGCGACATTCGACAGCGTATCCCGACTGGTCTGCAAGGCGCGCAGGATCGGTACGCCGGAACCTGTGGTGATTGCCAGCGTGCTGGCAAACCGGGCAGTGTTGAGGCTGCGCTCGAACTTGCCGTACAGCGGCGCCGTCAGCAGCCAGGTATGCCAGCGCAGCTTGATCTCGGGATTTTTCAGTGCCGTGCGCCAGGCGAAACCAAATGCGATCGCTACGACGAGCACCATCCAGCCATAGTTGCGCACGAAGTCCGACACCGCCAGCATCAGCACCGTCAGTAGCGGCAATTTCTGCTTGGTATTGGCGAATACCGAGACGATCTGCGGCACCACATAAGTCAATAGAAAAATCACGATGGCGAACGCCACCACGGTGACAATGGCCGGATAGGTAAAAGCCAGCTTGACCTTCTGGACCAGCGCATTGCGGCGCTCGATGTAATCGGCCAGCCGTGACAGCACCTTGGCCAGTTGGCCGATCTGCTCGCCGGAGGCGACCAGCGCGCGGTAGATGTCGGCGAAGTCGCGCGGATGATGGGACAGCGCATCCGACAGTGACGATCCGCCCATGACTTCCGAGCGGATCGAAGCGATCAGGTCGCGCAAATACGTCCGTTCGGCTTGCTCCAGCAAGGCCGAAAACGCTTGCTCCAACGGCAAGCTGGCTTCAAGCAGGCTGGCCAGCTGACGCGTGAACAAGGCCAGTTCATTGGTCGACAATTTATCGCCAAAGCTGCGCGCCTTGGTCTGGCCGGAGGCATCGACCTGCGATGCAATTGCCCCGACCGTAATCGGCGTCATGCCCTGGCTGCGCAGATCGGCTCTGGCCGCACGGGCACTATCGGCGTTGAGCACGCCTTTTTTGGTTTTGCCGTCGTCGTCGACAGCTTCGTAGCGAAATGCCGGCACGCGTTAATCCTTGGTGACGCGCAGCAATTCTGCCTGCGTGGTGACGCCGTTGGCGAGCCAGCGCTCGCCATCTTCGCGCATGGTGCGCATGCCATCGCGCTGGGCCGCATTACGGATGTCGGCTTCGGAAGCCTGGTTGTGGATCTGGGCCCGGATTGCTTCGGTGGTGCGCAACAGTTCGTAGACACCGACCCGCCCCTGATATCCGGTCTGGCCGCATTTATCGCAACCCGCCGCCTGCCAGTAAGTGCCATCGAACACACGGCATTCGGTGCACAGCTTGCGCACCAGCCGTTGCGCGACCACGCCCAGCAGCGATGACGACAGCAGGAAAGGTTCGATTCCCATATCGAGCAAGCGCGTCACGGCCGCCGCCGAATCATTGGTATGCAAGGTCGCCAGCACCAGATGCCCCGTGAGCGATGCCTGCACCGCGATCTGCGCGGTTTCAAGATCACGGATTTCGCCGATCATGATGACGTCCGGATCCTGCCGCAGGATCGCCCGTAGCGCCTTGGCAAACGTCATGTCGATACGCTGATTGACCTGGGTCTGGCCCACTCCGGCCAGTTCGTACTCGATCGGGTCTTCGACCGTCAGGATGTTGGTGGTCGAGACATTGAGCATCGACAGCGCCGCATACAGCGTGGTGGTTTTGCCGGAACCGGTCGGACCGGTCACTAGCACGATGCCGTGCGGCTGGCTGATCAGCGCGTCGAACTGCGGCATCACCGCGTCGCTCATGCCCAGATGTTCGAGGTCAAGGCGGCCGGCTTCCTTGTCCAGCAAGCGCAATACCGCGCGTTCGCCATGACCGGTCGGCAAGGTCGAGACGCGCACGTCGACCGGCTTGCCGCCCACCCGCAGCGTGATCCGGCCATCCTGCGGCAAACGCTTTTCGGCAATATCGAGCTGGGCCATGATCTTGATGCGCGAAATCAGCGAAGCATGGATGGCTTTCTTGGGACGCACGACATCGCGCAGCGTGCCGTCGATACGAAAGCGCACCACTGAAATCTGCTCGAAGGGCTCGATATGAATATCGGATGCGCCTTCGCGCAGCGCCTGTGTCAGCAGCGCATTGATCATCCGGATCACCGGCGCATCGTCGGCTGATTCGAGCAAGTCTTCGACTGCGGGCATGTCCAGCATCAGCTTGTTGAGATCGAGGTCGGACTCGTACTCATCGATCACTTGTGCGGCGTCGCCACCGGAACCGGCATAGGCCCGGGCAATCGCGTCCTCGAGTTCGCCGTGCGGCATCGTGCGCAACTTGATGCGGCCAAAGCGCCGGCTGACCTCGGCCACCGCCGTGGCCTGGGTGGCATCAGACACCCAGACCTCGACGGCACTATCGGGCGACTGGCGATGGGCCAGCAACGCAAAGTCGCGGGCAAAAGCGTAAGGCAAAAGTCGTGCATCTATCATGGCTGCTCGTTGGACTCGGGTTAGTTCTGGATCGGTGCCGGATCAGGCGTCACCTTCGGTGGCAAACCCTGTGCCGGCGCAATCGGCCGCACCAGATTGCCGCCACCCGGCAAGCCGTTGTCCATCAGCGGCAAGGTCGGCGTCATCATGTTCGGCAATACGGCCGACTCGGCCGGCTGGGATTGCTGCTGGACCTTGCGCATCAGGTCGTAGCGGTCGCCCGACAGACTCAGGCTTTGCTCGTTGCTGCGGATGATGGTCGGGCGCAGGAACACCATCAGGTTGGTCTTGGTGCGATTGCGTTTCTGGTACTTGAACAGGTTGCCGACCACCGGCAAATCGCCGAGACCCGGCACGCGCTCGTTGCCATCTTCAAGCGTGTCTTCGATCAGTCCGCCTAGCACCACGATCTGGCCATCATCGACCAGCACATTGGTATCAATCGAGCGCTTGCTGGTGATGATGCCGGCGGTGTTGGTGGAACTCTGCACGGCCGAGGTTTCCTGATAAATCGCCATCTTTACCGTGCCGCCCTCGGAAATCTGTGGCCGCACGCGCAGCTGCAAACCGACGTCCTTGCGCTCGACGGTCTGGAACGGATTGACGCCGCTGCCGCCGCCCGATGCCTGGGTCGTGTACTGCCCGGTAATGAACGGGACATTCTGGCCGACGATGATGCGGGCTTCTTCGTTGTCCAGCGTAATCAGGTTCGGCATCGACAGAATGTTGGTGCCATCGTCCGATTCGAGTGCCCGGGCCAATGCGCCCAGGCCGAGCGCGCCGTTAATCTGGCGGAAAACACCCAGGGTCAGGCCGGCACCGACCGCAGGAACCGTCCCCGCCTTGGAGGCAGCAGCAAGACCGGCGATGTTATCGGTCGAAAACGTGCTGGCGGCACCGACCCGGTAGTTGCTGGTCGAATTACCGCTCAGCCCGAGCCACTGAATCCCGAACTCGGCAGCTTTCTTGGCCGAGACTTCGACGATCAGCGATTCGATGTAGACCTGTGCGCGACGCACATCGAGCTGGTCGATGACGACGCGCAAATTGCGATAGACCGCTTCGCTGGCGGTGATGATCAGCGTGTTGGTGGTGGCGTCCGCCTGGATGAAACCAGCGGCACCGCCACCGCTACCGCCGGAAGATGGCTGGTTCGACAGTGAATTGCTTTGTTGCAGTGGCTGCAGGCTGCTACCGGTCGTGCTGCCACCCTGGCCCTGGCCCTGGCTCTGGCCGAACCCTTGCTGCTGTTGTGACTGCTGCTGCGATTGCGATTGCTGCTGCACCGACGTGTCGTTGGTCATCACCGAGCGCAAGGTTTGCGCGAGCTTGGTTGCATCGGCATTGCGCAGGTAGACCACATGCACGTTGCCCGGTTGCGCAGTTGGCTGATCGAGACGGGCAATGAGCGATTTGGCCAGATTGGCGCGCCCCTGCGACGGTGCGCGAATGATCAGCGAGTTAGTGCGGCTGTCGGCGAGCACACTAACCTTGCCACCATCGGCGACACCCGGCGTGGTGCCGGCGTCGAGCAGGCGCGAGACGATTTGCGCGAGGTCGCTGGCGATCGCATAACGGATCGGCACGATATCGACATCGCCACTGGCCGGCGCATCAAGCGCGGCGACGATCTTGCCGAGGCGACGCAGGTTGTCGGCGTAATCGGTGATCACCAGGGAGTTGTTGCCGGGGTTGGCATTGATCGTATTGTTCGGCGAAATCAGCGGCCGCAGTACCGTCACCAGATTGGCTGCCGATTCGTAATTGAGCCGGAATATCTGCGTTGCAATCTGGTCGCCCTTGACGCTGAGTCCCTGCGACGGACCGGCCTGCAGTTTGGCATCGGCTTCCGGTACGACCTTGGCGAAATCCTCGCCGATCACCACCGCATAGCCCTGCAAGCGCAGCGCCGACGTCAGCAGGCTGAAGGCTTGTGCCTTCGTCACCGGCTTTTCGGATACCAGACTGATGGTGCCCTTGACGCGCGGATCGATAATAAAGGTCATGCTGGTGTACTGCCCGACCGCCTTGATCACCGACTCGATATCGGCACCAACGAAGTTCATCACGGCAGAGCCGGCAGGCGGATCGGCGGCCAGCAGCGGTTGGGGGATACCGGCCACTGCGCACAAAAGCAGGACGGCGGCGCTGATCCGGCGCCATCTTGGCAGGATAGGGGGAGCGGAGTGGTATGTGTGCACGAGGGTATTTTCCATTATTTGAACTCTAACGCGATAACGTCGCGATCACCGTCTCGACGGTGCCGACCCAGCAAATTGAGTAGATTGGACAGCTTGTCCTGGTGGCCGGCTTCAGCTTCTGCGATGCCTGAAAACTGCAATCGGCCGTTGGTAAGTGAACCATCGCCAGAAAGCAGCAGTGGTCCGCGCCGGGTCTTCAGTTGCAGACTGGCTTTGCTGCCTTGCCAGTCCATCTGTACGGTGTAACTGCCCAACGGTCGCACCGGCGACATCCGCGAGGCAACATCACGCAAGTTCAGCGTCGTGCTACCGGTCAGTTCGACTTGCGGACCATTGCGCGCCAGTTCCAGTGGCCCCCACGATAGCTGCATCACGCCGGAGGGTTGCACCGTGTTGAGCGGCGCGCCCAGACCGGCGAGTCGCTCTGCCGGCAAGGTCAGCACGGCCGGACTGACGGTCCAGGCGTTCCAGCTGCCGGTGACCTGTACCGGACTGGTCAGTGCCGCCGGATTCTCCAGCGTCAGGTCAACCCGTCCTACCAGTACCAGCGGCGATAACTGCCATGAAAACCGGCCCGGCAACAACGCCGTCACCGGTTCGTTATTACCCGCTGCCCCGCCGATAAAAGCAGAGCCGCGCCACAGTGAACCTTGCGGATCGCCCAGCGTCAGGCGACCGGCAGTCTGTTTTTCGAGCAGTAGCGCCATCCAGCTGACCGGACAAAATACCAGCACCGTGAGGATCACCATCAACATTGCCGCGAGCAACCATAGTACGACACGCGGCCAGCGCCGCGGCTGCTCACTCACTGCGGCTCTCGCTCTTCTGCTGGCGCAAGGTCAGCGTGGCATTGACCGTATCGCTGGCCGATTGGGCGGTGATGCTGGTGTCGATGACTGACAGCCGGACGGTTTTTTGCACCTCGCCGAGCCAGTCGACCAGCGCCGCAAACGATACCGATGACAGCTGGATGCGCACCACGTCATCGGTCACGACAACACTTTGCGACTTCAGACCGCGCGTGGCGAGCGAGGTTTCCATGCCTTCCTTCGAGAGCACCGGCGGCGGTGGCGCGACGATGGACGACAGCGCTACCGCATCACGCGCCAGTTGCTGCATCACGGCGGCTTTCTGGCGCAACTCCGGGAGGCTCTTGCGCAATTGGGCGCGGCCCGACAAGGCCGGATCGATCAGCAGCAGGTACACCAAGGCCAGCAGGATCACGCTACCGATAACCAGCAATTGCTTACGCTCCTGCGCACTGCGGTCGTTCCAGAAAGCGGCCGCCGAATCGCGTGCGCTGCGGATACTGGCGCGCAAATTGGCCGACATGCTTGCGTTGCTCATTTACTGCTCCTGATCTGCCAGACACCGGCATTTTGTTGCGACAGGCTGAGCTGACGCTGCGTCAGCGCCGCCTTGATCTGGTCCAGCGGTGGCTGCGCGTCGGGCTTGAGCTTGATCAGCAAACCACGGTCGTGGTATTCGATGCCGGCAATCACCAGCGACTGATTGCCTTGCATGACGCTGTTCCAGGCCTCGCTGAACGCAGCCAGCAGGCTGGTGAAATCATCCGGCGCCGCCTGGCCGGAGGCGCGCTGGCCAGCGGCGATTTTCTGGCGCATCTGGACGACCGGATCGATGATGGCGGTCTCTTTCGGATAGGCGGTCTTGTAGGTCTGGATCATGCTGCCTTGCAGCCCGTTGGCTTCGCGCTTCATGCGTAACCACTCGACATTGAGCGCGGTCACGTTGACCAGCAAAGCGACCGCAGCCAGGCCGATGGCCCAGCGCCATGGCTGCCAGTTCAGGCCGCTGCCCCCGGCCACACCCAGTCCGTTCATCAGGTTCAGCGTGACGCCGCGGGCAGCCGTGACCCAGCGCAACCAGTTGTCGGCAAAGAGCGTGATGCGCTCATGCTGGCCGTCCTCCAGCAAAGCCTGGCAAGCCGGCACGCTGGATGGCGTGAGATACAAGGCGATCGGCGCTTGCGGCACCACCGCGCACAGCGTTTGCAAAGTTTCCTGCAACGCGCTGGCGGCCTGATCGGGCAAGACGGCAATCCCAAGACCGTCCTGCTCATTGAGCCGGATCACCAGTTCCAGGTCAGCGGCATGTTCGACAATCACGGCAGATACGACACCCGCCTGATGCGGAACGCACAACTGCGCTGGCAATGCGCTGAGGTGCCGGGCACCGAGCCCGGTAAAAAGGTGCACCAGCCGTTCCAGCCAGGCGCGCTGCACGACCGCGACGGTGCGTAAGCCATCTGCAGTGCCGCCGGCGACGATGACGCATTCGGCCGGATCGGTCATCAGTTTTTCTTCGAGCATGTTGGGTAGCGCGGTGCGCAGCCTTGCCGCCGACAACGGTGGCACACGGATGCGCAACAAGGTCACGTCACTGGCGGCCAGCAACAGCGTCACACGCTGGGACTGGGCAATGACGGGGCGCAGATCGGCCAGCACGGCGGCGCCTTCGCGCTCGATGCTGCCGCCGTCGGCGACCAGCGCAAACGCGCAGCCCAGCTGACCGGGCTCGTCGAGGCAGTCGGCGGCGGCTTTCGATAACAGGCGAATGTAGAGTGTGCTCAAGAGGTTCCGTTCGCTTTTTAGGTTTCTCGGGTCCAGAGGACCGTGACTACCGACCCGCGCCGCTGCACCAGCGACTGGATTTCCAGTACCGCATTATTGAGCTTCACTTTGCCGTTGACAAGGAAGTACTCGGTTTTGACATCGAGCGACACCGCGCTGGTTGCGCGCGCCGCGTTGGTTGCGGGTAGCCGATTAGTGAAATCTGCCGCATCCTTGAAATAGGCTCGCTCGCGACTGGCCACCAGCGTGGCAGCATCGGACAGCCCCAGTCCCGGAATCACAGCAGACAAGACTTCGGCAGTGGCCGTATTGACATTGATCTTGCTATCGCTAAACGGCAGGACAATCACGTAGTCCTTGAGCTTGAGCAGCGTCTCTTCGGTAAAACCCGGTATCGCCAGCAAGTCGTCGAGCTGGGTCAGCGGCATCATGTGCGCGACGGCTTGGGACTGCGAAGTGTTGTTGGTGCTGGTCGTGCTGCCCGGCGTGGTGGTGGTTGATCCGCTGGTGGGCACCACCGTGGTTTGCGGCTGGCGAGCCGTCAACAGGTAACTCACTGTCGCATTGGTCAGTGCATTGGCCGAGGGAATCCGCAGGCTGTTGAGCAATTTCGCAAAAGCCGTCACATCGGGCGGGCTGAGCGCGCCGCCATTGCGGACCAGCGCATTCACATTCAGGCGCGATTGCGCATCGACGATGTAGCCGGACAGCATGGCACTGCTGGCGTCGGCATCCTGCTTGCCATTTTCGACAAATTCGTCGAGGCGGACTTCTTCCAGCGGGATCGCCCACGGATCGCCGAGGTAATCGACCTGATTGGTATCCGAGCGCAGGATCAGGCGCGACCAGTCGAGCGCGCCGCGTAAAATCCATTGCTTTTGTAACTGGGTGCGCTGGTTTTCGATCGAGCGCACCTGCACTTGCTGCTGCCAGAACAGACTGGCCACGATGGTGACGGCAAGCGTGGTCAGCAACAGTGCGGTGATCACGGCAACGCCGCGTTGCCGCTGCAGACGGCAGGTATTTTTCATACGGCCCCCAGCAGGAAGGCCTTGACCAGCAGGACTTGCTGTTCATTGAGCTGCAAGGTGACCTGCAAGCCCTTCATGATGGCCGGCGGCGCTACTGCGCCAGGCACGGTCGTGACGACGTTGGTTGCCGCGGCAGCCGGCTGCACCATGTTCCAGGCATTGCCGTCCCACGACTTGATGGTCATCGCATCGACGCCGGTCTTGAGGGTCACGCTGCTGCCGCTATCGGTGTCGGCGCTGGCGGCTTGCCAGAACTGATCGAGCTGATCGAGGTCACGGGTGGCAGCGGATTCGCTGCGCATCAGCGCGCCCTGGCGCAAGCGATAAGCGATGACTTGCAACCGGGTCGGCTGGTTTTCTGCATAGACCTTGCGCACCAGCAGCAAGCGCCCCTGGTCCGACAGCAAATTGGGCCGGTCGCCAAGCACCACGGCATCGGCAATCAGGCCGCAATCGCTTTGCATCTGGGCAAACGCCAGTTGCATGCCGCGCGTTTGTTCGAGGTCGCTGGTCAGCGCGACACGGGCGCGTACGATGCTGTCGAGGCCACGCCAGCCGAGCACGGCGATGACACCCAGGATGGTGATGGCGACCAGCAGTTCGACCAGCGTGAAGCCACGCTGCCGGTGCCGGGTCGGGTGCGAATGCTTAAACACTGACAAGCTGATTGAGTTTGATGATGCGCCGGGTCGGCGAACGGGCATCGTAGACACTGACTTCGACCCGGCGAAAATTGACGTTTGGTGTCGACAGCACTTCCTGCTCGCAGACCAGTCGCATTTCTGCCTGCGGACATTCGAACGCCGTTTTACCCAACGCTGGATAGCTGCGAGCGAGGCGGATTTCAGTGAGCCGGTTTTCTGCCGACCAGGTCGCCATCATGGCAGCGCGCAAGTCGTTGCTGTTCTGGGTCAGGCTGCCGACCGCGCGCAAGCTGGCACCGAGCGCCGTGCCGACGATGACCAGTGCGACCAGTACTTCAAGCAGCGTAAAACCAGTGGAGCAGGAACGGGAACGGTATGGATACATGCGCCGTCACTCCACCACGAAGTGGCCGATACCGTCGGCACGGATATCTACCCGTGCCTCATCGGTCGCCAACGTCAAAACGAACGGCTTGTCGACCGGTTCACGGCCGAACACGATACGCATCGGACCGCTGACAGGTGCCAGCGGCGGATTGATCAGCAAGGTCAACGGCGCACGCTGGAAAGCCCTCTCGCGCAGCAGATCGTCTTTTTCGATCGGCTGCCAGACGTTGTTGGTGCGCACCAGGAAACGATAGCGCCCGGCATCGGCTTCGAACGCCACCGGACTGTTGCGTACGATCGCTTCGTCGCGGGCCAGTTGCAGCAGCAAGGCGATACGCCTGGCGTCGGTTTCCAGAACCTGGCGCGCGCTGGGCATCGCATTGAACGACACGACACCCAGCATCACGCCGGCAATGACCATGACGACCAGCAATTCCAGCAGCGTAAAACCACGCGACGGGCGACGGACGAAACGGCTGGAGCTCGGCATGGGGATGGGTTACAGATCCCAGGAACCGATATCGGCATCATTACCGGTCCCGCCGCTCTGGCCATCGGCACCAAACGACAATACGTCGACTTCGCCCTTGATGCCGGGTGACAGGTACTGGTAGGGATTGCCCCATGGGTCTTTTGGCAGCTTGTCGATGTAGCCACCGGTTTTCCAGCCACGTGCGTCGGGGCCGCTGGTCGGCTTGATCACCAGTGCGGACAAGCCTTGCTCGGTGGTCGGGTAGCGCTGGTTATCGAGTTTGTAGAGCTTCAGCGCCTGCATCACGGTGGCAATATCCTGGCGGGCGGCAGTGACGCGGGCGTCGTCGGTACGCCCCATCAGCTTGGGCACCACCAGCGCGGCGAGAATGCCCATAATAACGACGACGACCATGATTTCGATCAGGGTGAACCCGCGTGCAACAGCGGCGCGAAGAGTACGACGGCGAGCAACAGGAAAGACAGTAGTCATAGGAATGAAGAGTTGGATGATGGAATCGGCTTGAGTATAAGGGAAAGGCAAACGGCACCGCCTCAAAACTGGCCAGCGTTGCCGCGCCAGGCAGGGTTTGCGCAACGATACCAGCGATATGAGTGCCGAATGCGTGAAAAGTGCCGCACCCTTGCCGACTGCCGCACCGCCGTGCACCTGACCTTGTACGCACAGACCGCAACAACAGATGTTGCAGGCGAAAAAAAACCCCGATGACTCGAGGTTTTCAGGTCCGGCCAACAGCGTCAGGCCTTGCGTCGGCGCTGCATCGTATAACCGATCAGGCCAAGACCGAGCAACATCATTGCGTAGGTTTCAGGCTCTGGTACCGCGCTGACCTGAACGGATACATTGTCGAGGTGAACGAAGCTATTGTCGCTGCTTGACGTGAAGGTCAGCAGCGTGCTGGTACCCGGACCAGCAAGATATTTATAGGTAAAGGGAGTGAATGTCCCGGCGAGCGCAGCGCTGTCGAACGTACTCTGGACGTAAGTTGAATCGCCAAACATGACGCTTGAATTGCTGATGACCGGCGTTGAGTCCTTTGATAAACCGCGCAGCTGAAAACTCAGGTCATAAAAAGTGCCGGCGACGGTCTGAATTGACTGTGATATCGAGCTTGGGACGGTGTTACCGTTGGAGTAGAAAAAGTCACCGAATCCAAAATCGGTAACCTCACGTGTTTCGGATTCGCCCGGAGGCAAGGTACTTTGCGCCCAGTTGGTCAGTCCGCTGTCGAAGCCGCCGTTGGCCACCAGATTTGCAGCCTGCGCCATCAGGCTGAAAGCAGCCAGCGCGAGTCCCAAGATAAGTTTTTTCATGGCATCTTTCAGTTATCAATAAAACATGCCGTCAGAATAACTCGGGTTTGAAAATTTGATAGTAAAAAACCACGCTCTTGCGATTAATTTGACACAATTTAACTTAAACGCAGCGATTCCATTGCAACGCGGAATTTAAACCGATTCACTGCGCGCTTCCCGCGCCAGTAGCAGTGCTACCGTCTCGCTCGGCGCATTGCCGTCGAACAACACACCAGCGACCGCGTCGGTAATCGGCATCTCGATCTGCAGGTTCGCTGCCAGCGTACGCACGGCCCGCGCGCACCGCACGCCTTCTGCGACATGCCCCAGTTCGCGCACGATCGTATCAAGGGTTTTGCCTTGTGCCAGTCCGAGACCAACCTTGCGATTGCGCGACAGATCCCCGGTACAGGTCAGGATCAGATCACCAATACCCGCCAGTCCCATGAAGGTTTCCGCGCGCCCGCCGAGCGCCACACCGAGTCGCGTGATTTCGGCCAGACCGCGGGTGATCAATGCCGCGCGGGCATTGAGCCCCAGCGCCATGCCATCGACGATACCGGTAGCAATGGCCAGGATATTTTTAACAGCCCCGCCGACCTCGACACCGACGACATCATCGGTGCCATAAATACGTAACTGAGGCCCATGGACCGCCTGTACCACCGTGTCGCGCAACGTCGCGCTTGCCGAGGCGATGACCAGCGCACCCGGCAGTCCAAGTGCCACTTCCATCGCAAACGAGGGACCCGAGAAGGCACCGGTCAGCAAGTCATCGCCCAATACCTGCTGCACAATCTGGTGCGGCAACAGGCCGGTACCTTCTTCAAAACCCTTGCACAACCACACCAGGTTGGGCAGCGGTCGCCCGGGAAGTCGTTGCGCAATCGGTCGTAAGCCGGCGACCGATGACGCCACGATCAGTAGTCCATCATGGTCGGCACAATGGCCGATGGCGGCATCAAAATCAGCGGTAAGAAGCAACGAGTGCGGCAAGGCGATGCCGGGGAGGTAGGCGGCATTCTCGTGCCGATCCGAGATGGCTTGCATCATGGCGGCATCGCGCCCCCACAACAGGACATTGTGCCGATCGGCCAGCGACATGGCCAGCGCGGTGCCCCAGGCACCCGCGCCCAGTAACGTGATGTTCATCGCAGCGACAGACCCAATTTACTCACCCCAGACATCGGTCGACTTGACGAAACCGCCCTGGCCATCGCGATGACGGACCTTGACCCAACCCGCTGTAGACGGTTCGGCCATTTCCAGTATCACGCTCTTGTCGACGCTGAAAATCACCGGTGCCATCTCATCGGCGGCGGTGCGCACGCGGATGCCGGCGGCCCTGGTGATCACGTGGCGCTTTGCATCGAGTTGCTTGGATTCGACCCACGACAAGTCGCCCGAGGCATCGCGCACCTTGCTCCACTCGCCATAGGTCAGAATGACTTCGACGGGCATGTTGCGCGGTGCGACGAATACTTTTCGTCCACGCTGCGACGGCGCGTCGTACAGCACTGCCGGAGCAGCGCCAATTGATTGGTAGTCCAGTGCGTAGGCATGGCCGAAAGCGCTTAGCGAGAGCAGTGCCGCGGCACCATGCAAGCGAACAGATTTCATTGCGCAACTCCGAAGGGAAATGCGCAACCGGCATGCCTGTGGCATACCGGTCGCAGCATCAGTGGGTGGTTGCCGCACCGTCCGGCATCACCAGATTGGCGGCATTTTGCTGTTCGGCCAAGGCCTGCAGGCGCTGCTGGTAAAACACTTCAAAATTGATTTCGGCCAAATGGACTGGCGGGAAACCGGCACGGGTAATTGCATCGGCGATGTTGGCGCGCAAATACGGGTACACGATATTCGGACAGCCGATGCCAAGCAGCGGATCAAGCTGGTCTTGCGGGATGTTGCGGGCTTCAAAAATGCCGGCTTGCTTGCCTTCGACCAGAAAAGCCACTTTGTCGCCGATCTTGGCGGTGACGGTAATGGTCACGGTCGACTCGAAAATCCCTTCGGCCAGTGGCTCGGCACCGACGTCGACGGCCACTTCCATGGTCGGCGCTTCCTGCTCCAGGAAAATCGCCGGGGAATTAGGTTGTTCGAGCGACAGGTCTTTCAGATAGACGCGCTGGATCTGGAATATCGGTTGCAGGATTTCGTCAGCCATGAAGCACTTTCAGTTGGGTTGAAGGGACCGCGGCACGTGCCGTCGGCCGGTAAAGATCAGGTGCCCTGCAGCAAGGCGTCGAGCGTACCGAGACGCTCAAGCGCGGCCAGGTCGTCGAAGCCGCCGACGTGGGTGTCGCCGATGTAAATCTGCGGCACCGTACGGCGACCGGTTTTTTGCATCATCACGTCGCGCTGTGCCATATCGAGGTCGATACGCACTTTTTCGATTTCCTCGACGCCTTTGGATTTGAGCAGTCGTTCGGCCATCGTGCAATAAGGGCAAACGCCGGTGCTATACATCAAAACATGTGCGGTCATTGTGGTGACTCCTGTTATTTCACGGTCGGCAGACCCTGGGTCTGCCAAGACGCGAGTCCACCGCTCAGACTGTGGACATCATTGAAACCGGCGCTCTTGAGACGCGCTGTCGCTTTCGAGGACTGCACGCCGTTCGGGCACACGACGATGACCGTCCTGGCCTTGAACTTGTCGATTTCGACGAGGCGCGTAGTCAGATCTTTCAGGGGAATATTTTTTGCTTCGCGCAGGTGGCCCTTGGCAAAGTCGGCTGCATCACTGACATCCAGAATCAGCGTCTTGCCCTGATTGATGATCTGGGTCGCTTGCAGTGTCGTGACCTTGGTGCCGCGTTGCTGCAGCAAGGGAAACAGCAGTGCGCCGCCGGAAATGACGACCAGCGCTATAAGGAAGATGTTATCGATCAAGAATTTCACAAGGGTCCAATGGTTTAAAACAATCGCCGCATTATAAAATAGAAGCGACACGACGAATCCGAATCGTTGCCATGCACTTCCAATTTCCCCTCTACTGCCTACCTGCCATGTACAAAATCGTATTGATGCGCCACGGTGAATCCACCTGGAATCTCGACAATCGCTTTACCGGATGGACCGACGTCGACCTGACCGAAAAGGGCCGCGCCGAAGCTACCCAAGCCGGCAAACTGCTGCGCGAGGCCGGCTTCAGCTTTGACCTGGCTTACACCTCGGTGCTCAAACGCGCCATCCGCACGCTCTGGCTGACGCTCGACGAAATGGACCTGATGTGGATCCCGATCGAACACGACTGGCGCCTCAACGAACGTCATTACGGCGCGTTGCAAGGCTTGAATAAATCCGAAACCGCAGCGCAATACGGCGACGAGCAAGTGCTGGTCTGGCGGCGCAGTTACGACACCCCGCCACTGCCACTGGCAGCGTCCGATCCGCGTGCATCGTATCAGGATCCGCGTTACGCCGGACTGCAGCCTGCGCAAATCCCGCTCACCGAATGCCTGAAAGACACCGTCGAGCGCGTCATGCCGGCCTGGGAAGACACCATCGCGCCGGCCATCCGCGCCGGCAAACAGATCCTGATCTCGGCCCATGGCAACAGCTTGCGTGCACTGATCAAATCGCTCGATGGCATCAGCGACAACGACATTGTCGGTCTGAACGTCCCCAATGGCCAGCCGCTCGTATACGAACTGGATGCCGACCTGAAGCCGATCCGCAGCTACTACCTCGGTGATACGGCCGCCATCGAAGCGGCCTTGCATGCAGTCGCCAACCAGGGCAAGGCGCGCTGACGCGCCGGCCGATGCCTTCTTTCAAAACCCTGTTACTCCGGATGACGCTGACGGCTGCCTGCCTGGCAGTGGTCAGTGTGGCTACGGCCAGCGAACGCAGCCGGCAAAAGGAAGCTGCACAAGCCCAGCGCACCGAACTGCAACGACAGCTCGGCACGCTGCAGGGCACGATCAACCAGACCGAAGCCGAATCCGACAAGGCCACTGAAGCGTTGGGCAAGTCTGCCCGGGCGATTTCGGAGGCCAACCGCGCGCTGCATGAACTCGATGCGGAGCAAGCCGGAACCGAGCGCCGGCTGGCACAATTATCGGAGGAACAAACCCGCCTGACCAAGCTGGTCGATGACCAGCAGGCGCAGTTATCGCGTTTGCTACGCGGCCAATACGTGGCCGGCAATGACAGCCGCATCAAGCTGCTGCTCTCCGGTGATAACCCGAACCGGATCAATCGCGACCTCGAATACCTCGGTTACGTCTCGCAAGCCCAGGCCGCCCTGATCAGCACGCTGCGCGGCAACCTGCAGGCCATCGAGCACAACAAGGCCGAGGCCGAAGAAGCCCACCGCGCGCTGGCCGAGATTGTCGTCGAAGCCCGCGACCAGCGCACCGCGCTGGAAAATGAAAAAGCAGGCCGCGCGACGCTACTGGCATCGCTGTCGACCAAGCTGGCATCGCAACGCAAGCAAGCCAGTGACCTGAAACGTGACGACCAGCGCCTCAGCGGCCTGGTCAGCAAGCTCGATGAGCTGATCGAAGCGCAGCGCAAGGCCGACGCTGCTGCCGCCGAACAACGCCGCCAGAAACAACTGGCCGACGCGCAAGCCGAACAAGCGCGCAAACAGGCGCTGCAAGACAAGAAGCCCGCGCGGCCATCCACGAAGGCAAGCGCGAGCAATCCGGATGCGATCGACGATGACGAGCCCCCCAAAAAAATTGCTTTGCGCAATGAACTTCGCCCGGAAGCCGGCGTCGAAGGCCAGAATGCGGGCACTAATTTTAGTGGTCTGCGAGGCAAGTTGCGGCTGCCGCTCAAGGGCGATATCGTGACCCGCTTCGGCGCATCACGCGGCGAGGGGCCAGACTCGAAAGGTCTATTTATCCGCGCTGCCGAAGGCACCGAGATCCGTGCCATCGCCGAAGGAAAAGTCGTCTTTGCCGACTGGCTGCGCGGCTTTGGCAACCTGATCATCGTCGACCATGGCGGCCAGTACATGACCATTTATGGCAACAACCAGTCGGTCCTGAAACGACCCGGCGATGCGGTCAAAAGTGGCGACCCCATTGCCACGGCGGGCAACAGCGGCGGCAATGAACAATCCGGCTTATACTTTGAAATGCGGCATCAAGGCCGTGCGTTCGACCCACTAGGATGGGTAACTACCAGGTGAAACATGAGCATTAAACTCAAGAATATCGGCTTGATCGGATTAGGCGTGATGGCCGGCATCGCAGGATCAATGCAATTCGACGCCATGGCGCAAAAAAATGTCGGCGCGCCACTGCCGATCGACGAGTTGCGACAACTTGCCGATGTGTTTGGCCTGATCAAATCGGATTACGTCGAGAATGTCGACGACAAAAAATTACTGACCGAAGCCATTTCCGGCATGGTCGCTTCGCTTGATCCGCACTCGGCCTACCTGGACAAAAAAGCCTTTAAAGAACTGCGCGAAGGCACGCAGGGCAAGTTTGTCGGGCTCGGCATCGAAGTCGGTATTGAAGATGGTTTCGTCAAAGTCATCTCGCCAATCGAAGATTCACCGGCCTACCGCGCCGGCCTGAAAGCAGGCGACCTGATTACCCGTCTCGACAGTACGCCGACCAAAGGATTGTCGCTCGACGAGGCCGTCAAGAAAATGCGCGGCGAACCGAACAGCAAGATCACGTTGACGATCGCCCGCAAGGATGAAGACAAGCCGATCATCGTCACCATCGTCCGCCAGGAAATCCGCGTCCAGAGCGTCAAATCCAAAATGGTCGAGCCCGGTTACGCATGGGTGCGCGTGGCCCAGTTCCAGGAACCGACGGTCGATGACATGGCCAAAAAAATTACCGCGCTGTACACCCAGGATCCCAATATCAAGGGTCTGGTGCTCGACTTGCGCAATGATCCGGGCGGGGTGCTGCCCGGCGCGATCGGCGTGTCGGCGGCCTTCCTGCCAAAGGATGCGGTCATCGTCACGACCAATGGCCAGCTGGCCGATTCCAAACAGACGTTTTACGCCCGCCGTGAGTTTTATGGTGCGCGCGGTCTTGGCGATTCGCTGGCCAAACTGCCCGACGCCGTCAAGAAAGTCCCGATGGTCGTGCTAATCAATGCCGGTTCGGCATCGGCCTCCGAGATCGTCGCCGGTGCGCTGCAAGACTACAAGCGCGCCACCATCATGGGTACGCAAAGTTTTGGCAAGGGCTCGGTCCAGACCATCCGGCAGCTCTCGGCTGATACCGCCGTGAAGCTGACCACTGCGCGTTACTACACGCCGAACGGCCGTTCAATTCAGGCCAAGGGTATCGTGCCTGATTTGATGGTCGATGAATATGCCGATGGCGATGGTCTCAACAGCTTCCGCCTGCACGAGTCGGACTTGCAGAAACATCTCAGCAATGGCAACGACAAGGCAGCCGTCGAAGCCGTCAAGCCGGCCTTCGATGAGGCTGAAGAAGCACGTCGCGCCGCAGCCCTCGACAAGAAACGCAAGCCGCTCGAGTTCGGCAGCAAGGAAGACTTCCAGCTGGCTCAGGCACTGAACCAGCTCAAGGGCCTGCCGGTGCAACTGTCGAAGGTGAAGCCGGAAGTCCGCAAGGATGGCGAGAAAGAACCGGAAAAAGACACCCTTAAAAAAGACGAGCCGAAGGAAGACAAGAAAGGCAGCAGCAACAAGTAATTGCTGCGTGCTGACAAAAGGCCGCAGCGATGCGGCCTTTTCTTTTTACAGGAGTCCGACCGACTAATGAACGACCACCAGCTGCTACGCTATTCGCGTCACATCCTGCTCGACGAGATCGACATCGATGGCCAGCAAAAAATTTCTGCCGCGCATGCGCTGATCATCGGCGCCGGCGGCCTTGGTTCGCCGGCCGCGCTGTATCTGGCGTCAGCCGGTACCGGGACGATCACGCTGGCCGATCCCGACACGGTCGACCTGACCAATTTGCAGCGGCAAATCGTGCATACGACGGACCGCATCGGCCAGCCCAAGGTAGCCTCGGCCAGACTGACGTTGGCGGCCATCAATCCTGACATCGTCATTGTCGCGCTCGACGAGCGGCTCGACGACGCGCGCCTTGATGCACTGGTCCGCACCGCTACGGTGGTGCTCGACTGCACCGATAATTTTGTCACCCGCCACGCGATCAACCGCGCTTGCGTCGCCCACAAGGTGCCGCTGGTGTCGGGCGCGGCAACCCGCTTCGATGGCCAGGTCAGCGTGTTTGATGCGCGCGACCCGGCCTCGCCCTGCTATGCCTGCCTGTTCCCGCCGCAGCAAAGCTTCGACGACATCAACTGTGCGACGATGGGCGTGTTCGCGCCGCTGGTCGGCATCATCGGCAGCATGCAGGCTGCCGAAGCGCTCAAGCTCATCGTCGGCATCGGCACCTCGCTGACCGGTCGCCTGCAGATGCTGGACGCACGCACCATGGAATGGAACACCATTAAATTGCGTCGCGATGCTGGCTGCAGCGTCTGCGGCCACCCCTGACGTTTTTAGTACTCCCGATTCATCCACACTGAGGCAATCATCATGCTGCAACGCTGGCACCGATTCATCTGCGCGCTGTTCCTGCTGGCGCTGTTTTCGCACACGGCCATTGCCGCGTCCCTGCCGGCTGGCGTGACCCGCATCACCAGCATCGAAGGCATCACCGAATACCGTTTGAAGAACGGCCTGAAAGTCCTGCTGTTCCCGGACGTGACCAAGCCGACCGTCACCGTCAACGTGACGTATCTGGTCGGTTCGCGGCATGAAAATTACGGCGAAACCGGCATGGCGCATTTACTCGAACACATGATGTTCAAGGGCGCACCGAAGAACCCCAGCGTGGTCCAGCAATTCAATCAGCGCGGCATGCAAATGAACGGTACGACCTCGCTCGACCGCACCAACTATTACGAATTTTTCCAGGCCAGCGACGACAACCTGAAGTGGGCGCTGGAGATGGAAGCCGACCGCATGGTCAATTCCTTCATCGCCAAAAAAGACCTGGATTCCGAAATGACCGTAGTCCGCAATGAATTCGAAAGCGGCGAGAATTCGCCGTTCAGCGTCATGCTCAAGCGCATGCAGAGCGTGGCATTCGACTGGCATAACTACGGCAATTCGACGATCGGCAACCGCAGCGATATCGAGAACGTCAGGATCGACAATCTGCAGGCCTTCTACCGCACCTACTACCAGCCCGATAACGCGGTGCTGCTGGTGGCCGGCAAATTCGATGTCGAAAAAACGCTGGGATGGATCAGCAAATCCTTCGGTGCGATTCCAAAACCGGCGCGTACCTTGCCGGTGTTCTGGACCGTCGAACCGACGCAGGACGGCGACCGTAGTTACACGGTGCGTCGCAAGGGCGATATCCAGATCGTCGGCGTCGGCTACAAGATGCCGGGTGCACTGCATCCCGACAGCGATGCGCTGTCCTTCGCTGCCGACATCCTCGGCGACACACCGAATGGTCGTCTGCACAAGCTGCTGGTCGAAACCGGCAAGGCCTCGCAAGTATTCAACTACGCGGTCAGCGGCGTGGCACCCGGCCTGCAACTGCTCGGTGCCGTCGTCAAGAAAGACGATCCGATCGAACCGGTCCGCGCCGCGATGACTGCCGCGATCGAGGACTTCAGCAAGAACCCGCCGACTGCCGACGAGATGGAGCGGGTCAAGCGCGACAACGCCAACCAGATCGAAAAAATGCTCAACGATCACCAGAAAGTCGGCGTCGGCCTGTCCGAAGCGATCGCATTGGGCGACTGGCGCT